>WRJS01000084.1 GCA_009778475.1 Kiritimatiellota bacterium | reverse complement strand
GCGCGATATCGGCGGGCTTTCAGGGAGAGGTAGCCGCCCGTTGCCGGGAGCGCAAGGCTTCCGCCCTGCGCTCCCGGAAAACCTCGCGCTCCCGGAAGGGCTCCCGGTCCGCTGATATGCGTCCCCCAAAAGACTTTTCATCAATGCGCAATCCGGGGCGAGGTCACAACCTGAAATGAACCGCGAAAAACACGAAAGACGCGAAAACTCATAAGCGCTTTTTTATTGAGGGGTAAATCTTTTTTGCGATTCACTGCGGCAACTCACTGCTCAATCGCTTCATTGATCCTCATCTCAATCTTCAGTGGTTGCGCGGCATACGACTCGGCGCGGGCTTGCAACTCGTCAACGCCCCAGCGGCCGGGGTGGATATGCACACGGTAGCAGAGGGTGAGGGTCTCGCCCTTGGGGAGGGTGTACGGCTCTTTGAGCAGGAACGCGGCGTTGAAGAAGTTGAAGTTGCCGCCCTCCAGCGCGTACCAGTCGCCGGGGGCGCGGGGGTTGTCGGGGTGCGCGAGGATGGCGACACCGTAGGGCTTGCCGTCGATGATCCCGCTCTGCTCCATCGCCGCCGCCGTGGTGTCGAGGCGGTTGTCTTTGTTGCGCGTGACGCGGCCGATGCCCGTGGCGACGGTCTCCACGTCCTTCATCCCGTCCGCGAACCGCATGGACAGCCCCGCATAGCCGCCCCAGCTCTGCCCGCCCTGCTCGCCGGGTATCGGCGTGCGGTCGAGCTTCACATCCACAAGAGCCGTGAACACCATCTTCCAATCCATGTAATACGAGCCGTCCTCCGCTGGAGCGGAAATGGTGATTGTGCGCTCCTCCACCAGCGAAGCTTTTTTTTCCTTAAGTGGTTCTCGATCATACACAAACTCTCTTCCAATAGTTATAGAGCCGTCCAGCATTGTCTCTGTTTTTTCTAACGCATTTTGGAGAATAACCCCTTCCGCCTTGCCGCCCTTCTCCTCCCAGTAGTTCAGGCCGTTGATGTACTTCCAAGAGAACCACAGCCCGTAGTGCCACACATGGTCAGCCGGTCGCGCCCACGTCAGCGACGGCCCGCCAACGACGCACAACGGGTCGAAGAATGGTTTATTGATAGCACCTGTATTGTGAAAACGCCAAACATCCTTCCCATCACGTTGATAAGCAATCTGTCCTTCTTTCGATGTGTCCCACTCCGCGAAGCCAACGGCGGCGGACACCGCCACCAATGCGCTAACGATTATTCTCTTCATGTTCATGTCTCTTTTTTTTCTAACCACAATGGACACTATAGTTTGCACAATGGACACTATTTTCAAAGCATTGCCATTGTGTCTATAGTGAAAACCATTGTGCCTATTGTGGTTAAAATTATTCACCGTTTACTTCTTCAAAAGTTTCCGCAGGAAGCGGATGCTCTTGTCGGCCTGTTCGATGGTGCCGCATTCGACGCTGAGGAAAATCTCGCGGTCGAGCGGCGACAAGATTTTCAGCACGCGCTCCCAGTCCACCACGCCGTCGCCACACGCGCACCCGACGGGTGTACCCGTGACCTTGCCGCGCTCGCTCGCGGACTGCTTCATGTCGATGTCCTTGGCGTGGACGTGATAGACGCAGTCGCGCACCGCCTCCAAGCCCTTGTAGGGATCCTCCACGCCCGCGAGGTAGGAGTTGCCCGTGTCCCAGTTGACCTGTACCCACGGCGAATCCACCAGCCGCACAATCTTCATCAGCCCCTTGGACGTGCGCGTGTAAACGCCGTGCGGCTCGACGCACACATAGACCTTGTGACGCGCCGCGCACTGCGCCGCGCGGGCGAGCGAGTAGCGCATGACCTCGTGCGCGAAGGCGTCGCTCATCCAGTCGGGCTTGACCATCTCGTCGGTGTTGACGAAGCGCGCGCCGCACGCGTCCGCGAGCTCGATGGCGCGGGTGAGGCGCGGCACGGCGGCCTCCGGGCGCATCAGGGGGCTGTGCGCGCTGAGGCTCGCGACCTTCACGCCGTACTTGGCGCAGATCTCCGGCATGAGCAGGTTGTCCTGCTCCATCGAGTACGAGTGGAAATAATGCACCTCGCTGAGCAGCTCCCAGCCCGTGTGCACCATCGGCTCGATGTACTTGTAACCCAACTCCGCCGCGATTTTCACCCCGGCCTCGAAGCCCTTGTCCGCGCTCCGCACGAACTCCATGTTCGCCGCAATCTTGAACCTTGCCATAACCTGTTCCTTGTTAAACGGATTCCAACGATTGATTCCATTGTATCGGAAAAGAGGGCGGTGATAAATGTTTTTTTCGCAGCAAATCTAAGAACTTGTATTCAACCTTCAAAGAAGTTTTTTTACCACAATAGGCACAATGATTTTCACACTATAGCAGTTTAACCTGATGTTGTCACATAGCACCGCAGCGTGCTGAACACGAGTAACCGTCGGTGGAGCGTAAGCGGAACCGGCGGCAGGGGCAGTCAGAAACACCAGCCCTGCAAGGGCTGAATGATGGGCCTTGTTCAGCCCCTGCCGGGGCTGATGGCGAGCATCTGCCGTCCGCCGGTTCCGCTCGCATACGCTCGCTCCACCGGCGGTTACTCACGTTACACGCCTTCGGCGTTTTCATAGAAGGCTGTGACAACTTCACCTTAAATGACAATATAGTGGTTTCACTTGACATTGGTAGATTTCTCGTGAAACAACCCCCGTCGAAACCACCCCGTCAGCCTGCGGCTGCCACCCCTCCACAGGAGGGGAATTTTGCCAGCAATTCCCCTCCTGTGGAGGGGTGGCAGCCGCAGGCTGACGGGGTGGTTTCTGATGCATCAAGTATGCACCAATGTCAAGTGAAAGCACTATATTGTGCCCGCTGTGGTCAAAAAATTGAATGCAGGCTCTAATTCAACGTGCGGATGCCGTTGGCGTTGAGGTAGGCCTTGAGGCCGGAGATGGAGATGATGTTGAAGTGGAACACGGAGGCGGCCAGCAGGACGGTCGCGCCCGCGCGGGCGGCTTCGAGGAAGTGCTCGAGCGTCCCTGCGCCGCCGGAGGCCACGACCTCTGCGGCGACGGCCTGCTTGATCTTGGCAATCAGCGGGAGGTCGTAGCCGGTGCGCACGCCGTCCGTGCTTTTGCTCGTGGGGAGGATGACCTTGACCCCGAAGCCGTCCACCCGCCTGGCCCATTCGACGGCGTCCATCCCGGCGGCGGTGCGGCCGCCGTCGATGTAAACCTCGTAGCCCGAGGGGAAGGCCGGGTTCTGCGCGGCGTCGATGGCGACGGTGATGCGGTCCGCGCCGAACTCCGCGACCATCTCCTTGATGACCTCGGGGTTCCTGAACGCGGCGCTGCTGGTGGACACCTTGTGCGCGCCCGCGTCCAGCACGGCCGCGGCGGAGGCGACGTCGCGGATGCCGCCGCCGACGGTGAAGGGGACGGTCACCTCGGCCGCGACGGCGCGCACGACCGCCAGCAGCGTCCCGCGGTTCTCGACGGTCGCGGTGATGTCCAGCATGGCCAGCTCGTCCGCGCCCGCGGCGCAGTAGGCATTGCAGCAGGCCACGGGGTCGCCCGCGTCCTTGATCTCGACGAAGCGGACGCCTTTGACGACGCGCCCGCCCTGCATGTCGAGGCACGGCATGATGCGGACGAGCGGGGCTTTTTCATTCGGGTTTGAAGCACTCATGGTTGTTCCTTTTCTACGTTGTTGGTTGCGGTTACGTTCAATTGTCCAAGCTCCCTTGGTACGCCACGCGGCGGACCTTCTGGATGGAGGTGCGTTCGAGCGGCTCGCGCTGGACGCGGATTTTGCGCAGGTGCTTGTAGTCGGCCAGCTCGCGGCACTGCCCGGCGATGGCGTCGCGGATGAATTTCTCGGCGGCCTCCCAAGAGGGTTCCTGCCCCTGATGCTCGGCCGCGATGGCCTCCAGGTCCGGGACGACGATTCCGCCGACGCGCTCGCCGGGCTGCCCCCGCTCCGTGTAGCCCAGCACGATGACGTCCTTGATGAACGGGTGGCGGGCGATGACGTTCTCGACCTCCTCGGGGTAGATGTTCTTGCCCTCGCGGTTGACGATGAGGGCCTTCTTGCGGCCGCGGATGGTGATGTAGCCGTCCGCGTCGATGGAGGCGAGGTCGCCCGTGCGCAGCCAGTCGCCGTCGAACGTCTCGCGGGTGGCCTCGGGGTTGTTGAGGTAGCCGCGCATGACGATCGCGCCGCGCACCTGGAGCTCGCCCACGCCCTGCTCGTTCGGCTCCGCGACGCGCACGTAGTTGTCCGCGACGACCTTCCCGATCGTGCCGATGCGCGGCGCGAAGATGGGGTTCACCGCCACGACGGGCGAGCATTCGGTCAGCCCGTACCCCTCGGAGATCCGGATGCCCAGCCGCGTGAAGCCGGTCAGCACGTGCACCGGGCAGGGCGCGCCGCCGACGATGAACAGGCGCATCCGCCCGCCGAGGTTCTTGCGCACGCCCTTGCCGACGAGCTTGCCCAGCCCGACCCTCATCAAGAGCCGCGTCACGGGGCTGGCGTTGATGCGCTCCTCGACCTTCTTTATCATCTTCTCGACCAGCAGCGGCACGACCATCGCGATGGTGGGCCGCAGCGCCTTCATGTCGTCCGCCACCGTCTTCAGGCTCTCGACGAACAGCATCCCCGACGTGCAGAGGATGGGCAGCACGAAATTCGTCAGGAACGAGAACGAATGGAACAGCGGCAGCACGATGAAGAAGTCGTCCGCCGACGTGACGATCCTGTCCATGCGCGTCAGCGCGGCCTCCGCGTCGCAGCAGAAATTGTTGTGCGTCAGCATCGCGCCCTTCGGCCTCCCGGTCGTGCCCGAGGTGTAGATGATCGAGGCGATGTCCTGCGGCGCGGCCGCGTGCGCGGCGTAGAACGCCAGCGGCGCGTCGGCCACCCGCGCGCGCAGGCCCTCGTAACTGTGGCAGGGGCGGCCCGCGACGGGCGCGCAGTCCTGCCCCGCGGGGCCCGTCGCGATGACGTGGCGGACGTTGGGGAGCGCCGGCAGGATTTCGGGGAGGGTGTGCTGCGCGTGCCATGCGTCCGTGACGACCAGCGCCGTCCCCGAGTCGTGCAGGACATACTGGATCTCCTCCTTCTTCAGCTTGGGGTCCAGCGGCACGACCTGCGCGCCGATGCCCGTCACGGCGAGGTAGGCCTCCATCCACTCGGGGGAGTTCTCCAGGATGAACGCCACGCGGTTGTCGCCTGGCCGGAGCCCGAGCTGGACGAGGCACTCCGCCATCTGGCTCACGCCGAAAGCGAAATCCTTGTACGTCCGGCTGAGCCAGACGCCATCGCGCCGGTAGCGTATCGCAGTGCGGTCAGGGTGGCGCGCCACCGACTGCTCAAGTAAAGTCCGTATGGTCATAGTCCGCAGAAAAAACACGAAATGACAAAATATGTGATTTTGTCGAAATAAGCAAGCGTAATGTTTGCGGAAAGGGAAAAAAAATGAGGGAGCGCGAAATGGGCCTTTTGCTGGCGCTGGAAAAATCCGCTGGAAAAATCTCGCGATCAGGGTTGCGGTGGGCGCGGAATAATGCTATGGTAATTCTAATTTGAGAAAGACGGAGGTTACGATGAGGCGGAAATACCTGTGTTGGAGTATCGTGGTCCTGTGCGCGGCGGCATCCGCGTTCGCGCAGGGCGTGAAGGGCGCGAAGCCCAACATCATCATTATCCTGACCGACGACCTCGGCTATTCCGACGTGTCGCTCTACGGGCGCGCGGACGTGCGCACCCCGAGCATCGACCGCATCGGCAAGGAGGGCCTCGTCTTCCCGAACATGCGCGCGAACTGCACGGTCTGCTCGCCCTCGCGCGCCGCGCTGATGACCGGGAAATTCCCCGACCGCGTCGGCGTGCCGGGCGTCATCCGCACCGAGACCGACAACACGTGGGGCTACCTCTCTCCGTCCGTCCCCACCCTCGCCGACCACCTCCGGCGGGCGGGGTACCACACCGCGCTCGTGGGCAAGTGGCACCTCGGCCTCGAGGAGCCGAACGTCCCCAACAGCCGCGGCTTCGACTTCTTCCACGGCTTCCTCGGCGACATGATGGACAGCTACACCACCCACCGCCGCCTCGGCCACAACTATATGCGCCGCGACCGCGAGGTCATCGACCCGCCCGGCCACGCGACCGACCTCTTCACCGGCTGGGCCTGCGACTACGTGCGCGAGCGGGCGAAGGAGAAGGGCAAGCCCTTCTTCCTCTACCTCGCCTACAACGCGCCGCACTGCCCCATCGAGCCGCCGTCCGACTGGCTCGCCCGCGTCCAGGCGCGCGACCCGTCGCTCTCCCCCAAACGCGCCGCGCTCGTCGCCCTCATCGAGCACCTTGACGACGGCATCGGCAAGCTCCTCGACGCGCTGGAGGCCGCCGGGCTGGCACAGGACACCATCATCGCCGTCACCTCCGACAACGGCGGCGCGCTCAACTTCGCGTCGTGCAACGACCCTTGGCGCGGCGGCAAGGAGGACCACTACGACGGCGGCCTGCGCGTCCCGTTCGCGCTGCGCTGGCCCGCCCGCGTGAAGCCCGGCGAATGCGCCTATACGGGGCTGGTCTTCGACCTCTTCCCTACCGCGCTGGAGCTCGCCGGGGTCCCGCTGCCGACCGGGCTGGACGCGCGGAGCCTAACCCCCGCCCTCGAGGGCGGTGCCCTCGGCACGCCCAACCGCGACCTCTACTTCGTGCGCCGCGAGGGAGGTGCGAAATACATGGGCAAGAGCTACGAGGCCCTTATCCAAGGCGACTGGAAACTGATGCAGAACGACCCCTTCTCGCCGCTCCAGCTGTTCAACCTGAAAGACGACCCTCAGGAGAAGGCCGACCTCGCCAAGCAGACCCCCCAGCGCGTGCGCGAGATGTCCCACGCCCTCCGCGCCCACATCCAGGCCGGCGGCTCCGCGCCGTGGGAGAAACCGGAGTAGGCAAGCCGATTTTCAGATAGGGCGTTCGGCGGCTTGCCGCCGAACGCCCTATCTCCTGTACCGCCGTAAATTGCCATCCCTCATTTGGGCGTATGCCCTACGCCCCTACTTTAGGATCAGGACGGTGCCGCCGATGCTGGTGAGATAGAGGTCGCGGCCTTTCAAGAGGAGCTTGTATTTGCTGTCAAAGCCGTCGAGGGCGGGGAGGCCGGTGATGACCCCGGTGGCGACGAGGTATTCTTTGTAGGCAAGCGGCACGTCGGCGGCGGGGACGATGGTGAGGTTGCCGAGGTTGCCGTCAACGAGCAAGCAGTCGCTGAGGGCGCCGCCGGTGGTGAGGCGGTAAACCGAGCCCGCGCCGAAGGCCACGTTGTCGAGGGCCAGCGTGCCGATGGCGTCGTCGCCAGCGGGGCTGATGACGGCGCCGTCGCCAATGACGCCGTTGGCGATCGTGCCGCCGCCCGTGACGGTGATGTTCGCGCGCGTGTTGCTGCCGAGGTCGAGGGTGGCGCCTGTGGCGACATCGAAGACCACGTTGTCAAACTCGGTGCCGTCGTTCAGCGTGTCGGAGAGCCACTTGGCGACAAGGTAACGCTGGATCTCATTGCGCTCGTCCCCGTTGAGGACGCGGTCGAAGACGACCACCTCGCCGATCTGCCCGTAGAAGTCCTCGCGCCCCATCACGCCGGGGCGCTGGCCGATGAGGAACGGGGAGACGGCGGTGTCGTATGTCGAGGCGGTGTTCGACGCGAACATGGGTTCGGTGAGCGTGCGCCAGAAGGCGACGCCCTGCCCGGCCGCGTATGTGGCGATGAACACGTCCGCCGAGCCTTCGGGGTTCTGGGGGGTGACGACAAGGTCGTAGTTGCCGCCGCCGAAGCCGCCGATCACCACGCTGCTGTGACGGTCGCCGACCTCCCAAAGCTGGCCGTTCGGGCCATTTGATCCGAAGGCGACGACCGGGCCGGCGGTGGTGGTGTTTTTATTGCGGGCGAAGATGCCGACGACGGTGCGCGGGGCGTTGCCGGAGATGCCGATCGTGCCGCTGCTGGCGAGACCGGCGTTCTGGATGTCGATGTTGATCATGGGCAGGCCGACGGGGGAGTGGGAGTCCTCGCCGCTGACGAGCCTGGGGGCGAGGAGGGGGGCGGTGTTGTTGACGTAGCCGGGGGCGGCGTCCATGTTGGCCTTGCTGCCCTTGTTGGCGATGGAGAGGATGCGGCCGCCGGCATCGGTGGTGACGGCGGACGCGTCGGAGGGGTCGTACCACAGGAGGGGGTTCATGTTGGCGATGATGTCCGGTGTGAGGGCAGGGGAGAGCCGGAGGGTGCCTTCCTCGACAAGGACGGGCGGGATCACGCTGTCGGTGCCGCCGTCCTCGGGGAGGACCATATACTTGGCGACGAGGACGTCTTTGAGGGCCTCGATCTCGGCGGGGGAAAGGATGCGGTCGAAGAGCAGGACTTCGCCGATGATACCGCGATAGATAGCGCCGCCGCGCCGACTGAAGCTGAAGGGCGCGGAGGCCGTGTTCATGTCGGCGGGCCAGCTGGCGGTCTTGCTCTCGAGCCCCTTCACGTCATCGATGTAGCGCCAGATCTGCACGTCGCGCGCGAAGTTGTTGTTCCAGCCTGTGTTGGCCCCTGCGGAGAAGGTGAGGTGGTTGAGCGGCGGGAGGCCGTCCATACCCTCGAACTGGGTGTCGCGGGCGGCGCCGATGCCGGAGAGGTAGGTCTTGGTGCCGTCGTTGCCGAGCTCGAAGCTCCAGCCCTCTGCGCCGGAGCCGATGCCGACGCACGCGCGGCCGCTGTTGACGGTGGAGTCGTCGCGGGCCATCATGGCGACGATGGTGCGCGGGGCGGTCCCGGTGAGGGGGACGTCGCCGATGGTGGTGAGGGCGGCGTCGGCGGCGTCAATGCGCATGACGCCCGCGCCGAGGGGGGAGATGGAGGTCGTGTAGAGCGGCCCCCTGCCGGTGCCGACGGGGTACGGCACGGCATTGAGGACAGAACCGGCCGTGCCCTTGTTGCGGAGCATGACGACGCGGTCGTTGAGGAGTTCGACGTTGCCGGGGGAGGTGTCGGACGGGTCGTACCAAGCGACGGGGCCGAGCGAGAGGATGAAGGACTCGTAGCGCGAGATGTTGAGGATGGACGGCGTGGCGGAGAGCGTCGCGGTGTCCGGCCCGGTCTTGGTGATGGCGGGCGCGGCGAGGGCCCCGTTGATGAGGCTGCCGTCCTCGATGGTGACGGGGGTGTAGGTGGTGTGCGTGTCACCGCCGAGGTCGAGGGTCCCGCCCGCGAGGGTGATGGGCGTGTAGGGCGTGAGGGTATGCGGCCCCGCGGCCAGGCGCAGGGTGCCGTTGGAGACGACGGTGGGACCGGTGTAGGTGTTCTCGGCGTTGAGGCTGAGCAGGCCCGGGCCGAGCTTGGTCAGGCCGCCCGACGCGTTGAGGCCGATGCTGGCGGTCGCGGTCGCGTTGACCGTGCCGCCGCCACGGAAGATGACCGTGGGCGCGGCGGTGTAGCCCACGCCGGGGGAGGTCATGCGGATGCTGGTGACCTCGCCGGTGCCGAGGTCGATCTCCGCGAAGGCGGTCGCGCCCGTGCCGTTGCCGCCCGTGAACGTGATGGCGGGCGGGGCGATGTACCCTTGGCCGGGGCTGGTGATGCTCACGGCGGTGACGCCCAAGTTTGGGGGCGCGCGCAGGGGCTCCGCGATCAGGACGGAGGCCACGGGCGACGCGATGTCGATGTTCGCGCCGCCGGGATAGACGTTGAGCAGGGCGGGCGCGTTGTTCGCGCCGGTCTGGACCAGCGAGAGGGGTGTGGCCGAGGGCGGGGACACAATCAGGGTGCCGCCGTTGAACGCGATGGCGGCGCGGGAGGTGTTCCCGGCAGCGTTGTTGCCGCCTTTGAGGAAACGGTTTTTGACGGTCAGCGAGCCGCCGTTGAGGTTGACGAAGGCCTGGGCGTCCTCATTGCGGTTGGCGAGGTTGAAATCGGTCACGCCGGTCATCTGCGCGTCATTCTCGAGGGTGAGGGCGGCATACCCCTGGGTCGGGTCGGCGGCATTCCACTCGCCCAGCTGGAAGGAGTGGTTCCAAAGGTCGAAGGTGCCGCCCGAGAGCATGAACTGCGCGACGCCCCGGCGGGTGGTGAGGGTGCCGTTGTAGTAGTCGCCGATGACACCGTTGCCGGGTGCGCCGCCGGAGCCGAGGCGGAGTGCGCCGCCGCGCTGCTCGAAGATGCCCGTGGCCCCCGTGTTGCGGCCGAAGAAGGTGGAGCCCTTGATGGCAAGCTCGCCGTCGTCGAGGCGGTAGTAGCCGTAGCCATAGTAGCCGATGTTGGACTCGTTGCCCGTGCCGGCGATGTTGGTGACCACGCCGCTGGTCTGGTAGATCGCGCCAACGGATCCGCCTTGGTCGCCGAGGCTGAGGCGGCCGCGCACGAGGGTGTCCGCGCCGATGTGGAGGATGCCGCGGGCGTCGGCGGCGATGCCCGCGCCGATGACGGCGCTGGCGTTGTTGTAGCCGGGGTCGTCAACTTCGAGGGTGGTGTCGGCGAGGCGCAGGGTGGCGAGCATGGCGCTGTCGGGCTGATAGCCGACGAAGGCGCTGTAGCCGTGCAGGTTGTGTGCGCCGGTGCTGGTCAAGTCGAGCTCGCCGTCATACACGATGAGCGAGCCGAGGTCAGGGGCCGTGCCCTGAAGGGTGAGCTTGTATGAGCCGAGCTTCTTCAGACCGATGAAGGGGTAGCTGCCCGAGAAGACGAAATCGTCGTAGCACGTGTCGATGCCGAGGAACGTGTCGCTCTCGAACGTGCCGGCGGTGGCGATGGCGGCGTTCATGGCCGGCGCGGGCCAGCCGTCCGGGGAGGTGGCCGAGGCAGCACGGACGATAAAGGACGCGCCGGCGCCCTTGACGCTGATGTTGCCCGACGTGCCGACCGACCCCGGAGAGACGGCGTAGAGAGACCCCTGCGTGACGGAGGTCGCGCCCGCGTAGGGGTTGCTGGGGTTGAGGAGCCAGAACCAGCCGGGGCCTTCTTTGAGGATGCCGCCGGGGCCGGAGATCGCGCCCGTGATGGTGGCGGTGCCGTTCGCGAGGGCGTTGAAGCTGGCCGTGCCGCCCGAGAGCGTCACGGGGCCCGCCCAGACATTGGTGTCGGTGCTCATGGTGCCGTCGCTGACGCGGAGGAAGGCGCCGTCCGCGAGGTCGAGGGACCAGAGCATGGGCACGCCCATGCCGTAGAGGGCGATGCCCGCGCCGGGGGCGGTGGAGGCGACGTTGGCGGCGGAGCCCTTGAAGTCGGACGACTCGAAGTTGAAGATGCCGTCTGCGGAATGGACGGAGACACCGGGGGTGACGCCGCTGACGGCGGCGTTGACGATGGAGAACTGGTTGCCGCCGTTAAGGGTGAGGTTGTGGCCGCCGAAGTCGAACGCGCCGTTGCGCACGTCGAAACGCTGGCTGGCGTAGAAGGCGGCGTCATCCGTGAGGGTGACGTTCACGAAGGCGCTGTTCTGCCCTTGGTGGAGGCTGCTGTTGCGCAACGCGCCCAGGCCGTCCGGCCCGAAGCCCTCGACGGAGACGGCGTTGGGGACGGGGCGAGCGCCGTAACGGATGTCGAGCGCGCCGGTGCCTTCGATGCGCACGGGGCCCGCGCCGAGGGTGCCGGCGAAATCGCCCGTGAAGAGGGTGCCGTCCTGAATGAGGGTGCCGCCCGTGTAGGGGTTGGTCTGGTTGAGGGCGAGGTCGCCAGGACCTTTCTTGACGAGCGCACCGGGGCCGCTGACGGGTTTGTGCAGGGATGTGAAATCACCGGCAGGGGTGTCGAAAATCAGGTTGCCTTCGTTGATGCGGACCGGGCCGGAGAGGGTCAGCAGGCCGGAGAGGGTCACATCGCCGGGACCGGATTTGAAGAGCGCGAGGGACGCGCCGTAGGGGTCGGTCACGGCGGCGGGGACCGCAAGATCGGAGGCGGCATTCGCGTTGCGGAGCGCGAGGATGCTGTCGCCGCGCACAGGGACGACGGACCACTTGCGCATGAGGTAGTCCTCGACGGCGGCGCGGTCGGCCTCCTCCAGCGTGTAGTCGAAGAGCAGGATCTCGGCAACGTCGCCGGGGCCGGAGTAGTTGCCGGTGTTGCCGTTGGGGCGGTGGTTGATGAACATGGGCGTGTCAATGGTGTCGAAGGCAAAGGTCTTGCGCTCCAGGAACACGCCATTGCGGTAGCCTGCGCCGTCGTTCGGGTCGTCCATGCCGGTGATGAAGGTGAGGACGTTGATGCCGGGGGGCGAGGCGGTGTTGTAATTGATGTCGTTGCCCTTCGTCGAGAACGAGGACTGGGTGGCGCGCTCGACGATGCAGAAGTCGCGGTTGTTGCCGCTGACGTCGTCGCCCAGATAGACGGCGTAGAACTGGGTCTGCATGACGGGCGAGCGCGAGGCCACAAGGAAGAGGGTGCGCGCCGCGTTCCCGCTGATGCCTGTGTTGCCGAGGGTGGCCAGCCCCTGCTGGGGTATGAGGGCCGTGGTGCGCGAGACGCCCATGCCCGTGAGCGGGTCGGTGGCGTAGAGGGTCGGCTCGAATTTGAGCGGCACGGCGGCATCAAGGGCAGGCCCGGCCGAGCCTTTGTTCTCGACGCCCGTGATGCGGCCGCCGGGGTCGGTCGTGACGGTGCTCGCGTCCGCGAAATCGAACCACGCGATGGGGGCGGCCGGGAGCGTCGGGAGCACCGCCGCGCCGGATGGCGCGGACAGGGCGGACGGCGCCGTGACGCGGCCGTTGCCAATCGTCAGCCCATGGCCGCTGCCGTCGATTTCGACAAGGGAGGTCACGAGCGTTTTGCCTCCAAGGTTAACACGCGCGGGGTCGAGCGCCCACGTCTGCGTGAGGGAGAAGATGCCCGTGGGGTCGGCGGCAAGGGTGATGTCGCCGGCCGTGCCTTTCGCGTCGATGACGGCCGCGGCGGTGGGGGCGTTCGGGATGGTGGACGGCCCGAGCGCGGCGAGGGAGACCGTGCCGCCCGTGGCGGTGGCGGCCATCACGCCGAGGGTCGCGTCATAGACCGCGGGGCCGCCGTTGACCGTGAGCCAGCCGGGGAGCGGACCGGTGACGGTCGGGACGCCGCCGATGGCGTTGATGAACAGCGTGTTCTGCGCCGTGCCGAGGAGGTCTGCGGTGATGTCGAGGGAGGCGACGCTGGCGCGGAAGAGTTCGGGGACGGTGACGGTGGAGGCCGTCGCGGCGGAGGGGAGGAGCCAGCGGGCGCCCGCGCCGTTGAGGTTGTTGGTCAGCGGAAGGGTCGCGGAGAAGGTGGACGCGGCGGTGGCGTTGAACACGACGACGGCCCCCTGCGCCATGGCGAGGCTGCGGTACGGGTCGAAGGCCGCGCCATGCTCGATGGCCAAGGTGCTGTCGGTGTTGACGATGGTGGCGCCGCCGATGACCGCGGCCGGCCCGAGGGTCAGGGTCGCGCCGGACTCGACGGTATAGTTGCCCGTGGCGAGCGCGGCGTTGGCGTCGATGCGGCCGTCGGCGCGGAAGGTGGTGTAGCCCGTGTGCGAGAGGGCGCCGTTGAGCGTGAGCAAAGCCGGGCCCGCGTGGATGAGGCTGACCGTGGCGTCGCCGTTGGCGATAGTGCTGTTGACGACGATGGGCTGGCCGCCCGGCGTGGCGAGGGTGAGCGTCTTGCCGCCGGCCGTGATGGCGGAGATGCCGCCGTTGATTGCGAGCGCGCCGCCGCCAAGGTTCTCGATCAGCGGGGAACCGGCCGTGAGGCCGACGGGGTTCAGCAGGGTCGCCGCGCCCGCACCGATATAGGCGAACTTGGAGGGGGCGGATTGCTCGCAGCGCATGATGCCCAGCCCGAGCGCGCCGGGATGGGTGAACAGGATAACGCCGCCACCTGTGGAGCAGCGCGTGTAGCCTGTGTAGGAGTTGAGCGGGTTGGTCAGCACGAGCGTCCCGGCGGCGTTGAGCTCGACGCCCGAACCGGCCTCGCCCGTGATACGCGCGGCGATGGTAAGGGTGACGCCGGCGACGGGGCGGAGATCCGCGAAGTTCAGCTCGTCCGTCCCGGCGCGCGAGAGCGTGATGGCGCCGTCGCCGTCGATGACGGTGTCGGCCTTCACGTCGATGACGAGGGCGCCCGCGTTCATAAAGGCCAGCGTCGCGCCCGATGCGATGGTGACCGTCACAGGCGCATTGGCGGTGAGCGTCTGGAGCGAAAAGGAGCTGGTGACGGTGACGGTGGCCGCGTCGTTGAATATCGCGTTATCGCCCGCGCCCGGAACGCCCGAGTCCCAGTTGCCTGACGTTGACCACACGTTGTTGCCGCCCTGCCCTGTCCATATCCGGTTTGCGGCCAACGCATCGGACGTAAAGAGGGATGCGAAAAGAACCGAACACGCGGCAACCGATGTTGCCTTCACCAAACTACAACCACACTTTTTCATTTGATTAACCTCCTACGGGTTCATTTGAGAATACCATGTAAGTATTCTATAAAGAGGGGGCGATGTCAAGTGGAAAATTAAAGAAGTGCGGCAGTCGAGCGCGGTGTTGCGCGGGGGTCACTCGACGGCGACGCGGATGCGGGTGGTTTTGCCGTCGGGGGTGGCACAGGCGATGGTGTGGGTTCCGCGCTGGAGTTCCCAGTAGAGGGGGGCGGCGGGGGTGCTGACGCCAAGGGGGCGGTCGTCGATGAACCAGTGGACGGAGGCTTCCGCCTGTTCGCTTTCGGCCCGCAGGAGGATCTGCTGGCGGAGGCCGGGGAGGCCGGGCAGGTGGCGGTAGGTGGTGCCGGCGAGCGGGGAGGTGATGCGGATGCCGCTGGATGAGGTTGCGGCGGGCGGCACAGGGGGGGCGTTGTGCGCGATGTTGGGCTTGTGCGGGAGCGTGCAGGTGCGCCGCAGGGTGACGCGGTCGATGCGCCAGTCGGGGACGCAGTGGGGGCAGTCGGGTGTCGGCAGCAGGCCGCTGTCCTCGCACACGAGGGTCTGGCGGAGCGCGTCGGGGGCGGTGAACGGGGGGCCTTGGTTGTCGGGGTAGAGTTGGCGGAACAGATCCCACGCGATGGGGGTCGCCGTCTGCCGCCCGACAAGGTGCGCGGCGGAGGAGCCGTCGGGGTTCCCGACCCAGACACCGATGGCGTAGTCGGCGTTCCATGCGATGGTCCAGGCGTCGCGCAGTCCGGCGGAGGTGCCGGTTTTCCATGCGACGGTCGGGAGGCGCACGTCGGCGATGTGGCGCGTGGCGTCCATGGCGCGTTCCTCGCCGGAGAGGATGTCGCTGACCAGCCATGCGGCTTGCGGCGAGAAGATGCGGCGAGCCGTCCCCTGCGCGGGGAAGGGGGTCACGGTCTGGATGGGCAGCCATGTCCCGCCGCGGGCGAGACAGGCGTAGGCGTTGGTGATGTCGATGAGGCGGATGGGCGCGTTGCCCAGCACCAGCCCGAGGCCGTAATGCTCGGCGGGGGCGGTCACGGTCTGGAGGCCGAGGTCGCGGAGCAGGGCGTGGAAGCGCGGCAGCCCGATGCGCTGCTCGACGTCGATGGCGGGGATGTTCAGGGAGTCGGTCAGCGCGTCGCGGGCTGTGACGGCGCCTCGGAAGGTCAGCGAGAAGTTGCGCGGCGTCAACTCGGGGAAATGGCGCGGGACGTCGGCCAGCACGGTGGCGGGCGTGAGGATTCCGGCGTCGAACGCCATGGCGTAGGCGAAGGGTTTGAGCGTGGACCCTGCGGCGCGGGAGGCCAGTGCGCCGTTGACTTGCCCGGCGCGAGGCGCGAAGTAATCCTGCGACCCCACGAACGCGCGGACCGCGCCAGTCTTGACTTCGAGGATCACCAGTGCGCCGTGGCTTCCGTCGGCCTCGCGCAAATGCCGCGCAAGCGTCTGTTCCGCCAGTGCCTGAAACGCGGGGTCGAGCGTCGTGCGGAGTACGTGTGAGCCGCCCGCCCCGCTCTGCGCGATGACCCATTGCGCGAAGTGCGGGGCGTGGAACGGGTAGTCGCGCAAGCGGGCATGCACGGGCTCGTTCTCCGCGTCGAGGCGTTGCGCTTCGGTGATGTAGCCGCACTCCCGCATCCGCCCCAGCACGTGCAGTTGGCGTTTGCGGGCGACGGCGGGATAGCGGTCGGGGCGCAAGCGCGAGGGCGACTGCGGCAGCCCCGCCAGCAGCGCGGCTTGCGCGAGGCTGAGGGACTTCGCCTCCTTGCCGAAGTAACGTTGCGCGGCGGATTCAATGCCGACGATGTTGCCGCCGAAGGGCGCTCGGTTGAGGTACTGCGAGAGGATGTCCGCCTTGGGCAGCGCGCGCTCCAGTTGGCGGGCGCGGAGCGCCTCGACGGCCTTGCTGACCCATGTGCGCTTGCGCGGCTCGACGAGGCGCACGACTTGGGTGCTGATCGTCGAAGCGCCCGAGACGCGGCGGGCGTTGCACACGTTCTGCTTCACGGCGCGCAGCAGGGCGAGGGCATCGACACCCGTGTGCCGCCAGAAACGCTTGTCCTCGGTGGCGACGACGGCTTGCGCGATCCAATGCTCGGGCTGGGCAACGTAGGTCGGGCGGCAGTCCTCCCCGCGCGACCCGAGGCGGACATACAGCGTTTCGCCCGCGCGATCCGTGATGACCTTGCCCGACGGGAACCGCGCCAGTTTCGCCGCAGGGAAAACAAAAAGATGCTCCGCCAGAAGCGCGGCGACGGCGACCCGTACCCAGATATGATACGGCGTGCGGCGACTCGCCGCCACTTTCGCACGAGGAAAGAACAGGCTGTTTTTATTAACCGCGATGGACACGATGGAATGCACAATGGACACTATTTTTGTGCCTATTGTGGAAACCATTGCGACCATTGTGGTAAAAAATCCTCTATAGCGAAAAAACACCTTCGTCCCCTTTGCGTGAAGAGAAATAATTTTCTCACACGAAGACGCAAAGGTCAAGCAGGTGTTTGAAGGCAGGAATGGGGGACAAAGGTGGTGCGGGCAGGAATTCCCCAAGGGGCGCATACGGCCCGCACCACCTTATTTCTAACTCCTACTACGACGGCGAGTGATGCCGGGAGCGCAGGGCTTCCGCCCTGCCAAATAATAAATGCAAGGCGGAAGCCTTGCGCTCCCGGCGATTCCTAATTCCCCAGAAACACAGGCACGCCGACCTTCTGCTTGTTGATCGTCGCCGTCCCTGTCCCCAGCCCGATCAAACCGCCCGCGTGCGGAACCATCAGGCCAGCATAACTCACGCTGGCGACCTTGTGCGCGAGCGCGCCCTTCGCGCTGTAGCCGTCGTAGTAGAGTTTGAAGGAGCCCTTGAACACGCCCGTCTTCGCGGTGTAGGTGAGGGTTGCGAGGGAGGGGTTCAGGTTGCGCACGGCCTCGTAGTCATACGCGCCCGCAACCTTGTCCAGTTTCGGCGCGGCGCCCTTGACGATGAAGGGTTTCAGGCCGTTGGGAATGACAGGCAGATTCCACGGGAACGCCTCCCCGATCCAGCGGCCGCCCGCCAGCCCGTCCCATTGGAGGGCGGCGAGCCGCCCGCAATCCGCGCTGAACGCCAGCCCCGACGGCGGCGCCACCGCTGCCGTACCGTTGCCGAAGTACCCGCCCAGCACATCCATCGCATACGCGAACGGGCCGCCCTTCTTCGGATCCGCGCAGACCCAGTCCACGCACCACCCGTAATCCGTGTCCACGAGAACCTGTTGGGTATCGGTGTCCACCCACAGCAGGCCGCCGATGAAGCCCTTCTTCGAGTACAGCGGTTTGAACAGCGCGACGCCCAGCCAACCATCCTCGCTGAGGAAGTCCAGCAGCTTGCCGCTGCCCGAAACCTTCGTGCCGTCGGCAAGCACACCCGCATATTTCACCAGCCCGAGGTTGCCCACGGTGAGCGAAACGTATCCCCTCGGGAGAGACGGATAATCATCCGTCTCTACAAACACCGTCCCCCGTAGAGACGGATGATTATCCGTCTCCAACAACGCGACGTTGTAGAGACCGCGGAATTTATCGACTCTATCCTGCGCCGCCTTGACCTTGTCCGCGAACACCGCCCGCGCGCCGTCCACGGTGAACGTCCCGCCGACCTTGCCGCCCGAGACCGTGCCGAAGAAACGGTCGCCCTGCATGAACACGTCCAGCCGCTCGCCTTTCGTCGTGTAGGCCGTGAACCGCTCCAACGCGCCCACGGGCTTGCCGGAAAAACTCACCGACGCGGCCTGCACAACGGCCTTTGCGGAGACCGTCCAGTTGGTCGTCACGATGCCCATTTTCTTATCGGCCTTCACCTTCGCCGTCGCCTTCAGCGTCACCGTCCCGCGCACGGTCTTGTTGTTGTCGTAGAGGAAGCCGTCATACGCCGTCGTCTGGATTGGA
>WRJS01000083.1 GCA_009778475.1 Kiritimatiellota bacterium | reverse complement strand
TCCGAAGGCAGGGCGGCGGCGAACCGAGAAATTAGGGATGAGGAATCAGGGATGGAGGGCGAACGTCCCCGTGAGCCGAACGCCCCCGCTGGCCGCTGGCTCTACCTCGCCGCCCTGCCCCTCATCCTCGCCGCCCTCTATTTCATGCGCAGGAGAAAGGGATGACGCATGTGCCGGGAACGCAAGGCTTCCGCCTTGCATTTATGCCGGGAGCGCAAGGCTTCCGCCCTGCATTTATTACTTGGCAGGGCGGAAGCCCTGCGCTCCCGGCATCACGCGCCGCCGTAGTAGGAGTTAAGGCGGGCTGCAGGAGGCGCAGGACAAAATCTCCTTCATCGGAAAGGCCTGTGTTTCTCTATGCGCATAGCGCGCCAATGTCAACTTGAATTACTATAGAATTTCCAATCCAAAAAAATAGTGTATTTTCACGCTCTTCCGCTTGACATTTTCGCGGCGACCATGATATTCTTTAACGCACTTTTTCAAATCGGTGCGGGCGCTTAGCTCAGTTGGTTAGAGCGCTACCTTCACACGGTAGAAGTCACAGGTTCGAGTCCTGTAGCGCCCACCAGTCTTGAGAGAGCGTCTTTGACTGCCATCCATTTCAATCGGCAGGGATTTCCTTGAAGGGGCGCGTACCTTCTGTCCTGTCTTAAAAAATCTGTGCGACGCGTTCCATCGTGCTTGACATCCGCAAGCAAAAGCATCATCATTTCACCTTATACTATTGGATAGGGTGTATCGTGAAACGCTGAAAAGGAGAAGGGTTATGAAACGCTTGATGGTGATTGTTATTGTTGCGGTTGCGGCGCTCGCGGGGCGGGCGGCGGTGCAGGTGGCGGGTTCGCTGCTGGTGGACTTGGCGGCGGCGTCGGAGGCGGGCGCGGGGGTCGGGGCGAATGTGGCGGTGTGGCAGAACGCGGGGGCGCTGGGGGATTTCGCGGCGCCGGGCGCGGGGCCGGTGTATCAGCCGCTGGAGGGCGTTCCGGCATTGCTCTTCCAGCGGAACGGGGGCGCGGCGATGGTGGGGCCGCAGGCGCCGTCGTCGATCACGGGGACGAATTCGTGGACGGTCGAGACGTGGATCCACAAGGCGGAGCTGAACGGTTACGTGGAGATTTATCTGGCGTGGACGCCGAGGATCTCGGATCAGCGCGGGCGGCTGGCGGAGTTCCGCTATTATGCGGACGCGGGCATCGCGGTGGAGCATTGGGCGGAGAACCTGCCGTGGGGGCGGGGGGTGCCGGCGGCGGGTGAGTGGCATCATTTCGTGTTCACGCGGGACGCGGCGACGGGCGTGGAGCGGGGTTATGTGGACGGGCGGCTGGTCGTGGCGATGTACCGCGCGACGGATTCGTTTGAGGATTATGAGTTTGTCGTGGGCGCGGCGTGGAATGCGCAAATGACGGGGTTTCAGGATGAGATCACGGCGCACATCGGGCAGGTGCGGGTTCATTCGGAGGCGCTGACGACGGAGGGCGTGGTGCTGAATTACCTTGAGGAGCGCGCGGCGTACGGGGTGGCGCACGTCCCGGAGAGCGTGTGGGCCGGGGCGATCGGCACGACGCAGGCGTGGGAGACGGCGGCGAACTGGCTGGGGAGCGTGAAGCCGGAGATGAGCGGTTCGGGGGTGTCCATCCTGAACGGCGGCACGGCGGCGCTGACGACGGATGCGGGTGAACTGTGGTCGTTCTCGCCGCATAACGGGGGGCTGGTGATGAGCGGTGGCGCGAGCCTCGCGCTTCTGCCGGATCAGCGCGTGAACATGGGCTACGGGCTGGGGAATGCGTTCCTGTTTGATCTGGAGCAGGGGTATTTCGGCTTGCCGGGCGGGCCTGCGAATGACGGCTGGCTGCTGATGGGCGTTGACGGCGGGTCGGTGGCGGCGACCGTCGGCGGCGGTGCGGGGCGCGCGGAACTTTTCGCGAACCGTGACGTGCAGATCGGCGTGGGGGGCTACGGGACGATGGATGTCGGCGCGGACGGCTGCATCCGCTCGGCGAACGGGTGGGTGTATATCGGCGCGAACAGCGGGGGGACGGGGATTGTGTCGGTGGCGGACGGCGGGGAGATTGTGCTGCAGTGCCCTGACCCGAACAACAAGTTGAACGTGATGCTCGGCAACAGTGGCGGGCATGGGGAACTGCGCGTGGCGGATGGCGGCGCGGTGCGGCCGACGGGGGATGTGCGGTTCACGCCGGGGGGCGCGTCGGAGGAGGCGTTCGCGGAGGTGCGTCTGGAGGCGGGGGGACTCATCGAGGCGCGGTGCATCCTCGGCCAGAACGAGGCGGGCGAGCGGCTGCTGTGGCTCAACGGCGGCACGATTAGGAACAGGGAAAACAATCACGATAATTTCCTGCAAGACCTGACGGGCGCGTATGTGCAGGGGGGCGGCGTGGTGTTCGACATCATCAGCGAGACGTGGGCCGGGGTGCATCAGCCGCTCTTGCATGACCCTGCGCTGGGGGCGACGGCTGACGGGGGGCTGGTCAAGCGCGGCGAGGGGCTGCTGATCCTCTACGGCACGAACACGTTCACGGGCGACATCACGATCGAGGAGGGCTTCGTGTGGTTCAACTTGGACGCGCTGACGAACTGGACGGGCATGATACGGATGGACTCGCCGAACGTGGGGGTGGGGCTGGAGGTCGGGGGCGAGGTGGCGACGCTCCTCGCGAAGATACCCCCTGACGCGGTGGGGCAGGTGATGCTGCTCACGCAGAACGTGGGCGACACGTTCGACTTCTCGAACCACCCGGGGCTGACGCTCGGCGTTACGCACCGCGACGTGACGTTCGAGGGGACGTACATCCCGTACTCCCCCACGCACCCGTACATCTTCTCGGCGGACTTTAACGCGACGCTCCGTTTCAACGAAACGATACAGGACGGCGCGCGCGTCGAGTTCACGGGCGTCGGCGCCGGCACGCTCGTGCTGGGCGGCTACAACACCTACACGGGCGGCACCATCATCAACGGCGGCCGCGTGGTGATGGATCACCCCTACGCCCTCGGCACGACGGGGAACATCACCATCAACGACGGCGGCACGCTGAAACTCGAGGCCGCCGGAATCTCGTCCTCGCTGTGGGGTCGCCTCACGTCGGGCTCGCAGGGCTTCATCATCCTCGGCGGGAATCACGCGGGCCTCAACGTTGACCTCTCGGGCAAGCCGGGGCTGACGCTCGGCACGGATCAGGGCGCGCTGGATTACCGTGGCACCATCACCCCGGCGGGCGGCACGTACCGCCTCGGCGGCGGCGGCGTGTCGTACTTCTGGTCGGATCGGCAGGGGCTGATCGTCTCGAACCTCCAGAACGACGGCGTGAACGCGCGCGACGTCGTGATCCAAGGCGAGGGGCTGGTGCGGCTCGCGGCGGGCAACACGTACTCCGGCGGCACGTCCATCACCAACCGCGGCGCGCTCTTCCTGCGCGAGGACTCCGGGCTGGGCGCGGTGCCGCCCGCGCCCGAGCCGTCGAACATCTTCATCGACGGCGGCGTCGTGCGCAGCGCGAACGTGTGGTTCGACGTCCACGAGAACCGCGGGTGGGAGATCGGCCCGCTCGGCGCGGAACTCCACCCGTGGGGCGGCAGCCAGATGACCATCAAGGGCAACCTCTCCGGCACGGGCGACATCACCCTGACCGACGGCGGCACCGTCGCCCTCGGCGGCGCGGCCAACACGTGGACGGGCGACCTCGACATCCGCGGCGGCGCGATCGTCCAGATCGGCTACGGCGGCAACCTCAGCTGGCCGCGGGACAACGTCATCATCGGCAACCAAGGCTGGCTCGCCGTGGACATCGACGACACGCTCGGCACGCTCGCGTGGTCGGACATCTTCGCGAACCCGCTCGGCTCGGACGGCACGGCCATCGGCCTGCGCAAACGCGGCGAGGGGACGCTGATGCTGGACGCCGTGCATCTGTACACGTGGGAAACCCTCATCGAGGCCGGCACGCTGAAGGTCGGGACGCAGGGCGCGATACCCTCCGCGCCGGGGCAGGGCAACACGGGGATTTACAGTGTGCTAGACCTCAACGGCTTCGCGACAGACCTCGGCGCGATTTTCGGCGGCGGCGCGATCATCGACTCCGCCGGGGGCGCGGGGCGCGTGGACGTGGGCGCGAACGGCGGTTCCGCGACGTTCACGGGGAGCGTCGCGCCGGGCATCACGCTCGGGAAAACCGGCACCGGCAACCAGACGCTGAACACCTTCGGCGTGACCGACGCGGATGTGCTGCAAGGCACGCTCACCACCGTCAACCCGACCGCCCCCACGGGCGCCATCACGCTCGCGGACGGCACGACCCTCGCCGCCTCCGGCAGCGCGACCATCGGCAACGGCGAGCGCGGCGGCCTCACCGCCTACTACTACGACCTGCCGTTCACGCCCGCGCCCGAGGACTTCGACTCGCTGGCGAAAATCAACGCCTTCATCGCCGACACGCCGCCCAGCCTCATCACCAGCAGCCACTCCGCCGGCGACACGCTCGACTTCGACTGGACGCGCCCCGATAACGGCAACCGCTGCCGCTTCGCGCCGCCCTACGACCATCAGGACCGCGACCGCTTCGCCATCTGCCTCACGGGGCGCTTCCTCGCGGAGACAGCGGGCGAGTACACCTTCGGCACACGCAGCGACGACGGCTCGTTCATCATCATCGACGGCTCGCTCGTGCTTGAGAACAACTTCACGCAAGGATGGGACTCCGACCTCCAGCCGCGCACGGGCACGGCCGTGCTGGACGCGGGCGAGCACGACTTCACCGTGTTCTTCTACGAGGGCATCATGGGGCACGGCCTGTCCGTGTATATGACGCCACCGGGTGTTGCGTTCGACACCAACGACCCGCCCGGCATCCCGCAGTCCCTGCTCACCGCGACGGCCCTGCCCTCGCGCTGGCCAGCGCTCGACGCGACGGGCGCGAGCATCAGCCTCTACGACAACGCTGCCGTCGAACTCGACGCCGCCGCGAACGCCGCGCTCACGGGCGGCACGTTCAGCGCAACACCCGGCACCCTCCTCATCAAGAGCGGGGTCGGCACGCAGACGCTCGCGCCGTCCGCGATGGATATGCAGGGCATGACCATGGTGCAGGACGGCGAACTGCGCCTCGACACGACTGGCGCAGTCGGCGGCCTCGACATCAGCGCGGGCGCGGCCTTCACCACCGCCGGGACGCTCGGCGAGAACCTGCCCCTCGGCGGCAACGGCCTCATCGGCAAGTATTACAACATCTGGCCGCCCGAGCCGCACAACGCCTTCAACGAACTCGACACCTTCGAGGACTACCTCGCGCCGCACCGCCCCGCGCTCATCGCCTCCACCCTGCTGGCCGGCGAGCGCCTGAACTTCTGGGGCAACGGCGGCAACTTCCCGCCCCCCTACCACAGCAGCGCGGAAGGCTTCCAAGTGCTGTGGAAAGGCCGCATCCTCATCCCCGAGGACGACACCTACACCTTCTACACCGCCAGCGACGACGGCTCCATGCTCTTCATCGACGGGCAGACCATCGTGCGCAATAACTCTATGCAGGGTGTCACCGAAAAGAGCGGCGAGGTCGCGCTCACCGCCGGCCTGCACGACATCGCCATCTCTTACTACCAAGGCGGCGGCGGGTACGGCTTCATGGTCCGCATCCAAGGCGGCGGGCTGGAGTATCAGGACATCCCCAACACCATGCTCTTCTCCGCCCCCTTCGACCTGCGCGACGGCACATGGCTCGGCGCGGGCCTGAGCGCGGTCGGCCCGCTCACGGGCAACGGCACGCTCGCCCTCGACGGCGAGGACACCGCCATGAACCTCTACATCGCCGATGCCTGCACCTTCGGCGGCGGCGCGGCGGGCGCGGCCACCACCGTCCTCTTCAAGACCGGCCCCGACACGCTCACCCTCACGGGCGACAGCACCGCGTTCCACGGCAGATGGATCGTCCTGGAAGGCGAACTGCTCGCCGCCGACGGCGCGGTGCTGGGCTCACCCGACGCGGAAATCAACCTCGCCGACGGCGCGGTGCTGACCTTCGACGGCGACGCCGCCATGCTCGGCAAAATCACAGGCAGCGGCATCCTCCGCCTCGGCGGGAACGGGACGGCCACCATCGGCGACCTCTCCGGCTTCACAGGGACGATCGAGGCCGCCTCGCCGGGGCAGTCCCTCGCGCTGCTCGGCGGCGGCGCACCCGTGGACGCAAGCCGCCTCGCGGGCGTCGGCACCGTCATGCTCCTCGACGGCGCGGTGATGTACTGCTTCGACCCCGCCGACCTGCCGCCGTCGCTCGTCAGTTCCAACGGCCTGCTCGTCCTCGCCGTCACGGACGCCAACAAAGACGCATGGGATCTCGACCGCCTCACCGTCATGGCCGGCACCACCCAGCAAGTCACCGTCTGCTCCTCCGGCCTGTACGGGAAATACTACGACCTCGTAATGCTGGACCCCGACCCCGGCGACGATCCGGGCAAGGCGTTCGCGAACGAGGTGCAGGCCGCCTTCTGGACGGTCGAGACCGCCGAGGACTACCTCGCGCAACAGACCTTCAATCAGGCCGTCTCCTCATGGCACTACGGCGACGACCTCGCCTGCGCCGACTGGCGCCACCCGTACCCCTACCACAGCGGCAGCGTAAACTTCGCCATCGTCTGGCGCGGCAAAATCCGCATCACCGAGACCGGCCTGTACACCTTCGGCACGAAGAGCGACGACAACAGCATGGTGTTCATCGACGGCAAGCCCATCGTCTCCAGCAACTACGACCAAGAAGCTACCGCGCGGAGCGGCACGGTCACGCTCACGCAAGGCCTGCACGACATCGACATCCTCTTCTGCCAGCAAGGCGGCGGACACTACTTCGACGCGCACATCCGGCGCCCGTGGGACGAAGAGATGATCATGCTGCCCAACGACATGCTTGTCGCCGCCCTGCCCGACACCGCCGCCTACACCAACCTCCCGCCCTACACGCTCACCGCCGCCACCGCCGCCGTCGAGAACGCCGGGTACGGCACGGTCGAGATGCTCATGGGCGGCACCCTCGCCTTCAGCGGCCTGTGGATCGACACCGACGCGATTCTGAACGTCACCGGCGCCGCGAAAATCGCCGGCCCCGCGCTCACCGTGACGATCCCCGAAGAGCTGCCCCCCTCCAGCACCGTGCTGATCGGCGACTTCACCCAAGCCAACGGCCTCAACCTCCACGGCATCACCCTTCAGCCCGTCATCGGCTCCGAGAGCGCCAAGATCACCTACCGCGACCAGAAACTCTACCTCACCCGCGTGAAAGGCACGGTCCTGATCCTGCGGTGAGTAAAGAAGGACAGGCATTTGCCTGTCCTCCTTTTCGGTTTATCCGCTTTCGACCCTTGGAGTGCGGCGGGCTCCCCCCTTTTGGGGGGCGCATACAGCCGCCATCTGCCGACTAATCCCGACTGAAACCTATTGACTCGACCGATTCGACTCCAGTCGGTTTCAATCGACATGAGCCGGAATCAATCAAATGGAGGGTGAGCGCCCTCCCGAAAAAACTCCGCAGGATATTTTCACCCTTTACATTCCCGGCTGAACCCTGTACGCTATTCTCAATTCACTCTTAACAGGAGGTACGGGTTATGAGGAGAGAAATGTTTCACGCGGTCATCACGGCCGCCATTACGGTGTGTGCCTCGGCGCGCGCCCAGACCTACTACGTCAGCACCAATGGCAATGACACCGCCAACGGCGCAAGCTGGCTCACCGCCAAGAGGACCATTCAGGCGGCCATCAACATGTACAACGCGGCGGAGGTGGTCGTCACCAACGGCACCTACGCGCCCATCTCGACCGTTGGCAAGGCCATCCTCGTCCGCAGCGTCGAGGGCGCGGGCGAGACCGTCATTGACGGCGGCGGGGCGCGCTGCGCGACGCTGGGGTCCTCGTCCTACGCCGCCGCGACGCTGGACGGCTTCACCCTGCGCGACGGCGTAGGCGACAGTCCCGGCGGCGGCGGCGCGTGCTACGGCACGCTGCTCAACTGTGTGCTGACCAACAATGCGGCGGGCAGTTCCGGCTACGGCGGCGGCGCGTATGATTGCGTTTTGACAAACTGCGTGCTCACGGGCAACTCCGCCCACCACGGCGGCGGCGCGTACCGGGGCAAACTGGTCAACTGCACGCTCGCCGACAACATCGTCACCGGAAACGGCGGCGGCGCGAACATGGGCGACCTAGAAAACTGCACACTCACGGGCAACTCCGCCACGGGCAACGGCGGCGGCGCGGTCGGCGCCATGCTGGACCGCTGCGTGCTCTCGGGCAACACCGCGGACTACGGCGGCGGCGCGTACCAAAGCACGCTGGGCAGTTGCCTGCTCTTCGGCAACACCGCGGCCAACAGCGGTGGCGGCACGAGCGCAAGCAACTTGAAAAACTGCACGCTCTCGCGCAACCGCGCGAATGGCCCCCTCGGCGGCGGCGGCTCCTACGACGACATCTCGGTGGTCAACTCCATCGTCTGGGGCAACACCGCCGCCATCGGCGGCACGGCCGTCAACTACGTCGGCGGCACGTTCGACTACTCCTGCACCCTCCCCGACCTCGGCGGCACCAACATCGGCGAGGACCCGCTCTTCGCGGACCGGCCCAACAACGACTTCCACCTGCGCCCCGGCTCGCCCTGCCTCAACGCGGGCGACAACACCGCCATGCCGGGCGACTACGACCTCGACGGCCACAAGCGCATCATCGGCGACACCGTGGACATGGGCGCGTACGAAAACGTCCTCATCTACTATGTAAGCGCGGACAGCGGCGACGACGACAACGACGGCATGAGCTGGTTCGCCCCAAAAAAATCCATCCAGGCCGCCATCAACATCGCCGCCCCCTACCGCGAGATCCGCGTCGCCAAGGGCACCTACGACCCCATCGTCACCGGCGGCAAGGCCCTCACCATCCTCGGCGAGGGGGGCGCGGAGCAGACCATCATTGACGGCTTGCTAAAGGGCGGCCGCTGCGCCACGTTGGGACTGCCGTTCATCGAGAGTTACCTCCACGACAATTTCGGCGACACTGTGCTGGAAGGCTTCACCCTGCGAAACGGGGTGGCCAACGTCCCCGGCGGCGACTTCGGCGACGACTTCGGCGGCGACTTCGGCGGCGGCGCGTACGGCGGCAGGCTGTACAACTGCGTCCTGACCAACAACACCGCCACCGACGGCGGCGGCGCGTGGGGCAGCTGGATGAGCAACTGCGTCATCGTGTGCAACGTCGCGACCAACGACGGCGGCGGTGTGTTTCGCGGTTTTTCGAGGGACTGCACGCTCACGGAAAACAAGGCGGGTCGTAACGGTGGTGGGGTGGGTGGCAAAATATGGTTTGAGCCGGACGTGGGCACGGCGGGTGGAGCCCCCTGGCAGATAAACTGCACGCTCACGGGGAACAAGGCGGTCGGCCACGGCGGAGCCTCCTATAACGGCCATCTGATTGATTCTGAAATCATAGGCAACGAGGCGGGCGGTGACGGCGGCGGGGCGTATGACGAGTTCAACCATACTTCATATCTCCATATACGCTGTACATTCACGGAAAACAAGGCGGGGCGCCACGGTGGTGGCGTTTATCGCGGCGGCTTGTTAGACTGTATAATCATAGGTAACGAGGCGGGGCAGGACGGCGGTGGGGCGTGTAATACCCCTAGTAGTTTAGACCATACCCGCTGTACGTTCATGAAAAACAAGGCTGGGCGCAACGGCGGCGGGGTGTATGGCTGTGACCTGCTTAACTGCACGCTCGTGGGCAACTCGGCAGAGCAAGACGGCGGCGGGGGGGCGGGTGGCTGTACGCTGACCGACTGTGTGCTGGAAAAAAACACAGCGGGACGCCACGGCGGCGGGTTTGCAAATTGGGGTACGCTAACCCGCTGCATTATCAGGGGCAATACGGCAGTGCAAAACGGCGGCGGCGCTGGAAAAGGTGGTAGTATGGGCTACTTGGTATTGCGCAACTGCCTTGTGACGTTCAACGAGGCGGAGCAGGACGGCGGCGGGGCGTATGACGCCACGCTCTTCAATTGCACGCTCTTGAAAAACACGGCCATGACCCGCGGCGGCGGCGTGGCGGACTGCACGCTCTACAACTGCATCGCCGTGGACAACGAACTCATCAAAGGCGACAAAGCGGAGTTCGACCACAGCGACAGTTGGTTCACCTTCTCCTGCACCTCCAAACTGAACGACCCGATATGGGACGGCGGCGGAAACCTCTTCGACCAAGACCCCTGTTTCGTGAGCATGGCACTCAACAACTACCGCCTGCAACAAGCCATTTCCCCGTGCATTGACGCGGGCAACAACGACTGGACCCTCGGCGCCGGCACGCTCGAGATCGACCTTGACGGCAACCCCCGCATCCTCAACGGCGGCCACAGCCTGACCGTGGACATGGGGTGCTACGAGTCTTTCGGTTCGCCCAACGAAACCTCGACCACCCCCGTCCCCGTGCCGCACGACTGGCTCGACGAATATTTCGAGGGACTTGAAACCCCGCAGGACTACGAGGACGCCGCCAACGCCCCCGGCGAAAACGGCATTGACGTCTGGGAATCCTACTACGCCGGACTCGACCCCACCGACCCCGACAGCAAACTCCGCATCACCCTCATCGAGGCCGAGGGCGGCGTCGCCACCCGCCTCGAATGGTTCCCCGACCTGCGCCCCGACCGCCAGTACGAGATCGGGATGAAGGAAGACCTCACCGCCCCCACCCCCGCGTGGTTGTGGATGCCCCCCGAGTTAGTCCCCATGCTCGCCCCCAAGCCCGCCCGCTTCTTCAAGGTGCGCATCGTCCTGCCGTAGGGTTTTAGGGGACGTAGGGGACGAAGGGGACATAGGGGGGGGGACCCCTTCGTCCCTTATGTCCCCTCGGGGACCAAGGGGGGACGTTGTATGCCGGAAGCCCTGCGCTCACGGCATAAGGCACAACTTCCTGTTTTTATCCATTGCATTTCCGATTAAAACGCTGTATGTTATTTTTCACTGTTATTTTTAACCAGAGGTACGGGTATGAAAATCAAATCGTTTCACGCGATCGTCATGGTCGCCGTCGCGGCGTGTGCCACAGGCGTGGCGCAGTCCATCTATTATGTCGGTCCGGAGGGGGATGACTCGGATGGGTTGTCGTGGGGGACGGCGAAGCGGAGCGTTCAGGCGGCGGTGGCGCTGGCGGTGAACGCCGGGGATGAGGTGGTGGTGACGAACGGGGTCTATCGGGAGACGATTGCGTCGGCGAATCGGGCTATCGTGATTCGTAGCGTGGAGGGCGCGGCGGTGACGGTCATTGATGGCGGAGGGGTGAATCGGTGCGCGACGCTGGGGACGGCGACGACGCACACGAACACGGTGTTGGCGGGGTTCACGTTGCGGAACGGGCGGCTCGCGAATGGCGGCGGGGTGTATGGCGGGACGCTCCATGATTGCGTGGTGTCGGGGAATGTGTCGCCCTCGGGGAATGGCGGCGGGTCGTACTACGGTGTGCTGTATAACTGTGTGCTGTCGGGGAATGCCGTGACGGGCGGCGGCGGCGGGGCGTATTACGGGACGCTCGTGAATTGCACGGTGTCGGGGAATTCGGCGACGGGCTCAGGGGGCGGGATGAATGCGAGCGTGATGACGAATTGCGTGGTGTCGGGGAATTCGGCTGGCTCGACGGGCGGCGGGGCGCAGGGCGGGACGCTGGTGGGGTGCGTGGTGTCGGGGAATCTGGCGGGGACGCAAGGCGGCGGGGTGAATGGGGGGGCGTTGTATAATTGCACGGTGTCGGGAAATCTGGCGGGAACTGTCGGTGGCGGGGTGAATAGTTCCGGGAATCGCTACAACTGCATCATCTGGGACAATTTCGTGACCAGTGGCACGACGACGAACTACAGTAGCGGCACGCTTCTCTCGACTTGCACTGCGCCGACCATCAGTGGCGTGGGGAACATCGTCGCGGACCCGATGTTCCGTCTGGCGGAGGCGGGGGATTTCCGTTTGATGTCGGGGTCGCCGTGCATTGACGCGGGGTCGAACATCTTCGCCTACGGCGCGGCGGACGTGCTGGGCAACGCCCGCATCCAGAACGGCAGGGTGGACATGGGGGCGTATGAGGAGGCGGGGTCGGTGAGCAGTGACCCGGATGACGTGGCGTGGAATGTGGTGGCGAGTACGGAGGACGGGGACGGGATTCGGGTGACGTGGGAGGCGCCGGTGAACGGGGGCGCGGTGTTGTATCGTGTCGTGCGGTGGAATGAGGCGCTCGCGCAGTGGGTGTCGGTTTCGCCGTGGAGCGCGGAGAGGAGTTTCTTCGACGTGTGGACGCCGGTGTTCGAGGAGCGCACGTATGCGGTGCTGACGGCGTTGGATGCGGGGTGCGACGTGATTTCGGAGTTGAGCGTTCCCGCGACGGGGTGGCGCGGCGCGTCGTATTATGTGGATGCGGGGCGGAGTGATGACAGTGGCGACGGCAGGAGTTGGGCGACGGCGAAGCGGACGATTCAGGCGGCGGCGGACCTCGCCGTGGGGGGAGAGATGATTCTGGTGACGAACGGGGTGTATGAGCCTTTCAGCACGGCGAACAAGGCAATCGTCATCCAGAGCGTCGAGGGCGCAAGCGAGACCTTCGTTGACGGCGGGGGGACGAACCGCCCAGCGACGCTGGGCACGGCGACGTCGCACAACGCCACCGTCCTCATCGGGTTTACGCTGAGGAACGGGCGCATGACCGCCAACAGCACCCACGGCGGCGGGGCGTATGGCGGGACGCTCCACGATTGCGTGTTGACGGGGAACTCGGTGACGGGCAACACGTCGAATGGCGGTGGCTCGTGCTACAGCATCCTGCACCGTTGCACGCTGTCGGGCAACACGGCGACGACGAGCGGCGGCGGGGCGTACTACGGCACGCTCAACAACTGCGTGCTGTCGGGCAACACGGCGACGAGCGGCGGCGGGTCGAACCAAGGCACGCTGAACAGTTGCGTGCTCACGGGGAACACGGCGACGGGCGCCAATGGCGGCGGCGGGTCGAACTCCGGCACGTTGAACAACTGTACCGTCGTGGGGAACACGAGCAACGGCGGCGGCGGGACGGCGAACGGCACGTTGCGAAACTGCATCGTCTGGGGGAACACCTCGACGAGCGGCGTCAACGCGAACTACTACCTTGGCACGTTCCTCTACTCCTGCACCACGCCGTTGCCCTCGGGGACGGGGAACACGGAGGAGAACCCGCTCTTGCGAATGTTCGGGGCGGGGGACTATCGCTTGACGGCGTTTTCGCCGTGCCTTGACACGGGGGCGGACACGTATGCGACTACCGCGACGGACGTGATTGGCGAGCCGCGCATCCAGGGGCTTCGGGTGGACATGGGGGCGTATGAGGGGGTGTGGGGGCTGAGCGCCGACCCTGACGACGTGGTGCAGAATGTGCAGGCGAGCGCGGACAACAGGGATGGGATTTGGGTGACGTGGGAGGCGCCGGAGAACGACGCAGTGCTGTATCGCGTCGTGCGATGGGATACGGGGATGGGGGAATGGGTCGCGGCGTCGGGGTGGATTGCGGGGACGAGTTTCCTGGACACGCAGGTCTTCGCGTTTGAGGAGTACGCCTACAAGGTCGTGGCGGCGTTCGATGGAAACTTTGACACGCTTTCCGTGAGCGCGCCTGTCACGGGCGAGCGCGTCCCGTCGTACTACGTGGACGCGGAACACGGGAGCGACGGCGCCGACGGGTGGACGTGGGCGACGGCGAAGGAGACGTTGCCGGCGGTGGTGTCCCTCGCGGTGGACTACGAGACCATCGTGGTCACGAACGGCATTTACGCATCCATCGTGAGCGACAACAAGCTCATCGTCATCCGCAGCGTCGAGGGGGCGCAAGAGACCGTCATTGACGGCGGCGCCGCCGCGCGTTGCGCGACGCTCGGCTCGGCGGCGACGCATACGCGGACGCGCCTCATGGGCTTCACGCTGACCAACGGCAAGGGCGTTGACGGCGGCGGCTCCTACGGCGGCACGCTCACCGACTGCGTCCTCGCCACGAACACGGCGACGGGCAACGGCGGCGGCGCGGCGTATGGCATCCTCACCCGCTGCACCCTCGCGGGCAACGTCGGCATGGGGAGCGGCAACGGCGGCGGCGGGGCGTGGAACAGCACGTTGAACTCTTGCACGGTCACGGGCAACACGGCGGCGCGCGCCGGCGGCGGGGCGTATGGCGGCACATTGAGCGACTGCGCCGTCACGGACAACACGGCAGGGATGAATGGCGGCGGCACCTACGAGTCCACGCTTGCCCGATGCACCGTCACGGGCAATACGGCGACGGGCAACGGCGGCGGGGTTGGCGCCGGCAGCGCCAGCAGCGTGGCGAACAACTGCGTCATCGCGCACAACACGGCGGGGGGCGTGGGCGGCGGGACGCACTACGGCACGCACAACAACTGCCTCATCGTGGACAACACGGCGCAGGGCGGCAACGGTGGCGGCGCAGCCTTCGGCGTTCTCAACAACTGCACCGTGGTCCACAACCGGACGGAGGACATCGGCAGCGGCGGCGTACACGCCGCGACGGTCAACAACTGCATCGTCTGGGGCAACGTCGGCGCCACCGGGGAGACCAACAACTTCACCCAGGACGGCTCCAGCAGCATGAACATCCGCTACACCTGCTCCACGCCCTTGCAGGTCGGCGTGGGCAACACGGACGCACCGCCTCTCTTCCGTCTCCCCGAGGCGGGGGATTTCCGTTTGATGGCGCTCTCGCCGTGCCTTGACACGGGGTCCGCCACCTACGTCAACGGCACGACGGACGTGCTGGGCAACGCCCGCGTCCAGGGCATCGCCGTGGACATGGGGGCGTATGAGGGGGCGTGGGCGCGCTCCGACGACCCCGACGACGTGGCGCAGAATGTGAGCGCAAGCGTGGACAGGACGGACGGGATTTTTGTGGAGTGGGACGCGCCGATCAATGGCGCGGCGCTGTATCGCGTCGTGCGGTGGGAAGGTGGCACGGGCATTCCCGCCCGTTGTTCATTACACGATCAGGAATGCCCGTGCCACCTTTGGACCCCCGCCTCGGGGTGGATTGCGGAGACGAGTTTTCTGGACACCGAGGTCTTTGCGTTCGGCGAGTGCGCCTACGCCGTCGTGGCGGCGTTCGATGAAAATTTCGAGGCGGTTTCCGAGCCTTGCGCCCCCGTCACGGGGCGGCGGCTTCCTTCGTACTATGTGGATGCGGGGCAAGCGGATGACGCTGGCGATGGAAAAAGTTGGGCGACGGCGAAGAAGTCCATTCAGGCGGCGATTGACCTCGCGGTGGCGGGGGATGGCATCGCCGTCACCAACGGCATCTACGAGTCTATCGTGACCGACAACAAGCGCATCCTCATCCAGAGCGTGGAGGGCGCGAGGGCGACGGTGATTGACGGCGGCAACGCGAACCGCCCAGCGACGCTGGGGACGGCGACCATGCGCCGCGCCGCCGTGCTGGCGGGGTTCACGCTGACGCACGGGTCCGCCGCCAACGGTGGCGGCGCGGCGTACGGCACGCTTTTCGATTGCGTGGTCACGGACAACGTGGCGGTCACCAGCGGCGGCGGGACATACTACTCCATGCTCCACGATTGCACGGTGCGCCGGAACAGGGTCACGGGCGGCAACGGCGGCGGCGCATTCGGCGGCACGTTGCGGGGTTGCGTGCTGACAGGGAACACGGCGCCCAATGGCGGCGGCGCGGACAGCGCCATCCTCATCCGTTGCCTCGTGACGGAGAACGCGGCGACATCCCAGGGCGGCGGCGTGCGCAACGGACGCCTGGTGTACAGCGAGGTGTTCGGGAACACGGGCGGCACGGGCGCCGGACTGAACGCCGTCTGGACGCGCCACGCCGTGGTCGCGGGCAACGTGGCAAGCGCCGATGGCGGCGGCTCGGCGAATAACGCCAATCTGCAGCTACAACTGTTCGGCGTCACCATCGCGCGGAACCGAGCGGCGAGGGGCGGCGGCGTGTACCTCACCCAACCCCTGTTCGGCAACTGCATCCTCTGGGATAACGTTGACAACAACGGCGATGTCTCCAACTGGTCAAACGTACCGACATCGGACGGCACAACGTACTCCTGCACCACGCCGACGCTGAAAGGCACGGGGAACACGGACGAGGCGCCGCGCTTCCGCCTCCCCGAAGCGATGGACTTCCGCCTGCTGGCGGGGTCGCCTTGCATTGACACGGGGCGCAACGGGGAACCGGGCAACAACTGGGGACCGCTCGCCACGGACGTAATCGGCAACCCGCGCCTCCAGGGCGTCACGATGGACATGGGCGCCTACGAGGGCGAGGGGACGCTCTGCGACACGCCCGCCGACCTCGTGCGGAACCTCGCCGCCAGCACCGACAACGCGGCGGGCATCCTGCTGACGTGGGACGCGCCAAGTAGCGGCGGCATCCTGCCGCCGTCAGTGATGTCATACCGCGTCCTGCGGTGGAACGCCGCGCTGGAGATGTGGATACCCGTCTCCTTCTGGTTCGCCGGGGAGGCGTTCCTCGACGAGGACGCCAAGCCCGGCGAGGAGACCTACGCCGTCATCGCGGCGTTCGACGAGAACAAGGACGCGATTTCCGTGCTCAGCGCGTCCGTCACGGGGCAGCGCGGGGCGGCGTGGTTCGTGGACGCGGGGCAAGCGGATGACGCTGGCGATGGGAAGAGTTGGGCGACGGCGAAGCAGACGATTCAGGCGGCGGTGGACCTCGCGATGGCGGGGGACATCATCGCCGTCACCAACGGCGTGTACGCGCCCATCGCGACGGACAACAAGCGCATCACCATCCAGAGCGTCAACGGCGTCGAACACACCGCCATTGACGGCGGCAACACGAACCGCTGCGCGACGCTCGGCGCGAGCGGCGGCGAGACGTTCAGCGCCCTCGTCGGCTTCACGCTGAGGAACGGGTACATCAGCGGCAGCGGCGGCGCTTCGCTCTACGGCACGCTCTCGGACTGCGTCCTCTCCAACAACGTCGCGAACTTCGGCGGCGGCGCGTACGGCGGCATCCTGAGCCGCTGCCTGTTCGCGGACAACCGTGCGAACAACGACGGCGGCGGCGTGAACAACGCCACCGTCGCCCACGGCACCATGACGGGCAACACGGCGGCAAACGGCGGCGGCGCGGCGTACGGCGCGCTCTTCGACTGCGCGATTTCGGGCAACAAGGGGGGCAGCGGCGGCGGAATGTACAACGGCACGCTGGCGAACTGCACGATTTCGGGGAACACGGCGACGGGCAGCGGCGGCGGCGCGTACGGCAGCGTGATGACGAACTGCGTCGTGTCGGGGAACGCCTCGGCGACGAGCGGCGGCGGCGCGTACAACGGCACGATGGTCAGTGGCCTGTTGTCGGAGAACGTGGCGACGGGCAACGGCGGCGGGATGTACGGTTGCACGCTGCACAATTGCACGGTGGCGGGGAACAGGGCGAACAACGGCGGCGGGACGTACAACGGCACGATGAACAACTGCGTCGTCTGGGGCAATGCCGTAAACAGCGGCGTGAACACGAATTATTACGCCGGCACATGGCGTTATTCCTGCTCCTTGCCCGTCCCCGGCGGCACGGTGAACATGGAGCAAGACCCGATGTTCCGCTTTGCGGAGGCGGGGGATTTCAGGTTGCTGGAGGGGTCGCCGTGCATCGACGCGGGGACGAATTACTATGCGTATGGCGCGACGGATTTGGCGGGCAACCCCCGCATCCAAGGGCTTCGCGTGGACATGGGCGCCTACGAAGGCGAGGCGGCGGCGTTGCGGGACGACCCCGCCGACCTCGTGCAGAACCTCCACGCCAGCGACGATGACCGCGATGGCATTTGGGTTTCATGGGACGCGCCCCTCTCGGGCGACGCGGCGCTCTACCGCGTCCTCCGCTTCAACGGGGCCACGGGGCAGTGGGAACCCGTCTCGGGATGGATCTCGGAACAGGCATTTTTCGACACGGGAATGCTCACGGGGGTGGAATACACCTACGCCGTGGTGACGGCGTTCGACGCGAAATTGGCGGCGTTGTCCGTGACGAGCGCATCGGCGACGGGTCAGCGCGGCGCATCGTGGTACGTGGACGCGGAACACGGGGACGACGTGAACGACGGCATGGCCTGGGCGACCGCCAAGCAGACGATCCAAGCCGCCATCGACCTTGCCGTGGCGGACGAGACCATCGCCGTGACCAACGGCGTGTACGCGCCGATTACGAGCACCAACAAGACCGTCTTCGTCCGCAGCGTGGAGGGCGCGGCAGTGACAATCATCGACGGCGGCGGGACAAACCGCTGCGCGACGCTGGGGTCGGCCACCGCGCACACCAACATCATCCTCACGGGGTTCACGCTGACCAACGGGAAAATCACGGGTGACGGCGGCGGGGCCTTCTACGGCACGTTGACGGACTGCGCCCTGACGGGCAACCCCGCCACACGCCACGGCGGCGGGT
>WRJS01000082.1 GCA_009778475.1 Kiritimatiellota bacterium | reverse complement strand
CAAACCTAGCGGTAGCCAGCACAAGGCCGGTCCCGCCCCAAATCAACCGGCCCTGAAGGGACGGTTAAAGGTCAACAGCATACCCCATCCCGTTCCGGAAAGCAAGCGCAATTTCGGGCGGAACTGCCCGAGATGGCGGCCGGCTGTCCAGCCCCCGCGAGGTCCGCCGGGAGCGCAGGGCTTCCGGCATTGCAAGGCGGAAGCCTTGCGCTCCCGGCAAGACGACACACCAAAACCCGCCACCTTGCTTTGCGGGCGGGAACGCTCATCGTCATCGGCCCCTCGGGCATCCAGAAGCTATACACCGAAAAAATGAGGGGCTTCCAGAGAAAAGCCCTTGCAAGGCGCGGGGCGGTTTAGTATTCTATTTTGCCTATGAAACCAAAAGAACCCGTTGACCTGTATATCGTCAGCTCGTCGCCGCACACGCATTCGGGGGCGTCGGTGGAGCGCATCATGTGGGACGTGGTTGTCGCGCTCATGCCCGCGCTGCTGGCCGCGGTGTGGTTTTTCCGCTTGGACGCGCTGCGCCTGGTGGGCGTGTGCGTGGCGGCGTGCCTGCTCACGGAGTGGGCTTGCCGCAAGATGATGAGGCGGCCGAGCTCGCTCTCCGACTGGAGCGCGGTGGTGACGGGCCTGCTGCTCGCGTTCAACCTGCCGCCTTCGCTGCCGACGTGGATGGCCGTGGCGGGGTCGGTGTTCGCGATTGCCATCGCGAAGCAGGTGTTCGGCGGGCTGGGCTATAACCCGTTCAACCCCGCGCTGGCGGGGCGCGCGTTCATGCTGATCTCGTTCACGGGGGCGATGACCACCTGGAGCGCCTCGCAATGGTTCTGGACGTTTGAGAGCCCGTACATCGACGGCGCGACCGCCGCGACCATGGAGGCCATCACCTCCGCGACGCCGCTGGGGCTGTTGAAGGGGACGCTGAAGACGGGGCTGCACCTGCCCAGTTTCGGCTGGTCGCCGCTGGCGCACTTCTTCCTCGGGAACGTCAACGGGTGTATCGGCGAGACCTCCGCGCTGGCGCTCCTGCTCGGCGCGGCGTACCTGCTCTACCGCAAGGTCATCACGTGGCACATCCCCGCGGCCTACCTGCTGACGGTGTTCGGCTATGCGCTCGTGCTGCAGTGGGCGTCGCCGGAGGGCCAGGCGATCCCGGCGCTGGCGCACGTGCTGACGGGCGGGCTGTTCCTGGGCGCGTTCTTCATGGCGACGGACATGGTGACCTCGCCCGTGACGAAGCGCGGGATGCTGATCTTCGGCGCGGGGTGCGGCATCATCACCATGCTCATCCGCACCTCGAAGACGGGCGCGTACCCAGAGGGCGTCAGCTTCGCGATTCTCATCATGAACGCAATCACGCCGCTCATCAACCGCTTCACCCGCTCCCGCGTGTTCGGCGCGAAGAAGTAAGGCTCTCAATAGACCTGTTAAAGCCCGAGTTCCCCCGAAAGATTTTTCATTGATGCGTAATCCGGGATAACGCCGTAACCACAAATGAACCGCGAAAGGCACGAGAGGCGCGAAAATTTGTGAGCCGTTTTTTACCGCATTGGCGGGTCAATCTTTTTTGCGCGTTTCGCGTGTTTCGCGGTTAAAACGGTCTTGTGTCTTGCGGTTTTAGAACAGACCTATTGCTCCCCGCCGGCCGTGTCATACGGCCAGCTCATGATCCCTCCAAAATCATACACGTTCGTGTAGCCCATCCCGACAAGCTCCTGCGCGGCGGCCCTGCTCCTGTTCCCGCTCCGGCAATAGAGCAGGATCAAGGCGTTTTTGTCCGGCAATTCGGCCGTCGCCCTGCGCCCGATTTCATCATAGGGAAGCAGCACCGCCCCCCTGATGCGCCGCGCCTTAAACTCGCCCTCCGTCCGCACATCAAGCAGGATGTGTTTACCCGCGCCCTGCATCATCAGCCGGGCCTCCTCGGCGGATATTTTCCGGTAAAGGGCCTCCGGCGCTGGCGGAGGGTTGCGGGTGTTGCAGGATGTCAAGACCATGGCACACGGCAATAGCAGTGCAACGACACGTTTCCCCATCATGCGTCTTGCCTCGCTCTTTGAGCGTCACAGATCCGTTTTCCACAAGCCGTGGAGATTGCAATACCCGTACACCGCCACAGGCTTGTCATCACAGCAGCAGACCTGCACGGCAGGGGCTTGGCCGATGTTCAGGCAACGCCTTTTCCCGCCGTTCTCGGTTTCGATGTAAACGAAGCGGATATGATGCTCCTCCAGCATGGGATGCGGGATGCCGCCGATTTCAATGGTCAGTGCGTTGCCGCACGCGCACCCGCAGACGCAGGTCTCAGCACGCTTGACCACGGGGAGGTGTTTCTCCGAGGCGGCGTCCACGGTGTTGGGGACGAGCTCGGACATTTTCTCGCCGCAACATACCATCGGCACGCCCTTGCCGTCGATCAGCCCGATCAGGTTCCCGCAATGCTTGCAGATGAAGAATTTTTGTTTGTCACGCATGGTTCCTTCCTCCGTTATCCTTCGAATGCTACCCACTCCCGTTGGCCGGCGGCCCTCGCAACACCCGTTGCGATCAGCTTAAAAACCGTCCTTATGGAATGATTGCTGATACTATAACACACCCTTGCGCGGGCGGGCAAGCGGAATCGTCCGACGCTGTGACGTGTCCTGGCTTGTCGAGCGCTCACCTCTTCTCTTGCGCCGGTTACGCTCTTAACCCGCTCGCGCGCTCCTCGATGTCCGTCCAGCGCGTGAAGGCCGCCTCGAGCTCGGCCTCGGCCCGCGGGAGGCGCGTCTTGGCGGCCTCGATGGAGGCGGGGTCTTTCTGGTAGAGCGCGGCGTCGCAGAGCTTCGCGTGAAGCGCGTCGATCTCCTGCTCCAGCTGCTCGATGCGCTCGGGCAGTTCCTGACGGTCGCGCTGGTCTCTGTAGCTGAGGCGGTTCGGGTTACGCGCGGCGACAGGCCGCGGCTCCTGCGGCTTCGCGGGGTTGGGCTCGGCGGCGGGCTGGGGGCGCTGGCGCATCCAGTCCGCATAGCCGCCGGGGTACATCCCGACGCTGCCGTCGCCCTCCAGCACAAACGTGCTTGTCACCACGTTGTCCAGAAACGTACGGTCGTGGCTCACCAGCAGGAGCGTCCCGGCATACCCTGCGAGCTGTTCCTCGAGCAGCTCAAGCGTTTCGATGTCGAGGTCGTTGGTCGGTTCGTCCATCACGAGCAGGTTGCCGGGGTTCAGGAAAAGCTTCGCCAGCAGCAGGCGCGCGCGTTCGCCGCCGGAGAGCGCCTGGACGGGCGTTCGCGCACGGTCGGCGGTGAAGAGGAAGTCGCTCAGGTAGCCGTACACATGCTTGCGCACGCCACCGACAACGACCTCGTCTTTGTCGTCGGCGATGTTCTGCACGACGCTCTTGCCCAAATCGAGTTGCTCGCGCAGCTGGTCGAAGAGTGCGACCTGAACGTTCGTGCCGTGCGTGACGTTCCCGTGTGCGGGTTTCAGTCTGCCACACAGCAGGTTCAGGAGCGTCGTCTTACCCGATCCGTTCGCGCCGATGATGCCGACGCGCTCGCCGCGCAGCACCTTGGCGCTGAAGCCACGTATGACCTCTCGGCCGCCAGGGTACGCGAAGCCTAGACCGCTGACCTTCAGCACCATCTCCCCCGACGCCCCGCCCGCGTCCAGCTGCAACCGGCTCACACCCGCCTGCGTCCTGCGCTGGCGGAACTCCTCGCGCAGCTTCAGCAGTGCGGCCACGCGGCCCTCGTTGCGCGTCGTGCGGGCTTTGACGCCGCGCCGTATCCACGCCTCCTCCTGCGCGAGCTTCCTGCTCTTGCGCTCCCAATACACCTCCTCGTCGCTCAGCAGGTCGCGCTTGCGCTGGAGGAAGGTGGCGTAGTCGCAGTCCCACCCCTCCAGCTGGCCGCGGTCAAGATCCAGCACCTTCTGGGCCACGCGCCGCAGGAACGCGCGGTCATGCGTCACGAACAGGCACGCGCAACGGCTCTTCGCGAGGAAACGCTCCAGCCACTCGATGGACGCGATGTCGAGGTGGTTGGTCGGCTCGTCGAGCAGCAGCAGATGCGGGTCCGCAATCAGCGCGCGCGCCAGCAGGGCCCGCCTGCGCATACCGCCGGAGAGGGCGTTGAACGGCTGTGCGCCGTCCAGCCCCAGTTGCGAGAGGTAGCGTGCGGCGCCGGCGTGGTGCGCGTCGTGCGCGGTCGCGGGAAGCCCCTGCTCCACCACCTCCAGCACCGAGCCGTCCATGTCCCCCGGCACATCCTGCGAGAGGTACCCCACGCGCAGGCCCGGCTGGCGGATGATATCCCCCGCGTCCGGCGATTGCACGCCCGCGATGATTTCCAGTAGCGTGGACTTGCCCTCGCCGTTGCGGCCAGTGATGCACGCGCGGTCCCCCTCCTCGATGGAGAGGCTCACCGTATCCAGCACCGCCGGCCCGCCATACTGGATGCAAATGTCTCGTAATGAAAGAAGCGCCATAATCAATCTGCCTCACAAAAAGATGCGCCGCGCGTTCGCGCCGGTGGTGTCGGAGAGTTCGTCGGGCGAGACGCCGCGCAGGGCGGCCACCTCGCGCAGGATGACGTTGAGGTTGCCGGGATGGTTGAGGGGCTTGTTGTTCGCGTTCGTGCCGATGGGGTGCCCGCCTGTGGGGAACAGGTCGGGCGCGTCGGTCTCGACCAGTATCTGGCTGTCGGGGATCTCCTTGGCGGCGGCGCGGACTTTGGTGGCGTTCGCGTTGCAGACCGTCCCGGCGAAGGAGACATACCCGCCCATGTTCAGCATCTGCCGCAGGATCTCCTGCGAGCCGCCGAACCCGTGCGCGACGAACCCGGGTAGGCGCCGCGCGTAGGGTTTGAGCAGATCGACCAGCCGCCCCCACGCGCGCGCGCCGTGCAACACAACAGGGCGGCGGACACGCTCGGCCAGCTCAAGCTGCCACACGAAAACCTCTTCCTGTAGCGCCAGCGGCACGTCGTCCATCACGCCGTCGAGGCCGATCTCGCCGATCACGGCCACGGGGTTGCGGTCGAGGTAAACCTCCAGTTGCGCGCGCCAGTCCTTGGGCAGGAAGCGGACGTACCACGGGTGCACGCCAAAGCCCGGCACGGCCACGAACGGGAGCGGGCGGTTCGCCACAGCTTCCGTGGCGGCCCAGTCATCGGGCGTCGTGCCGCAACAGCACACGCCCGTGACCTGCACGGTCTTTGCCTTGTGGGTCAGCTCGTCAAACACGCCGCTGAGGCGCGGGTCTTGCAGATGTGCGTGAGCGTCGAACATGGTGGGGAAGGGGTAGAAGTTCGGAGTTCGGGGTTTGGAAGTTCGAGGTTTCTAAAAGGTTAAGCCTGTGTTTCGATGACGCGCCCGATTCGGGTCTCGCCACGGTCGTCGTGCGACCCGTGCGACTTGTATTCCATATACATGATTTTCGTTTTCATATCTGGAGCAATCCGTACACCGTCGAAACTTGCCGGTACTCGACCTCGTCGAATTTTTCAAAGTGCGCCTTTCCGCATTTGACTTTCATCGTTTCGCTCGGGCGCAGTTCTTGCCCGGTGCTTTTCGTTTCCGCGACGAAGTAGATTTTTCGCTCCCCTTGGAATATCACCGCCCAGTCAGGGTTGTAGTTCCCGATGGGCGTCAGGACTTTGAACCATGCGGGAAGTTTGAAATAAAATTCGACGTTCTCGCTGGTTTCGCAGTCCTTGGCGAATTGGTTCTCGACCGAGGAGTCCAAGGGGATGTAGTTCTCGTAGATGGTCTTGTCGGCGTTCTTCACCTCATGGGAGAAATCGTTCAGGTAAAACTCCAAGTCCGTGTTGTCGAACAGGGTCATCTCATAAACCTTGCCGTCAATCTTCTCGTATTTGATGCCGTCAATCATCAGTTCATAGAGCGTCTTCCGGATGGCTCCCACGGCGCTGTCCATGAACAGTTGCGGGTTGACGAGGATGTCGCGTAGCCGTCCCGACTTGCGGAGGATGTCGAACACGGTCCGCCGCGTCAGCTCGGTCTTGTCCTGAATGTAGGAAACCACGTCGGGCAAAGTGGCGGAGGCGTCCCTGCCTCCGTAAGGTAGCGGAGGCGTCTCTGCCGCCGATTTCTCGGAGGCACGGAGGCCTCCGCTACTTTCGGAAGCGGGGACGCTTCCGCTACCATACACGGGTGTTGCGCTTTCTCTCACAAGATACCCCCCGACGCCATCCGTCTTGGACAGGGTGACGCCCATGCGCGTGCTGCGGACGCTCGGCGCATACACGGCGGGCATCTCCTTGACGGCTTTTCCCGCCAAGGCGATCAGTTCGTCGGTCTTGTACGCCACGCTGTATTGTGTCCTGTGCTTGATCCTGTCCCAAATCTCCAAAAACGCTGGGTCAAGCGCAAATCCCTTGCGATAGTTGACCTTCCTGCGTTCGTGCTTGTTCTTGATGCGTCCGCCGAACGCCACGCCGCAATCGGCCTCGATCTCCTGTTGCAAGGCGGCGGCGAAGTCCTCGTAACACTCGTTGGCAATCACGGTCAGGCGGTTGATGTTCGCATCGTAAATCCGGTTGCCCGAGTCATCCACGCAGAGCCGTAACCCGCGCCCGATCTCCTGCCGCTTCTTCAGATCGGACTTCGTCTCGTTGAGCGTGCAAATCTGGAACACGTTGGGGTTGTCCCAGCCTTCGCGCAAGGCGGAGTGGCTGAAGATGAACCGCAGGGGCGTCGCCCTGTCCAGCAACCGCTCCTTGTCCCGCATGATCAAGGCGTAGGTGTCATTGTCGGCTTGCGTCTCGCCGCCCGTGTCCTTCAGCTTCCCCTTGTTGTCCTGCGAAAAATAACCGTCATGCACCTCCTCCGCACCAAACTTTTGGAGTGCGTCATAAGCGGGCTTGCGGACTTCCTCCGCATAGGTTTCCTCGAACCATTGCGCGAACTTGCCTTTCACAGGAATCCCCGCGTCATCGTAACTGCGGTAGTTTTTAACCTTGTCAATGAAGAAGAGCGTGAGGACTTTTATCCCCTTTTTGGCGAGCCGCGCCTCCTTCTTCAAATGCTCCTCCACCGCCTTGCGGATCATCACACGTTGCACCTCGTCACGAAGCCCGCCCTGCGTCTCGCCCACGGCGAGCCTTTGCCCCGTGGAGAGCGAAACAGCTTGATTCTGGAAGTCGATTTCCTCGACGCGCACAGCGCGGTAAACCTCACGCTCGCCCGAAAGCGTGAACAAATCGAAGTGATGGCGTGTATCCACCGTCACCTTCTTGCGCTGGACACCCGTCGCGGTGTTCACGTCCAGCCAGAGCTTGGCGACAATTTTATTTTTCCCGCTGTGCCCGACGCTTTCCACCTTCACGAACGCATCGTTCATGGCGTTCTCGCCCACCACGGAGTCCACCTCGATGCGTTTCACGAGCCCCAGGTCGTAGGCGTCAACGGGGTTGAGCGAATAGACAAGGTTGTACAGGTTCGTATGCGTCGCCGAGTAGCGCAACGTACACAGCGGATTCAGGTTTTGGATGGCGCGCTTGCGGATGTCGGTCTCCATGTTCTGCGGCTCGTCCACGATCACGATCGGGCGCGTCGCCTGAATGAACGCGATGGGCGATTTCCCGCTCAACTTGTCATTGGGCTTGTTGATGACATTCTCGTCCTTGGCGAACGCATCGATGTTCAACACCAGCACCTGAATGGCGCTGGAAAGCGCGAAGTTGCGGAGGTTCGACACCCGCTTGCTGTCATACACCTCGAAACTCAAACTCGCCTTGTCGTAGAGCGACTGGAAATGCCCGTGCGTGATGTGCAGGTTTTTCAACACACCCTCGCGAATCGCGATGGACGGCACCACGACCACGAACTTCCGAAACCCGTACAACCTGTTCAACTCATAGATCGTCCGCAGATAGACATACGTCTTCCCCGTCCCCGTCTCCATCTCTACCGAGAAATCCATCCCCTGCAAGCCCGCGTTTTTGGTGGCAATCCCATTGCGCTCCTGCACCGCCCTCACATTCCGCCAAACCTGCCCCTCGTCAATCGCCAGCGCATTCCCGAACCCGTTTTCCGTCAGCATCATCCCGTCATCAGACAACGCAAACTCACCCCCCGCCCCCTTCACCCCCTGCCCCTCAAAAATATCCGTCACGGCGCGAATCGCGTCGAGTTGATAGGATTGGTTGGGGTCAAAGTGAAACTCTTTCATCCTTATTCCACGATCTCCCAATGACCGCCCTTGTTAGCCCCAGCACGACGAACGCCATTATAGGAAAAACTGTCATTATCCATCCCGATAAGGATTTCCCCGCCGCTGGGATAATTTAAAAACGCCACGACCGAACGCCCAAACTTGTCCCCCAGTTGACGCTTGTATTCGACGCGGTTGGATTCCGGTTGTATGATGTTTAATTTTTCTACATTTTTCATAGCAAGTCAAGCAATGTGAAGCTCATTCACCCTACGGTTCTACAGTTTATGAAATTTTGCGCTATTAGGTTTATTGTTTCAAAAAGAGAAAGATTCCAATATTCAGCAATCATCGAATAAATTTTTTTTAAATCACTAATTGGAGATTGGGAAAGAAAAGGGGCATCAGATTCAACTAGTACTCGATTTTGGGGAATAATATCAAGGAGACCTTTATGTACACCATTCAGCATTCGATGATTGAACGAGAAATAATGACCTGCCTTGACGGCTACAGATGCAACATTCAACCCATCTGTAAAATAGTGAAAACAGACAGGCTTTACCATGTGTTGGTCTAGAATATCAATGAGTTCATATGCTGCGCCACGGCTATGGATACTGACAAACTTACCATTCTTAAAAGTATCAATTATTCGAAGTAAAACTTCAATTTGATTTTTTTTTGTTTTATATCCCTCACGAGAAAAATCTAACCCTACTTCTCCTATAAAGTTACAATCTTCCGCGTATAGTATGAAGTCATTCACTTCTTTCTGCCCCTCATTAACTCGAAGTGGGTGTAGTCCTAGTGCTGCGTGAACTTTTGAAAAACGTTTGAGGTGTGGAATCGCTAAACGATAATGGCTTGGCAACGCCGTAACGGCAACGCAATCGTTCTGACGGGCTTCAAAATCTCCCGCTAAACCAATCGGATCATCGTGAACATCAAGATGGCAATGTGTATCAATCATAGTTTTATTAATCACAGAAGATCCATGTCGGTCAACCAATCTTTCAGTTCGGCCTTTAAACGAACAACGAGTTCAATATAGTCGTTTTTATGTTTCCTCTCCAAAAACCCATTAGATCTGAGTTTCCGCCATATTAAAGCTTTATCCGAATTTGACTGTACAAAATCGATTACTGTTTGAAGATCCCCATTAGGTTTTAATAAACCTGAAGTTCCCCATTCGGCATTATTCGAAACAGTACAACCATAATTTTCGGGCGCAAACCCTGCAACATGAACGGCAGCTTGACGAAAAATACACGGTACGCAATGACCGCAAGCCTTAGCATATTTGTCGTGCCAACGCATTTTACGCCCACGTTTCCCACAAGAAACAGAAGTGGCATAAAGACGCTTAAGAAATTCTTGATTTTTACACTCACGCAAAACTTCTCCCTTAGTCCTAAATTGATATGGATTCTCAACAGTGTAATTGAAACCAAATGTACGAAGGAGAAGGTTGAATTGGTCTATAAAATATGGATGAACGGTTCTTGTGCTAAAAGAACCACTACGTGACGGGTCTAAGGGATAGTTCAAGGCAATCGCACCATTTTCTGGAATGATAATTTTTGTTCCATCTCCAAGAAATGACGCTGCAAGAACTGCATTGCCGAGAAAGGTTAATGAACGGCTTCTGAAATTTGTGTCTTGACCCTTATCCAATAGCCCTGACCGAGCAACGAATTTTGCAACTCTTTGGGGATAAAATTTTTCAAGTTTTGGGAAAAGGCTCTTTTGGTCATCATTGGCATTTTCGGCATGGGCATCATACGAAGACGCTAGCATTAATGATTGCGTTGGGTTTTCTTCGAGCCAATTGATAACACCTACAAGCGAATCTAATCCTCCAGAAAAGAGCGACACTGCATTTCCAGTTGCACGTGTTTTATTACGAAATTTGCTACGCACGTTGTAAAACTTTTCTCCAAAAAGCAGATTTGATCTATCATAAGCATAAAATGATAGATACCAAATATCTCCCGTTAAAAACTCTAACATCCGTTCTGCCACTTCTCTACAAGCACCCCACCGTTCTGGTTCTCTGACTGGAATTTTGACGGCTATCTCTCTAGTCCAACGGTCACTTGTGCTACTATTGGAATTTCGACTGATTAATCTATCACACCCATAAATCACGGCACAAAAATAGGCAAACTCACCTGCATCAATATCAAATTTACCTCGAATCCGGGCATAAGTGTTGATATCAAATGAAAGCTTCGTTGCTGTGCTCCCATCATTTAGATAAATGCTGGCACCTGAATGAAAAGGATATTCGGTGGATGTTGTAACTGTTATTTTATTCATGGGCTATCAGAATGTTTAAGACTTCGTGATTAATTGCATTTGCGATGGAAACAGCCTCAGGACTATTCCAATCCAGTGAGGTTAAATCATGCTTTCGTGAAAGTTCTTCTGTCACAATCGTTCGAATGAGCTCACGTGACTGTGAAAAAAATCGATTACATTCTTCTCGAGAAATCTTTTCACGAACAAACCCACCTTCTTTTTGTTCAAAATTAATTGCAAGAAGATGGGCATAATATATCCGAAGTATGCCTTCTATGTCTTTTGCTTCACTTCTTAATTGTACATCAAACTCTTCAACGGTTTTCGTATCTTTACTTAATTCATCTAAGGTTTTTGCCATCGCTTCAGTCATAGCCGAGTCATCAAGCAAACCTCCCTTCCCACAAAGACTATCTAAAACTACATTGAGAATTTCTTCCAGTGATTTTCCTGCAAGATCCTTAAAGCCGAATTTCTCAAGTGTTCGTCCTAACCCTAAAGACGCGGCACTAGAAAGGAACTTCCCTAGCTTAGCACCCGCAACCGCAGCTCGATTTCGAGCAGTGGCTCCAGCTCCACCACCTCGCATTCCATGAGTTTTTTCAGTGGGTGTCGTGCTTGCTCGTCCAACTGTTTCCGCATTGATAAACTGCTTATAGGCATCAGCAAAAGTTCCAATTGCGCCAACAACTTTTTTTGTATCAGCAATGGCTTTGCCGACTTGTTCATTTACGCCTGGCCACTTCGGGCTACCGTATGACTTAGATGTTCCCATGGTAATCTCCTACTTTACTTGTTTTTTGAGACCTAGTGCCCTTCCAATCTTTGTATCGGTTTTTACCAAATCTGCAATCAAACTTGAGATGATTCCAGATACGGGAGAAGAGGGAGGAAACTTTGCACTTCTTAATCTAATGCCTAATCCTGGCTTAAGTTGAGAAGGTCCAATTTTCACGGCACTCGACTTAAAAGCGATTGCCGCATTTTCAAAGTCCGCAATAGCTAAATCAAAGAGCGAATTCAACGGAGTATCATCGTCTGGATTTTGCATCGCTTTTTTTGCAACCATCGCCACAACACCAGACTGCTCATCCGTAGATAACGAACTGTAAAGAGCAACTCGATTTTTAGATGTTTGTGAATCAGAAAGCATTACATCAACACATTGCCGCATTGCTTGGCTAAGAAGCCTTACTCCAGACAATGTATCGGTTATGGATGTTCTAGACAACCAGAAATAATCACGCAAATCAATTCTGGACAAACTTGGTTCCGATTTAAGCCATTTCCAAATACGAGGGCTCTTCCAATTTGCAAATTTGTCTTCTATGTCATCAGGTGTTTCTGCGTCTTCAATGATTCCTAACGTTTCAACAGTTCCATCAGGACTATAACGATGCAAACTATAGAGTTCTTCGAAGCAATCCGAACTTATATATTCGAGAACCATGAGCTTAATCAAGATATGATCTTTAATGTGTAAAAGTTTGGCTGTATCTGCTAGTTTTTTTCTAAACCAATACGCATTGAGAAATCTCTTAATCTGACGAGGATTCCCTTTGAGCCCATCCGTAATGGCATCTGAGCACGATTCAACTAATCGAACACATTCTATCAGTGCTGTTTTATTTGCTCCATCGGGGAGGCTTTGTAATGTATCATCAAGTGGAAATGCGCTGTAACGTTCACGAGTTAAAAATGCAGAATATTGAATACGCAGTTCATTAAATTTTTCTGAGGGCAAATGTTTTTTGAGAAACAAAAAACTCATATAGGATCTGACCTCGTGAGGAGCAAGTTTAGGGAGAGTATAGGGAATTTGTATTAACTTTTCCAAATAGTCAGTAACAAGTGCTTCTTGTTCCGAGGAGTCGCCATCTTTCCCGGAAAACAAATCTGGATATTTTACTCGGATTGCATTTTCAACGATTCGTCGATCTGTTGCTATGACAAATGCAGTGTTTTCTACATTCAAAAAAAGCTTAATGGCTTCTAGATTTTCAATTACTCGCTCGGGAGAACAACGATCAAGATCGTCGATAAGTATTACAAAAGCTTTGAGTTTTGTTTTATTAATCAGCGATTGAAAATCTCTACGAAACGAACGGACATTATGGACAGTCTCCTCAACGTCCTTCAAATAATTATCGGGTTCTATTTTCTCCATTGTGGCTATGGCTTGATCGTCAGATGCTTTATCTTTCTTCAAGGCAAATGGAGACTCCATACCTGCAAGCAATAAAGGGTTTGCCGTAGCATAAGCTAGGCCAGCCGAAACACACGACTTTACCACCTTCATCCACTGTACTCGCTTTAAGAGCGAACCAATTTCATCTTTGATGACGGCATCCCAATTCCGTTGCCTCTGCAACTCGGTAAGGAGTGATGTCAATATTGCGATTTTTGCATCTTCGTATCCTTCAAACACCCAACTGTTAAAATAAATCACCGAAAAATCATTATTGGTAGATATATCTTGATTCAAAATTTTGAGAATACTTGACTTACCCCCGCCCCAATCTCCAAAGAGGCCAACCGTTACTGGCAACATTTCAGAGTTAGTTACGATTTCTTTAATCAAGTTCGCATGAATTGAAAAACCAAGGAGATCCTCGTCCGTTTCATTGTCTGACCACATAGTGTTACTCCTTTATATCATCCCAAACCGCACCTTAAGATACCTCATCTGCAAGTCGGGGTTAGTTTTAAGTTTGCTGTTGTTGGCAAAGAAAAAAATCACGGCATCGGCTCCTCCCGGGGGATTTTGACGATAAACTGGTTTCCCGATTCGTCATTGATGAACTCGATGTTGGGCTGCTCCTTGATGGCGCGAACAATTCCGGAACCCAACCCTCTGTATTTAAGTAATTTTGAAGCGTAACTCGCCAGCAGACTGTTTCGTGCCACCGCCATTCCCAACTTTATCTTTTCGACCGTCAGACTATTGGGCAGACAGCCTGGGCTGGATATTTCAAGCCTGTCGTCAAAAATCAATAAACGGACAGGGGCGCTCATTGTGAAATCACGATGAATCAGGGCGTTTTGAAGTAATTCTTCCAATGCGATTTCTGAAATTTCAAGGATTCCAACGGAGTTGAAATTTTGCCCCTTTTGCGCATGTTTTAAGTTTTGTTTGAAAAATAACATCCCCTCTTTGAACATTTCAGGAATCGTACCAATGATGTCTCGACTGTCCCGGTAATGTAATCCGCCAATGCTGTTCCCGTAAAATGCAACGGCCTTGGCGCAAAAAATCGGCCGATATTTTTGCGGGTGCTTCGAAAAAAATAAAAGACCGCCCAAGGTCATGTTACCTTTTTTGACGATGCCCAGGTTTTGGTAAAGCACTTCATTGAGGGCGATTTCTTCGTCCTCGGTTTTTTGGAGCATTTGTTTCAAATAATGGCTTACTTTGGCTTGATCAATGTCCTCTGTACCTGTATCGGGAACGATCATTTCATCCATGTGTAAAAGCCCGCTATGTTGAAATAGGCGCATCTGTTCGTTGTTGTCCGTCAGCCTCCGCTTGTCGGCGCCCTTTTTGACCCAGATTGCCCCGTTATTGTCTTTGTAGGGTTTGGCAACTCCCTCCTCTACATGTGTGAGCAATAATTTTTTCGTGCCAATCGTAACCACTTCCGTCAAAAAATTCGCCTGCGGCTTTATCAGGTCGCTGGCGATCGTCGGCAACTTATTTCCTATGAATTGCAGATCCGAATATTCCAAGCCAATCACATCCCCTGTCTTGTCATCCACACCAAAAATAATTGTGCCTCCTTTACCGTTCGACATGGCGATCATTTCCGCCGCGATTTTGTCCTGATGGTCGAGCATCCGCTTGAACTGAACCTGGCTCGTCTCGCCCAGGCTGATGATTTCCATTAATTCCTTCGCGTCCATAACATTCTCCTGTTAAATCGTCCTGAACTCCACCCCGGCATCGCGCATTTGCAGGGCGGTGTTGGTTTTGAGTTCGTCGTCGTTGTTGAAGAGGCGGTCGAGGGCGACGGCCTTTTGCGGGTGGAGGGCGATGATGGCGGCGGCGATGGCGGGGGTGATGGCGGTCAGGGCGAGGATGAGCTCGTTGCCGTTGGCGCAATAAAAGTCGCCTTTGTTTTCCACCTTGTCCGTGAGTTGAAAACCCGATTTGAGCATGAGCTCCACCAGTATGTTCTCCGTCTCGCTCTCGGGCTTCACGGGGTCGATGAACATCTCCAGCTGCGTCTCGATGTTCTCTTCCGTGATTTCTTCGTTGCGCCACACCTTGAAGTTGGATGGGGCGAGGAGGTATGACCGAAACCCTTGTAGAGACGGATAATCATCCGTCTCTACGTATTTGCGGATGACGCGGCGGATGCGTTCGCGGGAGATGTCGGCGATGGTCTTGTAGCCAGCCTTGAAGGCTTCGCTGGATTCGTCGCAGAGTTCGGGGAGTTGGACGAGGATGAATTTGCGGTTGCCGCCGTCCTCTTTGTTGAGTTCCAGCACGGCGTGGGCGGTCGTGCCGGAACCGGCGAAGAAGTCGAGGATGAGGTCTCCGCAACAGGTGCACATCTCTACGAATTTCGCAATAACTGTTTCGTCCTTTGGAAATTCAAAACATTTTGACCCCATCAGTTTCTCAAGCCGCTCAGAGGCTGAACGCGCGGGTTGATAGATAACGCTTGGAGGTGTAATTGTGTCTGTCTCGTGCAAGTAACGTTTTATCATCACGCTTTTGTCCGAGACGAATACCACACGATTATTAGCAACCATTTGATTGAATGTCTCTTGGTCGAAACTCCACCCACGCTTGGGGCGTAACGGAATGACACAACCAGTATGAGGATTTATTAGGTCAAAATGCCTACCGCCTGGAGCAGTCGGATCATCTTCTTTATATGCACCGTTGTCGTCAATCTTGTGAAATCTCCGAAGTCCGAACGATGGTGTAGCCTTCATAGACTTGAACCAGTTTGCCAAATCGACAGAGGCAGATTCATAATCATTTCCGTATTGTTTTTTCAATCGTGCGATTTCAATCAACACGGGTTCTATCCCGTCTTTTTTTGTAGACCAATCATGTTCGGTGGAGATTCGATTTTTAGCATACACCAAAACATATTCGTGAACGATTCCTATCTGGCGGGCATCGTTTTTATTTGCACCCTCCCAAACCATTTGTGCCACGAAATTTTCTTCTCCATAAATCTCGTTCATCAGGAGGCGCAGGTTATGGACTTCGTTGTCGTCGATGTGGACGAAGATGACGCCGTCGTCGCGGAGGAGGCCGCGGGCGAGGAAGAGGCGGGGGAGCATCATGGAGAGCCAGTTGCTGTGGTAGTGTCCGCTCTCTTTGCTGTTCTTGCGGAACAGCCCTTCCTTCATCAGGCAGCCTTCCTCATCCTTGTCGCCGACGCGCCGCTCGTAGTCCACGAGGTTTTCCTTGAAGCGGTCGGGATAGATGAAGCTGTCGTTGCCCGTGTTGTAGGGCGGGTCGATGATGATACACTTGACCTTGCCGTAGTAGGACTTTTGCAGGACTTTCAGCACTTCCAAATTTTCACCCTCGATGAACACGTTTTCGGTGGCGTCGAAGTTGACGGAGCGTTCGGGCTGGGGTTTCAGCGTCGCGGAGGTGCGTTCCTGCAAGGTCTTGAACGCGTCCGCCTTGCCCGCCCAGTTGAGGGTGTAGCGTTCGTTGTTGAAATAGGGTTCGTCGCAAAACGCGGCCCTGACCTTTTCCAAGTCCACCTTGCCCTCGGAAAAGAGGTTCGGGAAGAGCGTCCGCAGCGCCTCTGCGTCGCGTTGCCGTATGTCTAGCGAGTGTCCGTCCATAGGGTTTTATTATGCTCGAAAAGGGGGGCTGTGGGCAAGGTTTTTCGTGTCCGCGAAATCAAATCTTCTCCGGCGTGGCGATGCCGAGGAGGGTGAGGCCTTCGCGGAGGGCTTGCGCGACCATGGCGCAGAGGCGGATGCGGCTGTCGCGGAGGGCGGGCTCGGATTTCAGCACGGGGGATTGCTGGTAGAAGCTGCTGTAGGCTTGGCTGAGGCCGAAGAGGTAGTCGGCCAGGACGTTGGGCTTGTAGGCGTCGGCGGCGCGCTGGACGGCGGCGGGGAATTGGAGCAGCCGCAGGGCGAGGTCTTTCTCGATGGGGCCGTCGAGCGTGAGCGCGTTCGCGAGGGGGTCGCGGCCGGGGACGCGCTCGGCGTATTTGCGCAGGAGGCTGCTGATGCGGGCGTAGGCGTATTGCAGGTAGGGGCCGGAGTTGCCTTCGAGCGCGAGGGCCTTTTCCCATGTGAACACGATGAGGGTCTGGGGGTCGTGGCTGAGGTCGGCGTATTTGATGGCACCGATGCCGATGTCCTCGGCGAGGCGTTGCTGCTCGGCGTCGGTCATGCCGTTGTCGGAGGCCTTGATGATGTCGAGGGCGCGGCGCACGGCCTCGTCGAGCAGGGCCTCGAGCTTGATGACGTTGCCTTGGCGGGTGGAGAAGGTGCCTTCGGGCAGGCGCATGAGGCCGAACCAGACGTGCTCGAGGTGGGTGGTGTGGCCGAGCTTGGCGCAGACGGCGAAGAATTGGCGGAAGTGCAGCTGCTGGCGTTCGTCGGTGACGTAGATGATGCGGTCGGGGGCGAACTCGGCGACGCGGTTGCGGACGGTGGCGATGTCGGTGGCGGCGTAGTTGAAGCCGCCGTCGCTCTTGCGCACGATGCACACGGGCATGCCGTCGGCCTCGAGGTTGACGACGAGGGCGCCGTCGCTCTCGGCGGCGAGGCCTTTGTCTTGGAGCAGCCGGATGGTCTCGGGGAGGGTGCCGTTGTAGAAGCTCTCGCCGCGCCAGAGGTCGAAGCCGACGCCGAGGCGCGCGTAGACGCGGTTGAACTCGGCGAGGCTGATGTCGATGAAGCGCTGCCAGATGGCGCGGTTCTCGGGGTCGCCCTGCTGGAGCTTGACGAGCTCGGCCTTGCAGGCCGCGAGCCAGCTTTCGTCCTCCTTCGTGCGGTTGTAGCTCTGGACATAGACGCGCTCGAGCGATTCGATGGTGAGCGCGTCGCGCTCGTCGCCGGTGAGGAACGTGCGGTAGCCTTGGATGAGGATGCCGAACTGCGTGCCCCAGTCGCCGAGGTGGTTGTCCGCGATGACGGTGTAGCCGAGGGCGCGGTAGAGGCGGTCGATGGCGTTGCCGATGACGGTCGAGCGGATGTGACCGATGTGCATGGGCTTGGCGACGTTGGGGCTGGAGTAGTCGATGACGACGGTCTTGCCCCGCCCCGCGTCCGGGATGCCGAAGCGCGGCGCGGCGGACAGCGCGGCCGCCTGTTCCGCGAGCCAGCCCGCGTTGACGGTGAGGTTGATGAAGCCCGGCCCCGCGATGTCGATCTTGTCCAGCATCGGCGGCAGCGGCAGGGCCGCGACCACGGCCTCCGCGATCGCGCGCGGCGGCCTCTTCAACGCCTTCGCCAGCGGCATCGCGTCATTGCACTGGAAATCCCCGAAGCGGCTGTCCGTCGCCGCCTGCACGCGCACGGCGGGGACATCATTCCCGAACGCCGCCTCGAACGCGGACTGCAACCACTGCGCCAACTGCGCCTCACATCTGTCGGTCGTCATCATATCGATCCTTTGCCTCTCAAAATCCTGCTGCCCTCTTAAAAAGACAGTATAGCCTATCTTGTGGCGCGACCGCAAGAAAAACGGGCGGATAATATCTCACACAAATGGACATTATGGTTTTCGCAATAGGCACAAGAATAGTGTCCATTGTGCCTCCTATAGTCATTTAAGGTGAAGCTGTCACAGCCTTCTGTGAAAACGCCGAAGGCGTGTAACGTGAGTAACCGCCGGTGGAGCGAGCGTATGCGGGCGGAACCGGCGGATGGCAGATGATTGCCATCAGCCCCGGCAGGGGCTGAACAAGGCGCATCATTCAGCCCTTGCAGGGCTGGTGTTTCTGACGACCCATGCCGCCGCCGGTTCAGCTTACGCTCCACCGACGGTTACTCATGTTTAGCACCTATGGTGCTATGTGACAATATCAGGTTGCCCTGTTTGGATGGGCGTGATATGGAGGGCGAGGGGCCCCCCGGGGCCCCAATGTGCCTACCGCCCCCCCGGGCGCGCCGCCCCCCCCCCCGAAAATGTT
>WRJS01000081.1 GCA_009778475.1 Kiritimatiellota bacterium | reverse complement strand
TGCCCGCACGCCGCGCCAACGGGATCCCCTGTCTCGCCCTCCAGAATCTGTAATGACGACAGGACAGGTTTAATGGTAGAGACGGATGATTATCCGTCTCCCCGTGTCATTGCCTTCAGGAGACGGATAATCATCCGTCTCTACGACGCTTGCCAACCTGATGTTGTCACATAGCGCCGCAGCGTGCTAAACATGAGTAACCGTCGGTGGAGCGTAAGCGGAACCGGCGTTTTCATAAAATACAGATTTCACGATGGAGGGCGAGCGTCCTCGCGAGCCGTCAGGCACATTGCGGCTTCCTGCCCCATTGGCCGCACGCCGCGCCAACGGGGTCCCCTGTCTCGCCCTCCAGAATATGTAATGACGACAGGACAGGTTTAATGGTAGAGACGGATGATTATCCGTCTCCCCGTGTCATTGCCTTCGGGGGGGGCATTTAATATTGGAATTTCCTGCGGATTGATGTTGTGTGCGCAGTGGGGTTGTGGTATATTATTGTCGAAATTCTCGGGCAATATGTTTAGGAGAAAACGGGATGCAGAAAGTCATAGTTTTTTTGATGGGCGCTGTTGCCGTTTTCTGCGGTGTCGCGCAGGAAACGCCAGCCTCGGCGGATGACCCGCAGCTCGCGGCGATCGCCGAGGAGATTGAGGTCTGGAAAAAGGAGATGGTGCAGGGCGCGTCGTCGCGCGCGTCGATCGAGACGCTGCTGCGCCAGGGGGTCGCGTTCCAGAGGGGCTACAACGCGGAGAAGGACAGCATCGTGCGCAGCGGCATGGTTGAGGACTACCTCAAGCAGCGCGATGAGGCGATGCGGAAGATGCCCGTGACGTTCTTCATGTCGTACGGGAAAGAGGTGGCGAACACGTCCCCTATCGAGGTGCTGTTCGAGCGGGACGACCTGGAGCTTGACGCGAAGCGCCCGTTTGCGCTGAACCTGATCCGCAGGACCCTCCTCGAAGGGGGGCAGAGCAAGCGGCGGATGCTGTTCTCGTACAAGGAGGGCGAGCGGTTCGCGAACATGCTCGCGAAGTTCACCGAGAAGGCGCAGATGAAGGAGGCGGCGAGCGTGGGCGCGCGTGATTGCGTGGTGTCGGTGCAGGCGGTGGGGGAGGTGATGGTGGTCTTCATGCAGCTGAAGATGCCCACGGGCGTGGTAAGCCCGGAGATGTACCGCATCACGGCGTTTGACGCGAAACTGCTCGTCGAGCGTATCCATGCCGCGCTGAAGGCGTCCCCGCAGCCTGCCGACTACCGTGAGCCGGATGACCTCGACCCCGCGACGGCGCTGTTCGCGGTGACGGGGGAGGAGCCGGGCGGCAAGGCGGCGGGCGGCGGCGGCGCGGCGGCGGCGGGCGGGGCGGTCCCGGCGGGGACGCTGTCGTTCGGGGTGCAGCGCATCAAGATAACGCAGGGGAAGATCTACGCGGGGCAGCGGATACAGCAGCAGTTCGACTACCGGGTGACATCCCGGTGGAGCGGGGCGCAGGCGCTGAACATGCAGGTGGTCATGTACCTGGTGGGGGAGCAGGGCGGCAAGCCGGCGCTGGTGGGCCGGGACGTGAAGGAGGCGACGATCGCCCCGGGGCGGGCGCAGGAGATGCTGCTGAGCGCGGAGCAGGTGGTTTTGGGGAAGACGGCGGGGGGCGTGATCGTGCAGTGCTTCTCGGGGGGGCGGCTGCTGAAGAGCTATGCGGACCCGGCGCAGTTCAGGAAGTATGCGGAGATGGCGGACATCGAGAGCCAGCTGCCGCCGCTCTACCAGACCCCGTCGTTCCTGTCGCCGTCGCTGCTGCCGCCCCCGGCGCCGCCTCCGCCGCCGCCCCGTGCCGCCCCCGGCGCCGCCCCCGCTACTGCCCCCGGGGCTGCCCCGCGCCGCCCTCGGCGCCGCCGCGATTGAGGTGAGTTTTTTTTTTCAGAAAGAGGTCATTCGATATGAGCACAAAACGGCTGATGGATTATGTCGGGAGCATTGAGCAGCTGGCCTACGCGCGGGCGGCGGAGCTGACGGACGGCGCGGGGCGCGGCAACCGCGTCATCGACGTGTGCAACGGCTCGGGCCTGCAGTTCACCGTCTGCCCGGACCGCGGGCTGGACATCGTGGAGGCGAGCTTCAACGGCGTGCCGGTGGCGTACCGCACGCCGAACGGGCACTGCACGCGGCTGGAGTACCAGCAGGGGGGCATCAACTGGCTGCGGACGTGGCCGGGGGGGCTGATGACGACGTGCGGCCTGCGCAGCGCGGGGAACCCGAACGGCGAGTTCGGCCTGCACGGGCGCGCCTCCAATTCGGCGGCGGAGGACGTGAGCGTCGTGCGCGAGTGGGCGGGCGGCGAGTACCGCATCGTCATCCGCGGCGTCCTGCGCGAGGCGCGGATCTTCGGCGAGAACATCCGCATGGTGCGCACCCTCTCGACGGCCTACGGGAAGAACGCGATCGAGGTGCATGACGAGATCACCAACCTGGCCTACGCGCCGGACTACGTTCAGCTGGTCTATCACTGCAACTTCGGCTACCCGCTCGTCAGCCCCGGGATGAAACTGGTGGCGGCGAAGCACGACGTGACGCCGCGCACGCCCGAGGCGGCGGCGGGCCTGGCGACGTGGGACGTGATGCCGCCGCCCAGGAAGGGGACGCCGGAGCAGTGCTTCTTCCACGCCATCCCGGCGGGCAAGGACGGCTTCGCGAGCATGAGCATCGTCAACGCGGAGGCGGGGGTGAAGGCGACGGTGGCCTACGACACGCGCACGCTGCCGCGCCTCGTGCAGTGGAAGGCGTTCGACGTCGGCGCGTATGTCACCGGGCTGGAGCCGAGCAACACGTGGCTCAAGGGCCGGGAGGGCGACGTGGCCGACGGCACGGCGCAGAAGATCGGCGCGGGGGAGACGCTCGGGTTCACGGTGAGGTTTCAATTTGAGGGGCTGTAGGCGAGGCGCCGCGGCCGCAGGTGCAACAGGGTCGCCCGAGAGGGCAAGAGAGGGGAAACGAGGGGTTATGAAGTTGAGATGCAGATCTGTTTTTTTCGCGTCGGCGGTGGTGCTGCTGGCGGGGTGCGGCCGGCAGGAGGAGCAGGACCCGGCGCGGAAAACGTACACGTTCCGCTACAGCGTGTTCTTCCCGCCGACGCACGTGCAGGCGAAGCTCGCGCAGGCGTGGGCGGACGAGCTGCGGGAGCGCAGCGGCGGCCAGCTGCAGGTCACGGTGTTCCCGGGCGGGACCCTGACCAAGGCGGACCAGTGCTACCAGGGGGTCCTGTCGGGGGCGTCGGACATCGGCATGAGCATGTTCGCGTACACGCGCGGGCGCTTCCCGCTGCTGGAGCTGCTGGACCTGCCCGTGGGCTATCCTGACGGCGTGGCCGCGACGCACATCGCCAACGAGGTCTATTTCCACCGGCGGCCCGCGGAGGCGGCCGACACCCAGATCATGTACCTCCACGCGCATGGCCCGGGGATACTGGCGTCGCGGAAGCCGGTCAAGGCCCTGGCCGATTTGCAGGGGCTGAAGGTCCGCGCGACGGGCTTCAGCGCGAAACTCGTGGAGAGCCTCGGCGCGTCGCCCATCAGCATGCCGCAGGGCGAGACGTATGAGGCGCTGCAGAAGGGCGTGGTGGACGCGACGTTCTGCCCTGTCGAGGCGCTGAAGGGCTGGAAGCAGGGCGAGGTCATCAAGTACGTGACGGACTCGGAATGCGTGGGCTACACGACGGTGTGCTTCGTGGCCATGAACAAGGCGAAGTGGGAAAGCCTCCCGGAAGGGCTCCAGCAGCTTATCGCGCAAGTGAACCGCGAGTGGATCGCGAAGCACGGGCAGGCCTGGAACGATGCGGATGCGGAGGGGCTGGCGTTCGTGCACGAGCTGAAGCACGAAATCATCCCCTTGAGCGCGGAGGAGCAGGCCGTCTGGCGCGAGAAGGTCGATCCGCTGCTGGCGGACTCGGCCGCGAAGGTTGACGCGAAGGGCCTGCCCGGTTCGGACGTGCTGAAGGACATCCAGTTCTTGGTCAAGGTGGCGCGGGCCGGGGAACTGAAATGAGCATGGAGCGGAAACCATTGGGCCCGTTCTGGCGGGGGGTCGTGTTCCTGACGTACGGGATGACGGCCGTCTCGTGCGCGGGGCTTATCGTGATGATGCTGCTGACGGGCGCGGACGTGCTGCTGCGCCAGCTGGGGTGCCCGCTGAAGGGCGCGTATGACGTCGTGCGCATCTGCGGGGGGGTGACGATGGCGTGCGCGCTGCCGCTGACGACGGCGATGAAGGGCCATGTGGCCATCGAGTATTTCTTCCAGAAACTGTCGCGCGCCTGGCGCGTGGCGGTGGACTCCGTGATGCGGCTCATCATGATTGCGGCGTTTGCGCTGGCGGCGGCGGGGTGCGTGATGCAGGGGCAGGCGCTGCTGCGGTACGGGGAGGTGACGGCGACGATCGAGCTGCCGATTTTCTGGGTGCCGTGGGTGATGGCGGCGGCGTTCGCGGTGACGGCGGTCATCGTGGTGTTCCACCTGCTGTACCCGGGGCGGGAGATGATCAAGCCATGACGCCTGTCCAAGTCGGCATCTGGGGGTGCGTGGCGATGCTGGTGCTGCTGCTGTGCAGCATGCCGGTGGCGGTGGCGATGCTGGTGGTGGGCGCGGTCGGCTTCGGCGCGGTCGGCTCGTGGCAGGGGTCGCTGTCGATGCTTTCGGCGGAGCTCTACGACACGTTCGCGAACTACAACCTGACGGTCATCCCGCTCTTCGTGTTCATGGGGCAGGTGGCGTTCCACGCGGGCATCAGCGGGCGGCTCTTCGCGGCGGCGAACAGCTGGATGTCCGCGCTGCGCGGCGGCCTGGCGATGGCGACGGTCGGCGCGTGCGCGGCGTTCGGGGCGATCTGCGGGTCGGGGCCGGCGACGGCGGCGACGATGGCGGCGGTCGCGCTCCCGGAGATGAAGAAGTACAAGTACGACCACGCGCTGGCGAGCGGCACGGTCGCGGCGGGCGGGAGCCTCGGGATGCTGATCCCGCCCAGCGTCGTGTTCATCGTGTACGGCATCCTGACGGCGCAGTCCATCGGCAAACTGTTCATCGCGGGCATCCTGCCGGGGGTGCTGATGGCGGTGCTGTTCTGCGTGATGATCTACGTCAAGTGCCTGCTCAACCCGTCGCTCGCGCCGCCTGCGGTGCGCGTGCCGTGGGGCGTGCGGCTCAAGGCGCTGCTCGGCGTCATCGAGACGCTGCTGCTGTTCGCGTTCGTGATGGGGGGGATGTTCGCGGGGTGGTTCACGCCGACGGAGGCCGCGGCGATGGGCGCGCTGGGGAGCGTCGCGATCGCCGCGCTGGGCGGCAACTGCTCGCGCAAGATGCTCTGGCAGGCGGCGCAGGAGACCATCCGCACGTCGTGCATGGTGCTGGTGATCGTCGCGGGGGCGACGGTGTTCGGGCGCTTCCTCGCGGTCACGGAGGTGCCGATGCTGTTCGCGTCCTGGCTGGCGGGGCTGCCGCTGCCGCCGATGTGCGTCATCGCGCTGATCGCCCTCTTCTTCCTTGTGGCGGGGTGCTTCGTCGATGCGCTGGCGCTGATTTTGCTGACCACCCCGATTTTCTACCCCGTGGTGTGCGAGCTCGGCTTCGACCCCATCTGGTTCGGCGTGGTCATCGTCGTCGTGACGCAGATGGGGGTCATCACGCCGCCCGTCGGCGTGAACGCGTACGTGGTCAGCGGCATCGACCGCAGCATCCCCCTTCAGGTCGTCTTCCGCGGGGCGATGCCCTTCCTGCTCGCGCTGGTCGTGGTGTGCGCCCTGCTGATGCTGTTCCCGCAGATCGCGACATGGCTGCCCAGTGTCGTCAAGTGAGGCCCCCCGTGAAAGTCCTGTTCCTATTCATTGATGGCATCGGTTTACGCGCCCCCGCGAAAGACAACCCCGTCCACGCCGGCGTGTGCCCCACGCTCTGCCGCCTCATCGAGGAGCACGGCATCGCCATCGACGCCTGCCTCGACGTCCCCGGCCTGCCCCAGAGCGCCACGGGCCAGACCGCCCTGTTCACGGGCGTCAACGCCGCCCAGTACATGGGCCGCCACTGCGAGGGCTTCCCCGGGCCCAGCCTACGCAAACTCATCGTCGAGGACAACCTCTTCATGGCCCTCGCCCGCAAATCGCGCCGCTGCCGCTTCGCGGACGCGTACATCGCCGACAGCATCGACGAGATCGCCGCGCGCCGCTTCAAGTCCGTCACCACCGTCATGGCCCTCACCCGCCCCGAGACCATCTCCCTCCAGGACGACCTCAACGAGAACCTCGCCCTTGCGCACGACATCACGCGCAAGGCGCTGGCCGAGAAAGGCTACGCCGTCACGCTCGTGACCCCGCTCCAGGCCGCGGACCACCTGCTGCAAGTCACCCGCGCCAACGACTTCACGCTCTTCGAGATTTTCGTCACCGACCTGATCGGCCACACCTGCAAGTACGACGACGCGTGCGCGACGCTCAAGACGCTCGACCCGTTCCTTGGCGCGGTCACGCAATTCTGCGTCAAGGCCGGCATCCTGCTCATCCTCACCAGCGACCACGGCAACATCGAGGACATGGGTGTCCGCGGCCACACGCGCAACCCCGTCCCGCTGGTCGCCATCGGCCCGCAGGCCGCCGCGTTCCTCGCCAACGCCCAGAGCCTCGTGGACATCACCCCGCGCGTCATCGCCCTCTACGCATGAGGGCTGCCCCCTCTCTTTTCACGCTTGCCCCCTAATCCGCCATGTGTTATCCTACTGAGTGATGAAAAGGTTTAGGAGTCTGAGATGAGAAACACACGTGTGATTGCGATTGCGAATCAGAAGGGCGGCGTCGGCAAGACGACGACCGTGGTGAACCTGGCGGCGGCGCTGTCGGGGATGGGCAAGACGGTGCTGGTCATCGACCTCGACCCGCAGGCGAACGCGACGAGCGGGCTGGGCTTGCAGCGCCAGCCCGGCGCGAGCCTCTACGCCGTGCTGACGGGCGCGAAGGATGTGGCGGACATCATCCAGCCCACCCCTTACGAGGGCATCAACATCATCCCCTCCGAGCTCGACCTCGCGGGCGCGGAGATCGAGATCGCGCGGCAGGAGAACCACCTCGCCGTCGTGCGCGGTGTGCTTGACCGCGTGCTGACCGCAGGGGTGTTCGACTATGTGCTGATGGACTGCCCGCCGTCGCTGGGCATCCTGATGACCTCCTCGCTGGCGGCGGCGGACGGCATCGTCGTGACCATGCAGTGCGAGTATTACGCGATGGAGGGGCTCAGCGTCATCACCTCGCTCATCGACCAGCTGCGCGACAACGGCGTGAACCCCGGCATCCGCCTCGAGGGCATCCTGATGACGATGTTCGACGGCCGCACGCGCCTCGCGACGGACGTGGTGAATGAGGTGCGCGCGCACTTCGGCGCCAAGGTCTATGAGACGGTCATCCCCCGCAACGTGCGCATCAGCGAGGCGCCGAGCTTCGGCCAGCCTGTGGTCTTCTACGATCCCGCCAGCCGGGGTGCGGAGGCCTACCGCGCGTTCGCGGCCGAGTTCGCGCGCCGCGTGGGGAACGATTAGAAGTTATTTTTTTGACAGGATGAACATGATTGCGCACGAGAATCAGAATGTGGCATACTATGTTAACTCATTGGAGAGATGTATGATGAACCGTTACACTGCAATTATCGAAAAAGACGGCGGCTGGTGGGTCGGCTGGATAGCTGAAGTCCAAGGCGTGAACTGCCAAGAGCGCACTCAAAAAAAACTGATGGAGAGCCTACAGGAAACGCTGAGCGAAGCCATTGAGATGAACCGCAACGAGGCGTTAGCAGCTGCGTCGGAAGGTTATACACAGGAAGCCGTGCGGGTATGAAAAGGCAGGCGTTCCTCCGCCATTTGCGAGAGAACGGATGCGCCCTTATCCGTGAGGGCGGGTCTCATTCGTGGTGGGGGAATCCAGCCCAGAACAAACGCTCGTCTGTCCCGCGGCACAGTGAAATCAGGGAAATCCTTGTCAAGAAAATCTGCAACGATTTGGGAGTCCCTTCAATAAAAAGGTAGGCGCGTTTTTTAACACCCCGTGACGGAGTCGGTTTCATGAAAAATTGTCTGCCTGTTGTGTGTGCGTTCCTTGCGGCGTCTGTCGCCGCGCTTCTCGTCGGGTGCAGGTCCACGGTCCCGGCGGGGGGTGGCGCGGCGGGCATCGAGGCCTATCTGCCGCTGTTCCAGAAAAACTCGCTCGCGGGAAAAGTCTTGTACGTGACCTATTCGACGCGCAGCGAGTCTTATCGCGACGGTAACGTATCTGTAGGCCCCGGAAAAAACGTGCGCCTTGTGTTTGAGGCCGCAACGGGACGCCACCGCGAAGAAACGGGGCGCGGGCTTGAACAGCGTGATGCGGATGCAAGGCCAGGGACAACGATATATGACCACGCCGTGGAGATAAATACATGGGACGGGGAAGAGTATGTGCGGTGGTATCCGGCCCGCCACTTCGTTGACGCGCAAGGCGGGTACGAATATGTTTCTGGGATCGCAACCGTCGGGACGTATTCGAGCGCGCTGCTTTTCCTGCGGGCCTGGGGGCATTGGGGTGGTTGTGTCCCCTTGTCCCCTTTAGAAGAACGGATTTTGGCGGAAGACCCCAGAATCGAGGTTGACGGGGACACGGTGACCATTGATGACTTGCACCTCAGTAAATTCGAGTTCTCAAAGAAAAACGGCATCCTTAAACGATACACCTTTTTCCAGCCTGGCTGGGATATGGAGAATCAACGGGAGTTGTGGGAGGAAAGGTATGTCGATGAAACGTATGATTTCTCGAACCATGTGGAACGCGCCGGGGTTTGGATGCCCCTGACGATTACGGTGAACAGCCCTATCCGGACAGTGGGGATGCGGAATCCGGACGGGGAGGTTAAGGAAATGTCCATGGGGCATAAGATGGAATACACGGTTGACCCCGAGACGCTCCGCCTGCTCGATGAGGCGGAGGACCCGTCCGTTTTCGTTGCGGACTTGCCCGTCGGGTGTCATGTGGAAGATACAATCAGGCAAGAGATTTACGAGGTTGAGACGGCAGGGCAGACGCTGCGGGGTTTGCCCAAAGCGGAGACGCTGACAGAGGGCGCGGCTCAGGGCGCATGGACCATGGACTTCGACGCCGCGAAGAAAATGGCGGCGGAAAAGAAACTGCCGATTCTCCTGAGCGTCACCGGAAGCGACTGGTGCGACGAACACCGGTACATGGATTGGAGGGTGTTCCACACGCGACCGTGGAAGGACTTCGCGAAGCAGCGGCTGATGCTGGTCATCATCGACTTCCCGCGCAACGCGGGCAAAGTCCCCGCGCAGTTCGTCAAGCGCAACGAGCAGTTGGCGATCCAATACGGCGTGACCCCTATCCATTTCCCGACCTACATCATCCTCGCGCCCGACGGCGAGACGGTCTTGGGCAAATTGAAGGGCTCGGGCAACATCGGGGCGGACACATTCATTCAGCAACTGGAGGCGATCACCCATGGGAATAAAACCGTCGATTAGAATCGGCTCGGATCGGCGCGAACCGGCTCAGGCGCCCCGAAGCGCGTTTCACTTGTGGATCGGGCGTTCAGCCCTCTTCATCATGCTTGCGCTGCCGGCGCTCGCGCAACCGCCGCCGCGCCCGAACATCCTGTTCGCGCTGGCGGATGACTGGGGCTACGGCCACGCCGGGGCCTACGGGTGCAAATGGGTCAAGACCCCGGCGTTCGACCGCGTCGCGAAAGAGGGCGTGCTGTTCACCCACGCCTACACGCCCACGGGCAAGTGCGCCCCCTCCCGCGCCAGCATCCTGACGGGCCGCAACCCGTGGCAGCTGAAGGCGGCCGCCAACCACTGGTGCGTCTTCCCGATGGAGTTCAAGTCCTACCCCGAGGCCCTCGCCGAGCGCGGCTACCACGTCGGCATGACGGGCAAGGGCTGGGCCCCCGGCGTGACCGTCGGCCCCGACGGCAAGCCGCGCGCGGACATCGCGGGCAAGCCGTTCAACGCGCGCAAACTCGCGCCGCCCACGCCCGACATCAGCGCCAACGATTACGCTGCCAACTTCGCCGACTTCCTCGACGCCGCGCCCAAGGGCCAGCCGTGGTGCTTCTGGTTCGGCGGCATGGAGCCGCACCGCGCCTACACCTACGGCTCGGGCATCGCGCTCGGCGGCAAGAAGACCTCCGACATCGACCGCGTTCCCGGCTACTGGCCCGACAACGAGGTCACGCGCACGGACATGCTCGACTACGCCTTCGAGACCGAGCATTTCGACGCGCACCTCGGGCGCATGTTGCGCGAGCTCGAGGCGCGCGGGATGCTCGGCAACACCCTCATCGTCGTCACCTCCGACAACGGCATGCCCTTCCCGCACAGCAAGGGGCAGGTCTATCCGGACTCCAACCGCCTCCCCTTCGCCGTGATGTGGAAGGACGGCGTGAAGAACCCCGGCCGCACCGTTGACGACTATGTGAGTTTCATCGACCTCGCGCCCACGTTCATCGAGGTGACCGGGGTGGCGTGGGACGCGACGGGCATGGCGGACGCGCAGGGGCAGAGCCTCACGGACGTCCTGTTCGCGGAGGGCGCGGGGCGCGTCGCCGCAGGGCGCGACCACGTGTTCATCGGGCGCGAGCGCAACGACGTCGGCCGCCCCAAGGACGCGGGCTACCCCGTGCGCGGCATCGTCAAGGACGACTTCATCTACCTGCACAACTTCGAGCCCACGCGCTGGCCCGCGTGCAACCCCGAGACGGGCTACCTCGACACCGACGGCAGCCCCACCAAGACGGAGGTCCTCAAATCGCGCCACGACCCCGCCACGAAAAAATACTGGGACCTGTGCTTCGGCAAACGCGGCGCGGAAGAGCTCTACGACCTGACGAAAGACCCCGACTGCCTTGTGAACCTCGCCCGCGACCCCGCCCTGAACGCCCGCCAGAACGCCCTGCGGCAGCTTCTTTTCGCCGGGCTCGTGATGCAGGGCGACCCTTGGCTCCTGGGCAGCACCAACCCCTTCGACCGCCACCCCCACGCCAACAAGAAGAACATCGGCTTCTACGAGAAATTCCAGCGCGGCGAGCTCACCCCCGCCGACGCGCCATGGGTGAACGCCACGGATTTTGAAAGCGCGATTGACGACTAGGGGCGATTTTTCCTGGCAGGGTTATTCTCGCGCGGAGGCGCGGGGACGCGGAGGGAGAGGTGATAGGTAATAGGTGATAAGTGATAGGTAAAAGGTAAAAGGTGAAAGGTGTCTGTCAAAAAATCCTTTGTGCCTTTGTGTGAGATATTATTTCTCTGCGCCTTTGTGTGCCCCACTCGTCGCACATCGCGCGAGCGGGGTCCCCTGCCCCTGCGCGAAAACAACCCTGTCAAAAATAAACCTCCCTGTTCTTTTCAACCGCAGATGACACAGATTAAAAAAAACATCTGTCTTGATTTAAGCGCAATGACCCCGATTCAATGCACAATACTCGATGTGCAATCCCCCGTCTGCACAGGAAGACGCCTTTACGCATTGAGCATCGCGACCGCCCTTACCCCTGCTGGCTCTGGCGGAGCTTGTAGATGCGCTCCATGCGCGCGCCGATGTCCTCGAAGCCGATGTCCGCCGCGTACACGTCCTTGTAATAGTCGAACGCCTTCTCGTAATCGCCGCCCTCCTCCGCGAGGCAGCCGAGCTCGAACACGATCTTCTTCTTGAGGTCGTCCATAATCTGCAGCTGCCCGTTGGCGGTGTCCAGCTGCATGACGGCCATGTCGCGCTGGCCCTTCTTCGCGAAACACTTCGCCAGGTAGAAGAGCGCTTCGACGCGCTCCTTCGGGCTGCGCTGGGCCAGCTGCAGCTGCGCGATGGCGTCGTCATAGTAATCGTATTTGAAGTATTGCAGGCCCAGCTCGAAGCGCAGCTTGAGGTCGTTCGGGTAGCGCTGCACGCGCGCGGAGAGGTCGTCGAACACGAACTGGTTCATCTCGGTCTCCACCTCCTGCGCCTGCGCGAGGTCGCCCGCGGCCTTCAGCGCGTCGATATTGCCCTCGAACACGGAGATCTTCGCCTGCGTGATCGCGCGGTCGAGCTCCGGGTCTGCGGCGTTGACCTTGCGCGCGTCCTCGAGCGTCGCGACGGCCTCCTCGAAACGCCTGTTCTGGATGTAGAGCCTCGCCAGCGCGCGGTAGAAGTTGAGGTTGTTGGGCTCCTTCTCGATGCGCTCCTTGGCCTCCTGGATGAGCGCGTCCGCGTCCGAGCCCGACTGCACGGATTTTGCGCGCATGTCCAGCTTCTCGGCCTGATCCTTGTTGGCGATGAGGTCGCGGTAGCCGTCCTTCTTCCCGGCGGCCTCCTCCCACCCGGCGGCCATGGTCACGCGGGCCTCCGCGTCCTTCAGCGCCTTGAAGATGGCCTGGTCGTTCGGCAGGAAGGCGTTCAGCTTGAGGTATGCGTCGCGGGCCTTGGTGTAGTCGCCGACCTTCATGTAATACTCGGCCACGCGGCGCAGGAGCTTCATGTCGTCCGGGTTGTTCTCGTAGGCGGCCTCCACGGTGAAGAGGGCCGCGTCCGCATGGCCCGCCGCGTCCGCGATCTCCACCGCCATCTCGACGTTCAGCGGGTGGAGCGGGTTGATGGTGAGCAGCCGCTCGACCTCGACCAGCGCGCTCTCGAGCTTGCCGGCCTTCTGGAGCGCCTTGACCTTCGTCCGCGCGAGCATCGCCCCGAACTCCTGGAACTGCGAGGCCAGCTTGCTTTTCTTCTCCCGCCGGAACTTTGCGATTTGCGCGGCGCGGAGGCGCTTGCGCGCGTTGGAAAAGCCCGGGGAGAGGGTCACGCACTGCATCAGCATGTCAATCGCGATATCCAGATTGCCACGCGAAAATGCCGCATCGCCCTTGTTATAAAAGTTCTGCGCCTGTTGAGCCGTTTGGTTGCCTTTTTCACCAGCCATTGCCGAATTCCTTAAAAAATGCTTCTAACCGATTTAAACCAAGTCGAGACAGTATAGGCCTAAAGGCCGCATCCGTCAAGAAAGGGGTTTTACTTTTTCGCGCTTTCTTGCGGGAGGGCCTGCGCCGGGGCGGGCCCGCCGCCGCCGCCCGGGCCCGCGCCGCGCTGCGCCGCCGGGGCCTGCGCGGGCAGGACGCAGAGCATCGCCCACGCGATCAGCGTCGTGATGAGGCCGACCAGCGCGCCGATCTTCAGCCACTCGTGGAACGCGATCTGCACCCGCGCGCGCTTCTCGAGCAGCCCGAGCGCGATCATGTTCGCCGTCGAGCCCACGACCGTCACGTTGCCGCCGAAGCACGCCCCGAACAGCAGCGCCCACCAGAGGACGCTGAAGTCCGCCGAGCGCTCCGCCAGCGACTGCACCACAGGCGTGAACGCCGCCGCAAACACAATGTTGTCCACGAACGCCGAGCCGACCGCCGAGAGCCCCAGCACGAACGGCACCAGCGCCGGCGGCCCGCCGCTCACCCACTCGCCCAGCAGCGCCGCCGCGTTGCGCGTCACCCCCTGCTCCTCCAGCGCCCCCGCGATGGCGAACAGGAGGATGAAGAACAGCAGCGTCCACCACTCCACGTCATTCTGCACATAATCGCGCGCGCGCCGCGGCCGGCAGATCATCAGCACCGCCGCGATGATGAGCGGCGTCACGATGAGGAACGCGTTGCGGTTCGCCTCCCCCGTCAGCCCCAGCGCCGCCTCGATGCGGCTGTGGAACGCGATGAGCCCCACCGTCACCGCCAGCACCAGCAGGCCGCGGCGGTACGGGATGCGCAGCGGCGGCCCCAGGCCCTGGTGGCCCTCGCGGTGGCGCGCCATGCGCGCCGTCATCTCGCGGATGGGCGCGCGGAACCAGAACAGGATCACCCCCACCGCCGCCGCCAGCGCCACCGCCGCCACCGGCGCCGCCACCGCAAGGAACTGCGTGAACGCGAACCCCGCCTTGTTCCCCACGAAGATGCCCACCGGGTTGCCCAGCATCGTCGCCGCCGACCCGATGTTCGTGCACAGCACCGCGATCAGCACGAACGGCGCGGGCTTGACCTTCAGCGTGTCGCACACCTGGAACACCAGCGCCAGCACCACCACGATGGACGACACCTCGTCCATGATCCCCGACAGCACCGCCGACAGCACGCACAGGATGACCGTGAACGACAGCCCCGTCATCGCCCGCGTGTTCACGACGCTCTGGATGACCCACGTCCAGAAGCCCAGGTCCTTCAGCACCCCCACGATAATCATCATGCCGATGAGGAAGAAGATGATGTCCAGCTCCGTCGAGCGCAGCATCCCCTCCAGCGTCACCGTCTGCGTCGCCACCAGCGCCGCCACGCCGAGGAACGCCGCCGCCACGCGGTGCGTCCAGAAGAACAGCGTCGTGCAGATGACCCCCGCGAACGTGCAGACCGCCACCTGCGCCTGCCACCCCCCCGCCACGCCCAGCGCCCGCGAGCCCCACCCCGCCGCCGCCACCGCGCACGCCATCACCGCCAGCTTCACCAGCCGCCGCGCCAACGATTCGTCCCTGATGTTCCCCCTGTTTATCATGCGTCACTCACGGAAGATCTTGTTGAGGAAAACCGGCAGGTCGATGATGCCCGCGAGCTTCCCCCCGTTCAGCACATAACACCGCGAGGCGTCCCGCCGCGCCAGCTCCGCCGCCACCGAGATGGCCGGCGCGCCGACCTGGACCGCCGGGTACTCCCCGCTCAGGATGTCCGACAGCCACGTGTTCTGCTCATTGCGCAGTACGCCCGCGAACGGCTCGAAATTCACCATCGCCGAAAGGTCGTCCATCCACAGCAGGTACTCCGGCAGGCACACCCGCATCAGCGCCCGCGCGCTCACCACCCCCACCATGTCGCCGTCGCCGTCCACGACCGGCACCTCCGACAGGTCCTTCGAGATGAAGCAGTCGATCGCCGTCTTCAGGCTGTCGCTGTCGCGCAGCACCGTCGGCGCGTCGCACATGATGTCCGCCGCGCAGACATAGCCCGGCAGCACCATGTCGCCCCGCCCGAAGAACCGCATCACCTCCCCGGCCGTCTTCAGCCGCGACACCGTCCTCGCCGCGTCCTTGTTGCGCATGATGCTGCTCAGCGCCCGGAGGATCTGCAGGTAGAACCCCGGCTGGTCCCGCGGGATCAGCACCACGAAGACCAGGTGCGTCAGCGGCGCGCCCTCCTCGAACGCGATGCCCCCCTCCGACGTCGCGATCGCCACATACGGCTGCGACAGCCCCTCCAGGCGCGCGTGCGGGATGGCGATGCCCGACGCCAGCACCGTCCCCATCGCATTCTCGCGGCGGACCACCGCATTGTAATAGGCGTCCACGTTCCGCAGGCCATGGTTGTCCGCCAGGTGCTCCAGGAGGTTCCGCAGCAGCGCATTGCGCTGGAACCCCTCCTGCTGCACCATGATGTCCTCCGCGCCGAAGAACGACGTCAGCGCGCGGCTCTCCCTCTGTTGTGCGGCCGCCTTGCTCATCTGGTTAAAGCCCTGCCAAAAATCATGCCCCGATTATACCACCCCCAACCCCCGAATGCAACCGAAAAACGATTTTATTGCGCTGGCTCATTTTCTTTTATTTTCGGGCTGGATTTTGTCGCGGGGGAGGAGTATAGTATGTTTCTTTTGCAACACTTGGGGATGGGAATGAAAACGGTTAAACATGCGTTGGTTCTAGTGCTGGGTCTGTCGCTCTTGGGTCATGCCGAGGGCGAGGGCAACAAAGGAGCGGAGATGAAGATTGTTATTGAGACGAGTCTCGGGGACATCACGGCGGAGCTTTATCAGGATAAGGCGCCGGCGACGGTCAGCAATGTGCTGGCATACGTTGACGCGAAGTTTTATGATGACACGATTTTCCACCGGGTCATCGACGGGTTCATGATTCAGGGCGGCGGCTTCACCAAGAGCATGGATCAGAAGCCGATGAAGGCCCCCGTCAAGAACGAGGCGGACAACGGGCTGAGCAACACGCGCGGGACGCTCGCCATGGCGCGTACCATGGTGCCGGACAGCGCGACGTGCCAGTTCTTCATCAACCTCGTGGACCGCAACAAGGATATGCTCGACCACACGTCAAAGACTCCGCAGGGCTGGGGCTATTGCGTGTTCGGCAAGGTCGTTGACGGCATGGACGTGGTGGACAAGATCGCGAAAGTCCCGACGGGCTTCTCGGGTCCGCACCAGAACGTGCCGACCGAGCCGGTCGTCATCAAGTCCGTGCGGCGCAAGGGCGGGGCTGGACAGGATTGACAGGTTTGGCTTCGGCTTAGACAGGATTAACAGGATTTTTCAGATTGACAGGAACGCAAACCTGAAAAACCAACCGAGAAAAACCCCATCCAACGAATCCTGTCAATCTGAAAAATCCTGTTAATCCTGTCTAAAAAACAGTGTCAGAAAAAGGGCATCCATGGCCTCCGCATACGACGACAAGCATATCCAGACCCTTTCCGCAATCGAGCATATCCGCAAGCGCACGGGGATGTACATCGGGCGCACGAGCGACGGCAGCCAGTATGAGGACGGCATCTATGTCCTGCTCAAGGAGGTGCTGGACAACGCCGTTGACGAGTACATCATGGGTTACGGCAGGCGGGTGGAGATTAGCCTGGACTACAACTCGGGGCGCGTGGCGGTGCGCGATTACGGGCGCGGCATCCCGCTGGGGAAGGTCGTGGACTGCGTGTCGGAGATTAACACGGGGGGCAAGTTCAACGACGACGCGTTCCAGTTCTCCGTGGGCATGAACGGCGTTGGCACGAAAGCGGTGAACGCGCTTTCGACGGACTTCGAGGTGCGCGCGTTCCGCGAGGGGGAGTTCTCGGAGGCGTTCTTCAAGGAGGGGGTGCTGGTCTCGAAGAAGCGCGGCAAGTGCAAGGAGCCGCAGCGGAACGGGACGTATGTGTGCTTCACGCCGGACGCGACGATTTTCAAGAAGTACCAGTTCCGCGAGGAGCACGTCGAGCGGCGCCTGATGATGTACGCCTACCTGAACGCGGGGCTGACGCTCGAGGTGAACGGCAAGAAGATTGTCTCGCAGAACGGGCTGCTCGACCTCATCCACGACGAGGCGCAGTTCGAGAAGCTCTACAAGCCCTTCCACTACCGCACCAAGACGCTGGAGCTCGTGTTCACGCACACCAACCGTTTCAGCGAGGACTACTACTCTTTCGTCAACGGGCAGTACACCAACGACGGCGGCACGCACCTGTCCGCGTTCAAGGAGGGGCTGCTGAAGGCGGTCAACGAGTTCAGCAAGAAAAAGTTCGACGGCGACGACGTGCGCGAGGGCATCATCGGCGCCATCGCCATCCGCCTCAAAGACCCCGTGTTCGAGTCGCAGACCAAGAACAAGCTCGGCAACACCGAAATCCGCGCCGAGCTCGTCGCCGAGGTCAAGCGCGTGGTCGAAGAGATGTTCCACCGCGAGCCCGCCGAAGCCAACAAGCTCATCGGCAAAATCGAGGAGACCAGCAAGCTCCGCGCCGAGCTCAACAGCGTCAAGAAGCTCGCGCGCGAACGCTCCAAGACCGTCTCCGTGCGCGTCCCGCAATTGAAGGACTGCAAGCACCACCTCAGCAAGCAGAAAGGCACGGGCTTCGACTCCATGATTTTCATTGTCGAAGGGCAGTCCGCCGCCGGCTCCATCGTCAGCTCCCGCGACGTGAACACCCAGGCGATCTTCACCCTCAAAGGCAAGCCCCTCAACGTCTGCAACCTCAAGCGCGACGCCCTCTACAAGAACGTCGAAATCTACAACCTCATGCAGAGCCTCGACATCGAGGAGACCGTGGACCGCCTGCGCTACCAGAAGGTCATCCTCGCCACCGATGCCGACGTGGACGGGCTGCACATCCGCAACCTGCTGATCACGCTCTTCGTGAAGTTCTTCGACCGCGTCATCCGCGAGGGGCACCTCTACATCCTCGAGACCCCCCTCTTCCGCGTCCGCAACAAGAAAGAGACGCACTACTGCTACACGGAGGAGGATCGCGTGAGCGCCATCGAGCGCTGCGGCAAGAACGCCGAGATCACCCGCTTCAAAGGGCTCGGCGAGATCGACGCCAAAGAGTTCAAGGAATTCATCGGCAAGAAGATGCGCCTCACGCCCGTGGACTGCACCCAAGACCACAACCTCCAAGACACCATCGATTTCTACATGGGCAACAACACCCCCGAACGCCGCAAGTACATCATGGACAAACTCGTCATCACCGAAGACTCGATGTCGTAAGCCACGAGAACACAACAAACACGCATCTGTTCTCTCAACTCCATCTTCGTCAAGGCTGAAAGCCTTCGGGAATATCCAATATTCAACACAGGGGACCCCGTTGGCGCGACCGCGGCCAATGGGGCAGGAAGCCGTGAAGGCTGAAGCCCTCGGGAATATCCAATATCCAACAAGGAATATCCAATGTCCAAGTTAAATGCGCTCTGGGGGGCGACCATCCCCTCCCGCCGCGCAGGAATTGTTAATTATGCATTATGAATTGATGGCGGGCGGTCATTCTCTCCTGCCCCGAAGGGGCTATATCACTAGCATAGGGCAACGCCCTATGTCCGCCGCGCCCCATGCCTGTAGGCTGAAGGCCTACCATCATGATGCAAGGCCTACAGCCTTGAGATTTTTCTTCCGGCCTGACGCAGGGCGTTGCC
>WRJS01000080.1 GCA_009778475.1 Kiritimatiellota bacterium | reverse complement strand
GCCCGGGGGGCACGGTGGAGGGCGGGCGCCCCCGCGAGCCGTTAGGCACATTGCGGCTTAAATGACGATATATATGCTTCTGCGGCTCGCGGGGACGCTCGCCCTCCATCCCCATTGGTCGCACGCCGCGCCAATGGGGACCCCTGTCTCGCCCTCCATTATCGCGCCATCCAAACAGGGTGCGGGCTATGCGTTTGCGGGGTTGCCGGTTTCTGTTGACATGAATGCCATACTGCCAAAAACGCGCATGAATGGCGGATGACAGGGTTTTAGAACACGGTCTATTATCGCGCCCGAAAAAAAAATCAGGAATTTTTTAAGAACCTTCTGGTCACAGGCGTATAAACGATGCAACCACTCAACAAGGAGGTGCATCATGAACAAGGACAGAAATGAGAGTGTTTATTTCGAGCCGGGCTATGTCCGGCGCCTGTGCACGATGGTGCAGGGGCTGCGCAAGCCGAGCGGCTCGCGTGAGTACAAGGAGGCCCGCATCGAGCTTCAGCGGCTCTCCGCGCCATTGACCGCCATCCTGCTGCCGACAGTGATGGTCTCGCTGTTGATCGCGCTGGGGCCGGGGAATGCCGAGAAGGTCAAGACAATCGACATCGAGCGTTGGGAGGACATCAAGGTGATTGAACTGGAGAAGCCCACGCCGCAGGACCCGGTGCGCAAGGAGGAGCGGGAGGAATTTGTCATCCCGGACTTGCCGCAGTCGCTTGAGGCGCCCGCCACGGCGGAGCAGACGGCGGAGGCCTACAGCCCGCAACCGCAGTCGTTCAATGCGGTGCTGAACATCAAAAGCCCATACATGTTCAAGGGGGTTCTCGGCGTTGACCGCGACGCAGGGGCGCGCGGCTCCGCACTCGGCGGCGGCGGCGGGCAGGGCAGCCGGGAGACGGAGGACGCGGTGATGCGCACCCTGCGCTGGCTGAAGAAGACGCAGGCGCAGGACGGCTCGTGGCCGAGGAACCGCATCGCCATGACGGGGCTGGCCGTCTTGACGTTCCTCGCGCATGCCGAGACACCGGGCGAATCGGAGGAGTTCGGCGAGACGGTCCGGCGCGGCATCGAGTTCCTGCTCTCGCAGCAGAAGGCGGACGGGCGCTTCATGGGCGTTGACGGCAACGACTATTCGCACCCCATCGCGACGTATGCGCTGTGCGAGGCGTACGGCATGACCTATAACCCCAACGTCAAGGCGGCCGTGGAGAGGGCGCTCGTGCCGATCGTCAACGGCCAGCACCCCACGGGCGGCTGGACGTACCAGATGTACCCCGGTCAGGAGAAGGATGACGCGGGGCGCGAGAGCGGCGCGTACCGCGACGACACGTCCTATATGGGCTGGTGCGTGCAGGCCCTGAAGGCGGCGCACCTCGTGCAGGCGAACGTGCCGGGGCTGGCGGATGCCTGCAAGAAGGCGGTGCGCGGGTTCAAGGCCAACGCCGCGCCCAATGGCGGCTTCGGCTACACGTCCCCCGGCACGGGCGGCCTCACGAGCGTCGGCACGCTGTGCCTGCAGCTGCTCGGCGCGTCCGACGACCGCGCCACCAAGCTCTCCAGCGACCTGATGGCGCAGTGGAAGCCCTCCTTCGCGGACAAGGCCCCCGGCATCGGCGACTCGCTCCAGTATTACTACTACTACGCCACGCAGAGCAAGTATCACTTCGGCGGCCCGCGCTGGGAGAGCTGGAACAAGGAGATGAAATCCGTTTACGTCGGCGCGCAGAAAATCGAGAAGAACGCGATCAAGGACGCCGAGGGGCGCGACCGCGACATCGGCTGGTGGGAGAACGGCGACACGCACACCGACCGCCCTGTCATGGACACCTGCCTCGCCGCGCTCCAGCTGATGGTGTACTATCGCGGCGGCCTGCGCACGACCAGCGAAATCGCCATCCCCGCCGAGCTGAGAAGCGCCACGCTGGATGGCGACATCGAGATCGGGGTCGAAATCTAGGAGGCAGGAATGTCCAATATCCAACACGGAATACTCAATGTCCAAGTTGAATGCGCTTCGGGATTCCCCTCCGGTGGAGGGGTGGACGCCAACGGCGGACGGGGTGGTTCCCACTTGGATATTGAATATTCCGTGTTGGATATTGGACATTCCATGTTGCCCTTGCGTCGGGATTCGGCTATGCTATCTGCCGTGAGAGCAAAAGGCACAGAGGGCGGCGGGATCTCCCGCGTGATGGCGGCGTTCAACGCGCCGCTCCTGCGCTATGCCGCGCGGCTGCTGAACAACGCCACGCTCGCGCAGGACGCGGTGCAGAACGCGTGGGTCAAGCTCGCGCGGCGCGAGCCGCCCGTGCAGGCCCCGGACGACGAGGCGCGCAACTGGCTCTTCCGCGTCGTCCACAACGAGGCCGTGGACATCGTCCGCGCCGAGGAGCGCCGCAGCCGCCTCCACGCCGCCTACGCCGCCGAGCAGGAGGCCGCCGCGCAGCCCCTGCCCGAGACCGGCACGGACGAGCGCGAGGCGCTGGTGCTGTCCTGCCTGCCCGCGCTCCCGCCGCTCCAGCGGCAGGTCGTGCTCCTGCGCCTCCAGCAGGGGCTGAGTTACAACGACATCGCCGCGATTGTCGGCGAGACCAGCGGCTACGTGGGCAACCTGCTCCACCACGCCATCAAAACGCTCGCCGCGGAAGTCAAGCGGCGCGAAGGAGAAGACAATGTGTCCGCATGAAGAGAAATTGACCGCATGGCTTTTGGGCGACCTCAGCCCCGAAGCGCAAAAGGCCGTGGCCCGCCACCTCACCGCGTGCGCGGCGTGCCGCGCCACGCATGACGAGCTGGCCGCTGTGCTGACGCCGCTCCAAGGCGGGCTTGCGAAAGACCGCCGCCTCGCCGTGCCGCCGCCCGCGGCCAAGCCGCCGCGGCAGTGGGCCGCCGCATTCCTTCACGCGCCGTGGCTCCGCGCCGCCGCGCTCTTGCTCGTGTCGTTCGGCGCGCTCTTCACGCTGCTGAGCCTGTACTACCAGCAGGCGACGACCCGCAAAGAACCCGTCGGGCCTGTGACGACCATCACGTTCCACAAGCGCGAGCAACCGCCCGAGCCACTCAACCCGCTTGCCCCGCCGGCCGACGAGACAATCGCCCAGCCACTGGTGTTTGACGCCAACGTGCCGCTCCCGCAAATCGCGGCGGTCATCGTCCCCGACATCCCCCTGCGCGAGATTAGCCTCCCGAGCTTCCTGCCCCTCTCCCAGCTTGCGCTGTGGGCGCCCCCCGCCAGCAACACGCCGCCCGCCATCTACAACCAGCTCGTCGCCCAGCAACCTCTCCCGGCCGCCGAGACAAACGCCACCGACGGCATCCCCTTCCTCCAGCCCGCCCCGCCCGTCAACGCCTATCCGCCGATCAGGAAATAAAAATAAAAAAAGTTGCGAAATTCAGTTGACAATCTCCGCCGTTTAGGTAAAATTTTCTCTCACGATTGATTATCATCATCAAAGGAGTTCATTATGGCAAATCGAATTGAGATTGGGAAGGAAGTCGGGCGGGGCTGGGAATTGTTCAAGGGGAACATGGGTTTGTTAATCCTTGTGCATCTTCTCATGGTTGTTGTAAGCTCGTGTTGTTTCATACTGGCGGGGCCAATGCTGGTGGGCGAGTTCCTCATTGCCCAGCGTCTCCTCAAGAAAGACCCTGACGTGCCGACCGTCGGGAATTTGTTCAAGGGTTTTGAATACTTTCTGAACGCCTTCCTGTGCTTCCTCGCGGTGGCGATTGTCTGCGCTATTCCCGTCGTGCAGATTATAGGGGTTGTCGCGGGTCCGATGATGATGATCGCGCTCATGCACATCGCGTTCGGGAAGCTGAGCTTTGCCGACGCCGTGAAGAAAATCTTTGCGGACATCGGCACGGGGCCGTTCTGGATGCTCATCCTGACGCTTTTCGTCTCCGGCCTTATTGCAGGCCTTGGCGCCTTGGCGTGCGGCATCGGCGTTTTGTTCACGGCGCCGCTCGCGATGTGCATCGGTGTCTGTGCGTATCATTCGGCGTACGGGGATGCAGCGTCTCAGCCGCCGCCTCAGCCTGTGGCGGACACGCCGCCGCTGGTTGACCCGCCGCCGCCGCCCGTGGAGCCGTAAGGAGCGCGATGCGCCTCGCGTTGTCAGCGGCCCTGGCGGTCTTCTGCCTCTGCACGCGCGCGGCGGACGAAGCGCGGTGCCGTGCGCTTGCGGAGGCTGCCGGGTTCATCAACCCGGCAGCCGTGGAGCGGGCTATCGCGTTCTTTGAGCAGCGCGAGCCGGACCGCTACGACGCGAAGGCCGCGCGCGCCGCATTGCTGGCGTATCGCGAGAACGAGCAGTTCGTGAAAGCGATTACCCCGGCGTCGCCGCTGAGCGAGCTTACCCGCGCGGAGCTGCTGGTTCACGGCGTGCGTGCGGCGTTGCTGGCGAACCCGTTGTTGGACGCGGACCGCATCGTGTATGTGCGGCGCGTCCTCGGCGGTGACGCGCGTGACAAGCGCGAGACCGACTGGGGGACCATCTCCGCCAACTTCCGCACGCACCCCTCCATCCGCAAGAACAACTGGACGAGCGAGATCGTGGAGTTGTCGGGTTTGCGCGGCGCGAAGAAGGAGCGCGTGGTCAGGCGTTTCGAGGGGCCGCTCGTGCGCGACCTGAAACTGACGTTCGACGCGAAGGCCGTCACCTACACCAGCGTGGATGCGAACAACCGTTTCGCGGTGTATTCGCTGCCGCTGTCCGGCGAGGGCGATCCGGTCGCCATCTCGCCGACGGGCTACCCTGACGTGGATTGGTTCGACGGCGCGTTGCTGCCCGACGGGCGGTACGTCATGCTCTCGACCGCAGGGTACCAAGGTTTGCCGTGCGAGAACGGCTCGCAGCAGATCGCGCAGCTTTACCTCGTGGATACCGGCGCGAAGACGAACGCGGTGCGCCAGCTCACGTTCGAGCAGGACAGCGACTACACGCCCACCGTGATGAACGACGGGCGCGTGATGTTTACGCGCTGGGAATACTGCGACCTGCCGCATTACTTCTCGCGCATCCTCTTCACCATGAACCCCGACGGCACGTCCCAGCTTGCGCTGTGGGGCTCCGGCTCGTATTACCCGACCACGCTCTTGCAGGCCCGCGCCATCCCGGGCGAGGCGAGCAAGCTGGTCGGCATCGCGGGCGGTCATCACGACGTGTGCGAAATCGGCCGCCTCATCGTCATCGACCCGTCGCTGGCGCGAAAGGTGCCGTTCAAGCCGATTCTGAAAAGCAAGGCGTGGGGGCCCGAGAATGCGTTCCTCCGCATCCCGTCCGAACGCCTGCCGCCCGAGAAGACGGGGCTGGTGCAGGAGATCCCCGGCTTCGGCGAATGGGTCGAGACGGACGTGTGCGACGGTCTCGTGGGCAACCAGCACGACCGCGGCAACCGCCCCTTCTTCGTCTATCCGCATCCGCTGAGCGCGAACTTCCACCTCGTGACCGCACGCCCGAGAGGCGGGCTGTGGGGCATCTACCTCGTGGACACGTTCGACAACATCACGCTGCTCCACGCCGTGCCGGACAGCGCGTTGCTCGAGCCCGCACTGGTCGAGGCGCGCCCCGTGCCGCCTGTGATCCCCGACCGCGTCTCGCCGGGCGCGACGACCGCGAGCGTGCATATCGCGGATATCTACCAAGGTCCGGGTCTCGAGGGCGTGCCGCGCGGGATAGTCAAGAGCCTGCGCGTATTCGCCTACCATTTCAGCTATCTGCACACGGGGGGGCATGAGTCCGTCGGCGTGCATTCGGGGTGGGACATCAAGCGCATCCTCGGCACGGTGGACATCGAGGAGGACGGGTCGGCCTGCTTTGAGATTCCCGCGAACGTGGCCATCTCGGTGCAGCCGCTCGATGCGTCCGGCGCGGCGGTGCAGCTCATGCGCTCGTGGTTCGTGGGGATGCCTGGCGAGCGCGTCTCCTGCACGGGCTGCCACGAGGACAACCGCATGTCGCTGCCGTCCAGCGGCATCGCGCTGGCGGAGAAACGCCCGCCCCAGCGCATCAGGCCGTGGCGCGGGCCCGCGCGCGCGATGAGTTTCACGCTGGACGTGTGGCCGCAGGTGCAGCGGTATTGCGCGGGATGCCACGGCGACAAGCATACGCGCAAGATGACGCACCCGCGCCAAGCCTACGAGGCCATCCATCCCTACCTGCGCCGCCCCGGCCCCGAGGGCGAGCTCGAGATGTACCCGCCCATGGATTGGCACGTCTCCTCCTCTCCGCTTTTCCAGATGCTCTGGAAGGGCCACCACAACGTCAAGCCCGACGCGGAGTTTTATGAGCGGCTTGCGGCGTGGACGGACCTCAACTGCCCTTGGCGCGGAAAATGGGACCCGCCCGAGTGGGAGCAACGGAACCAGCGCGCGCGGCGGCTTGAATTGCTGCGGGACTTCATCACCACGCCGCTCGACGCGGAGGCGGAGTACGACGAGGCGGTCACCCTGCTTGGCAGCAAGCCCGTCGAATTCATCAAGCCCGAAATGGAGGGCGAGCGTCCCCGCGAGCCGGAAGCCGTGATGGACATCGCCGGCTTCACGCCCGAGACGAAAACCATCGACCTTGGCAACGGCGAGCAGATGGTCTTCGTGCGCGTCCCCGCCGGCGCGTTCACAATGGGCAACGCCAAGGGCTACCCCGACGAGTGGCCCAAGGGGGTCGTGACCATCGAGCGGCCTTTCTGGATGGCCGCCACCGAGCTGCGCAACAGGGACTACGCGCTCTTCGACCCTGCGCACGATTCGCGCTACATCGTCGAGCACGGCAAGGATCATGTGACCCCCGGCTACATCGGCAACCACCCCGACCAGCCCGTGGTGCGCGTCAGCTGGAGCAAGGCCATGGCGTTCTGCGAGTGGTTCGCGAAGACTTACGGCGTGAAGGCCGCGCTCCCGACTGAGGCGCAATGGGAATGGGCCGCGCGCGCGGGGACGACGACGCCATTTTTCTACGGCGACACCGGCACGGACTTCGGGCCCTTCGCGAACCTGGCGGACAAGGAGCTGCTCAAATCGCACACCTCGATTGCCGGGGGGAGCCTCATCCACGTCCGCCGCCCGTACCCTGCGGAGATGAACTTCCCGCTCTTCGACGCGCGTTTCAAGGACAACTGGTTTGCCACAGACTACGTGGCGCAGGTCAAGCCCAACGCATGGGGGCTGTATGACATGGTCGGCAACGTCAACGAGTGGACGCGCTCCGACTACCTCCCCTATCCCTACACCGATGCCGTCAACACGCTCAAACCCGGCACGAGGAAGGTCGCCCGCGGCGGCTCATGGGCCACCCGCCCCAAAGACGCCGGCGCCGCCGTCCGCTATGCCTACGAGACCTGGCACGGCGTGCATGACGTGGGCATGCGGCTGGTGATTGAGGAGTAGGGGCAAGATATGGAGAGCGAGCGTCCCCGCGAGCCGAGCCGCAATGTGCCTGACGGCTCGCTCGCCCTCCATGTGCCGAGAGCGCAAGGCTTCCGCCCTGCATCGTGCCTGACGGCTCGCGAGGACGCTCGCCCTCCATGTGCCGGGAGCGCAGGGCTTCCGCCCTGCATCGTGCCTAACGGCTTGCGGGGACGCTCGCCCTCCATGTGCCGGGAGCGCAAGGCTTCCGCCCTGCATCGTGCCTGACGGCTCGCGAGGACGCTCGCCCTCCATGTGCCGGGAGCGCAGGGCTTCCGCCCTGCATCGTGCCTGACGGCTCGCGTGGGCGCTCGCCCACCATGTGTCGGGAGCGCAGGGCTTCCGCTCTGCATCGTGCCTGACGGCTCGCGTGGACGCTCGCCCTCCATGTGCCGGGAGCGCAGGGCTTCCGCCCTGCATCGTGCCTAACGGCTCGCTCGCCCTCCATCGTGAAATCTCTATTTTACAGGACACTAGGGCGTTTTAATTTGAAATTATCATGGGCTATGCTATAATGTCCGGCATGAAAGCATACGGTTGCATTGACGTATCCTGCGGGGCGGTCGCCAGTCACAACAGGCCGAGGCTAATATCGTGAGAAACACCCTCATAAAGGCGTCGGCCGGGACGGGCAAGACGTTTGCGCTCGCGACGCGCATGATACGCCTGATGCTGCTCGGCACCGCGCCGCAGCAGATGGTGGCGCTGACGTTCTCACGTGCGGCCGCGGGGGAGATTTTCAGCCGCATCGCGGAACGCCTCGCCGCCGCGGCGGCGGACGCCGAGGGCGCGTCACGCGAAGCGGCGCATGTCTTCGACGGCCTCGACCCCGCGTTGGCGCAGACGCTCCGCGCCGCGCACCCGGAGGGTCTCGCGGCCGGCGTGTTCGCGGGCCTGCTGCGCAACCTCATCGCGACGCAGCATATCAGCATGATCGGCACGATCGACAGTTTCATGACGCGCATGGTGCAGGCGTTCCCGCTTGAGCTCGGCTTGCAGGGGGGGCTCGCGATGATGGACGACTACCGTGCGTCGCGCGAGAAAAACGCGGCGGCCGCGGCGCTGCTCAACGCCACGTCGGGAACCGGCGAGGCCGCGCTGTTCTGCGAGGCCTTCCGCTTGGCGACCATGGGGCGCGAGGGCAAATCGTTCTGCGAGAAACTTGAGGGTTTCATCGACGACTGGCACACCGCGTACCTCGACCACCCGAACGCCAGCGCGTGGGGCGACCCTGCCGCGATATGGCCGGGCGGGCGCGCCCCGTTCGCCGTCCACGCCACGCCGCAGAGCCTCGCGGCGCGTCTGCGCGACACCCTCCGCGCCGACTGGGAGGCCGCGGGGCGCGCAGCCGCGTGGGACGAGTTCTGCGATTTCGTCGCCGCGTTCAACGGCACGTTCGGCGGCATCAAGAGCGGGGTGAAAAACGTGCTGGCCGCCTACACGCCCGACGGCGACATCACGATCACCTACAACCGCAAGTCCAAGACGTTCACGGCGGCGGAGGCGCGGCTCATCCGTGAGGCGGTCGAGACGATCCTGGGCATCGCGCTGAACATGCGGTGCGACCACACGCAGGGCATCCACCACTTGATGGCGCAGATCGAGAACGTCTATTCCGCCGCCACGCGCCGCCACGGCAAACTCGTCTTCGGCGACATCCCGCGCCTGATTGCCCGCCTCGATTTCGCCACGCGCCAGAACATCGAGTACCGCTTCGACACGCGCTTCCGCCACTGGGCGCTGGATGAGTTCCAGGACACCTCACACGCGCAATGGAACGTCATCCGCAATCTCGTGGAGGAGGTCATCCAGTCCACGGACGAGCGCTCGATGTTCATCGTCGGCGACATGAAGCAGGCCATCTACGGGTGGCGCGGCGGCGATGTCGCCATCTTCGGGCAAGAGGCCGACTCGGGCCTCTACGAGCAACTCGCGCTGAACAACTCCTACCGCTACGCGCCCGAGATTGCGTCCTGCGTGAACCGCGTCTTCGACGGCGCGCGCGTCGCGGCGTTCCTCGCGGACAGCGCGGCGGGCGCGGGCGCGGCGTGGCAGCGCCTGTGGGGCGAGCACCGCTCGGCGGTCACGCGCCCGGGGTTCGTGTCCGTCACGCGCGTGTCCGCGCCGGACAAGGAGGAGGGCGAGCGCGACATCGCGCCGTACCTGAACGCCGCCTGCGCGGAACTCGGCCGCGTCCGCCCGTGGGAGCGCGGCATCTCCACCGCCGTGCTGATCCGCTCGAACAAACATGGCGTGCCGTTCGCGGAGGCCCTGCGCGCGGCGCACATCCCGGCTGTGTGGGAGGGCGAGAGCGCCATCTCCGACACCCCCGTCGTGACCGCCCTGCTGAACCTCCTGCGCTTCGCCGAGCACCCCGGCGACACCCTCGCCTGGCAGCACGTCCGCGCCACGCCGCTGGCCGCCCGCGTGTTCGCCGACATCTTCGCGCTCCCCGCGCCCAAGGCCCAGCGCGCGCTCAGCACGCGCGTGCTGGGCGACGTGTCGCGCCACGGCCTGCCCCGCGCGTTGCGCGGCTACATCGAGACCATGGGCGAGACGGACGCGTTCACGCAGGGCCGCCTCGACGCGCTCCTGCGCGTGGCCGTGCAGTTCACCGCAGAGGCGGATGCCGAGTCCACGCTGACCGACTTCGCGGATTATGTGAACCGCTTCACGACGCGCGACGTGGCGGACACCTCGACCGTCAAAATTCTCACCGTCCACCGCAGCAAGGGCCTGGGCTTCGACTACGTGATCCTCCCCGTCATCGAGCACCGCGGCCTCGACGCCATCCGCGCGGACGACGCGCTCGCCGCCCCTGACGGCGCATGGCTCCTGACCCGCCCGCCCCAGCAGGTGGTGGACGCCGACCCCGTGCTGGCGCAGGCCGCCGCAGCCGCCCTGAACAGCGGCGTGTTCGAGAACCTCTGCGTGCAGTACGTCGCGATGACCCGCGCCAAACGCGCCATGACCGTCCTCCTCAAACCCCCGGCAAAGGCCGCCAGCGACGCGCTGTATTTCAGCACCCACATCGAGAACGCGCTCGGCGGGCAACTGCCGTGGCAGCTCGGCGACGCGGACTGGTTCCGCGCCTTCGCCGCGCCCCCGGAGGGCGAGCGCCCCCGCGAGCCGCAAGATGACGGGATGGAGGGCGAGCGTCCCCGCGAGCCGCAAGATGACGGAATGGAGGGCGAGCGTCCCCGCGAGCCGCCGCCGCCGGAGGGCGAGCCGCCGCCGTCCGTCCGTCGCACAATCGCATCCGCCGCTGGACACGAGATGGCGGCCGCTGAACTCTTCACCGCCGCCGACACCGAGGCCACGCTGCGCGGCCAACGGGTGCACGAGTTGCTGCGGGAAATCGAATGGCTTGATGATGTCTGCGGGCAGGGAGGCCCGCACCACCTTGATGCCCGCGAGCAGGGAGGCCTGCGCCACCTTGATGCTCGCGGGCAGGAATGCCCGCACCACCTTCTGCTTGCCGCCCTCGCGGCGGAGGGGCTTGACCTCACCCTCCCCTCGCCCTTCCGCGACGCGCTCCGCAAGCCCGCGGGCGTGCTGGAACTTTGGCGCGAGCGCGGCTTCGAGCTGCTCGACGGCGACGAATGGGTCTCCGGCATCTTTGACCGCGTGGTCATCCTCGAGACGGGCGGTCAGCGGCGCATCGAGCTCTACGACTACAAATCCAACCGCCCGCGCAACCGCGAGACCGCCGCCGCGTTTGCCGAGCGCATGGCTCAGTCTTACGCCGGGCAGATGGACACCTACCGCCGCGCCCTCGCCCGCCTCACCCGCATCCCCCTCGCCAACATCCGCGCAACGTTGCTGTTGTCGGCAACGTTGAATAAATTAGAAATTAAGAATTGCCGGGAGCGCAATTGCCGGGAGCGCAGGGCTTCCGCCCTGCATCGCTAATATTGGCAAGGCGGAAGCCTTGCGCTCCCGGCAAAGGTGGTGCGGGCATTTCTGCCCGCAGTCCCATTGTCCTGCTGTCCCGCAGGCAGCCACGGGCAAAAATGCCCGTGCCACCTTGAATGCCTAGCCGCCTTAGCGCGGGATCTCGCGGGCGTGGTAGAAGAAGTGCGCGTCAACGGGTTTGGGGAAGGTGAAGATGGCCTCGGCGTGCGCCTGCGCCTGCACCTTCGTGGGGCGGTACCAGTTCGCGTCGCCGATCTGGTCGGTGTTGGCGGGGTCGGCCTGGCGCGCCAGCACGGAGTCGCCGAACAGCGAGTAGGCCTTGCTCCAGTTGTAGCAGCCGTCAACCGTGATCGTGATCCAGTCCTTCTGCGAGGAGTCGGTGGTGAGCGTGATCGAGGTGATCCGCAGCGCGCCGTCCTGCGTGGGGGCGATGATGTCGATGAGGCCGGACTGGCGGTTGTACACGCGCTTGGCGGGGCCGTCCTTGCCCTCGACGGTGTCGCTGATGACGATCTCGATCGGCACGTCATCGCCGACAAGACGTTCGGGGATCCTGCCGCGGACGCGGATGTTGCCGTCGCCGTCGATGTAGCCGGGGAAGGGGCCTTCCGCGCCGATCCAGACCTCCACGACGAGGTTCGTGAGGACATCGGGGTCGTCGATGCCGTGGTCGGTGTATTTGCCGACGATTGGGTCGTCCTCCTCGGCGGTGGCGGCGTCGGCGATGCGGATCCTGCCCTTGCGGATGGTGATCTTGCCTTTGCCGTCGCCCATGGGGTTGCCGTTGTCGTCGGTGACGGTGACGATCACGTCGAGGTCTTCGCCGAAGAGGCCTTCGGGGATTTCGTCAATGGTGATGTTGCCGTCCTCGTCAATCGAGCCGTCAACCGGCCATTCGTTGCCTTGGTCGTCGATGATGACGATCACGACGTTGGTGCCGTTGTCGAGCGGGACCTTGGGGTCGTCGCCGGGGTCGAAGGTGCCGATGGTGATGTCCGTCTCGTCGTCGTCCACCTCGAGCGGGTCGGTGATGGTGACGCCGGACGGTGTGTACACATCGAGGGTTTCGGGGTCGTCCTCGTTGGAGTAGAGTTCGTCGCCGTTGCCGTCTTTGATGATGATTTCAACTTCGATGGTGCTGCCGGGTTCGATACCGTCGGGCAGGCCGGGGATGTGGATGTTGCCTTCTTCGTCAATCCACGCGCCTTCGACGGGTTCGCCGTCAATGATGACCACGACGTCGAGTTCGCTCGGGTCGCCGTCGAAGCCGACGGGCGGGTCGAACTTGCCGATGATGATGTCGTCGTCCTCGGGGTTCACGCCGTCAACGTAGTCCACGGTGCCGGGCGCGCGGTTGAAGGGACCCCAGCCGAGTTTGCGCGGAGTGCCGCGCTCTTCCGCGATGACGACGAGATGGTAACCATCGCCGGGCGGGAAGTAGGGGAATTCAATCACGTTGCCAAACTCGTCCGTGGGGACGATGTTGCCGTTGGTGTCGATGTAGCCGTGGATGGGGCCGACAATCGGATCGGGCGGGATGATGGAGGAGCCTTCGTTGCCGTCCGTGACGTAGAGCGTGACAATCAGTTTGCCGTCCGGGTGTTTGGCGGGGATGTCGCCGGGGTAGGTCAGGGCGGTGTCGGCGGGGTTGAGGTCGCCGGGCAGGGTGTAATGACCGATGGAGCCGTTGCCGTCGGGGGCGAGGTCGGTGTTGGCGGACACGCCGGGCGCCAGCGCGATGAAGATGTACTCCAGCGAGGTGCCGACGTGGTGGATGTCGCCTTCGTAATCCGTCACGGCGAGGTCAATGCGCGTGGGGTACGCCATGCCGCGCGCCCAGATGCGCGGGATGGTCCCGTCGATCAGCACGGTGCCGCTGTTCTCGCCGGCTTGCGCGGTGTTGTCCTCGAGTTTGACGTCCGTCGCGGGCCAGCCGGCGAACGTCACGGTGCCTTCGCGGGAGAGCCAGTTGTCCGAATAAAGCGGGAATTCCGGGAAGTACGTCGCGGGCGACTGGTAGGGGCGCTCGGCGTACAGCACGTTGGCGAACTCGTAACGGAATTCGTCGCGCGCGCCGAGGCGAACCGTGCCTTCGATGAACCAGCAGTGCTCGGCCGCGAGCGGGTCGTAATTTTGGTCGCACGGGCTGCCGGGCCACGGCAGGGTGTTGTCGAAGAAGATGACCACTTCGTAATCGTCCTCCGGCAGACCGGGCAGTTCGTCCGCGATGATGCGGTGGAGCGGGCGCGCCTTGGCGACGTCGTCCTCCGGCAGGAAGTACTCGTCGTGGATGTAGCCCGTGAAGGGCACGCCGAGGGTCTTGGCGGAATTCGTGTAGATGATGCCGTGGATGAGGTCGTCGCGCGTGAGGTCGTTTTCAACCGCGAAGCCCCCGGTGTTCGGGAACAAATCGCCGCGGAAGTACCAGCCCAGGTCCGCGTCGGTTTCGAGGGTGTAATGACTGATGTATTCGACTTCGCTTTCCGGCGGCGTGTAGAGGCGGATGTAGCCGTCGCCCGTGTTCGCGTCCCCGGCGATGCTGAACGTCACGTAGTAATCGTACTCCTGGACTTCCGGCATGTAGCCGATGATGAAATCGTCGGAGATCGGGTACGGGTTGATGACGTCATACTTGCCGTCCGGGCGGGCGCGCAGGTACGCGTCCTCGTAATAGCCCGTGGGGAACACGTCGAAAACAACGGTCGGCACGAGCCCGTCCTCGAAAAATCCTTCGCCGCCGCCAAATTCGTTCACGCTGAACAACACGCGCACCATGGTCCCGCTCAAATCGCCCGCCAGCGGCGTGGGCGGGGTATAGACCGCCAGCACCTCGTCCGTCAGCCGCGTGTAGTAATACGCGCCCTCGGGGATGTACCAGACCGACCCCGTGGGCGGGTCGCCCGCCGGGTTCACGGTGATGGGGATGTCCGTCTCGAGGTCGAGTTCGTCCTCGTCTTCGGGGTTGACGATAATGTTCGTGATCGTGCCGTCGCCCTCGGGCAGGCCGCCTTCGTCGTCAATGACGATGGTGTAGGGGCCGTCGGTGTTGTCGTCGCCTTCGAGGTAGCCCGTGACGTTGTTGGTGGTGGTCGTGCCGTCGCCGTTGTCAATGACGATGACGATGATGACGGGCGCGCCGTTGGTGACGCCGGGGGTGCCGGGGGGCGGGATGAGGTCGCCGATGTCGGGGCTTCCGGTGTCGAGGTCGTCGCGCGGGTCGAGCCACATGCCCAGCACGTCGTGGTCGTCGAAGCGCGTGATTTCGGTGCCGGAGGTGACGCGCTGCAGGCCGAGGAACCAGCCGAGGAAGGCGCGGTCGCCCCAGACGGGGTCCTGCGCGGGCGGGCTGTAGTTCTGCCCGTGATAGAACGTGTCGCGCACGACGGGCGCGGGGCCGCCGTCGTTCGGGTCGAAGCCGATTTGCACGCTCAGCAGGTCGTTGAAAATCGTCACGGTGTCGGCGACGGTTTGCACGGTCTGCCCGAGCTCGTTTTCGAGCGCGGTCACGTCGCGCGCGCCGAGGACGAAGAAGGTGTAGGGGACGGCGGGTTCCGCGTAGCCCTGCGGGATGTCCACCTCCTCAAACGCATAGATGACGGGGCTGTTGTAGTAGAAGATGTTGTTCCCGTATTGCGGGTACACTCCGGTGGCGGGAGACGGGATTGTGTCCATGTCCATTTCGTAGAACGTCTTCCCGCAGATGGAGCGGGTCAGGAATTGCGAAATCGCCCCGAGCGGGACGCTGCCGTCGGGCATCGCGCCCCACGTCGTGAACGACGCGCCGTCGAGCAGTTCCTGCGTCACGCGGTCGCGCTTGAAGATGATGACCTCCTGGTCGCTGCCGCTGGCGGTCGCGCCGACGCCCAGCACGGTGAAGTTGTTGTCCGAGAACCCGTCCGACAGGTCGAAGACCGTCAGCGTGTTGTGGAACGACGCGGTTTCCCCGACGGGGAGGGTGACGAGCATCTTGTAGGTGATGCGGATGGGCGTCTCGTTGGGCAGGAGGAAGGTGATGGTGTTCGCGTCAACGAACTCCGCGCTCCACAGCCCGCCGATGTAAACGGCGTTGGTCTTGACCCACGTCTCGTCCCACACGCCGGGCGACAACTCCTCGCGCGTCCACAGTTCCACCGTGTTGAAATAAAACGCGAGGTCGCCGCCCATCACGTCCGTCGCCGTGAACGACTCCTTATTCGCGCCCGGACCGTCCGGCACGAGGTCGCGCCCCTGCTCGTTGATGACGATCTCCACGTTGATGACGTTGCTGTTGTTGCGCGTGTACGTCTTGACGATGGGCGGCTCGCCGTAGGTCGGCGGCTCGGGGTCGTCCCCGTGTTGCAGACCCGCAGGGAAAATGCCTTCGTGACGCGGCGAGTTGCCGATCATTGCCAGCGTGTCGCGCACGGTGAACTCGTCATTCGCGAACTCCTCCTTCACGCGCATCTGGAACTGGATCGTGAATTCGGTGCCATACGTGAATATACCATCCGCCCAATGGCGTCCCCACCACCATTGACCGTCTTGGTTCGCGGGATTCCACACGTTGTGCGGATTATCCCAATTGGCGAGTCCGTATTCATCATCATTACCCGCCCAACCGTCCAACATCGCGCTGAACCCGCGCAAATCCGCCCAGATGGAGCCGGTCTCGCCGTCCACCTTGAACCACGCCGAATCCAAATCCTCCACGAGTTCGTCGAAGGTGGAACATTCGGGTCCCGTGCCGGGGACGAATTGGGCGTAATCCCATTTTTCGATTTTGAACGACTTCGCCACATACTCGAGCCTCGGGTCCAAGTCCGCGAGGAAGATCACGGGTTCCTCGTCGGTGTCCAAGAACATGAAATTGTGAATCGATTTGTTCCACGTGAGCGTGTAGTCGAACACGCCCGGCGCGCTCTGCGTGACGGTCTTGACAACGGGGTAGATGGCATCGGTGATATAATCCCCGTAATAGAAATTGTAATTAAAGTCAACATATAGCAGCGAGGTGCGCCAGACGCGATAGTTTTCATGGAAATTCGGCGCCTCGTAGTATTTGCGGAGCGTGCCGGTCCAGGAGTTGGGGGGCGTGAAGGAGTTGCCATGGGGTTCCGGGTTTATCGTCCCCTGCGTCAAAGTCAGCGGCGCGTCAAGCGGAATCGTGTAGGTGATGGTGACGGTCTGCTCGTCGCTGTAGGGCCAGGGCTGGGACTCCCAAATATTCTTGGACTCGGCGTCGCCGTCAAAACCGAACGTGAAAAAGACATTATTGTTCCGCCACGTGTCCTCCTCGATGTGGGTTGCGCAATAGAAGTCGGGGTCGTTGGTGGAAATGTTAACGTTAAAGTATTCTTTGGGGATGAGGGGGTTGATCCTGTACCCCGGAACGGCGATGCCATCGTCGTCATACGGGAGGAAATCCAGATATTCAAGGAAGAGGAACTCCTTGCCCTCGCTCCCCGCCGGGACGGTGAACGTCGTCGTGTACTTGATCGCGTTGATGACCGCCGACCCGCCCGTGGCGACCCACTCGTAATCGCGGACGGCGCAACTGTTCCACCCATCCGGACCGTCAAGTTGTTGGGAAATCGTGTTCGTGACGCCGCCCACCACGATGCCGATGCTGTTCACGTACCGCTCCATGCTCGGCTCTGTCACGAGGGTCTCGTAGAGGAAAGCCACCCTGTAAATGTCCGGGTAGCCGATGATGCCGTCCGGCACAACGTAGGAGAAACCCTTCTGCGCGTCAAAATCGGTGATGCTCGAAAGCACTCCCGCGTAAGGCGGCGAGAGGATTTCGCCTTGGCAAGCGTCCCAATCCCCGTTTGCGAACTCCATGCCGCCGCACATGACATTGATGTCGCCCGTGATTTCATGCGCGGGGCTTGCGCCCAGAATGTCCACGAGCGTCATCCCGTTCAGGCGCATCGAGCCGTCGCCCACGATGCAGACCCACGCGATGTGGTTGGGGCTGCTCGCCGAATTGGACCAATCTGTATCTTTGATTAACAAATCCTTTTTCAGGCGCGTGGGCACCATGGCGGAGTCGCCCACGGATTCGCCGCTCGAAGCCGTTTCGCCGGTGGCGGTGGCGGTGTTCGCGAGGTTCAGGTCGAAACGATAACGGTTGTTGTTCCTGGCGAACGGCAGCAGACCGTCAATCACGTCGCCCCAGTTCAGCGTGTAGCGCAGCGTGAGGGTGCTGTTCTTCTGGAGAACCTGCGAACCGAAAGAGAAGCGCAGGATGTCATTGTTCGCGCCCGCCCACGTCGCGGGGATGCCGGTGGGGGTGCCGTCGTTGTGTTGCCACGAGACGTTGACCACCCCGCTGTCCACATTGAACCCGCCCGGAATGGCTTCGCCCGTCAGGCGCATCGTGTCGTCCAGCGTGATGTTTTGGATGTCCCCGCCCACCGCCGTGATGACCACCGTGTAATCAATGGACTCGTTGAGTACGCTGAAAGGCGAGGCGTGCTTCGCCACCCGCAAGCCCGCCGGCGGGTCGGTGATGGTCGAGACCGTGACCGACCCGCCGCCGCCGAAAAGGATTGAGCCCGGCGTGACGTTCGGGTCGAACTTCGCCTGAATCTCCAGCGCGAAGACCACGTTCGGGTAGCGGTGGATGAAATTCGTGTACGTCGCGTTGCCCGTGTTGTCCACGTCGTCAAACCACACCGCGACATTGCCCGCCGCGTCCACGTCATACTGTCCGCATTTTAATCCGTTGTCCAGCAGGATGGGCTCATCCGTGATTTCAAAGACCACCTCCAACTCCGGCGGCAGCGCGTACCGCAGCCGCCCCAGCGAATCATACTCAAACTGCTTCACCCCGTCCTCCGCGAACGAGATGTTAAAAAAATACGTCTCCCCGTAGTAATAATTTCCTCCCGGGTCATTCCCGTGCGCGTCCGTCACGGCGACCCCCGAAGTAAAATTCGTCAGCGCCCACGGCTCCGCGAGTTGCGCGGACGCCCCCGTGGCGCATAAGACCGCCCCCAAAGCCGCCGGGACCCAACCGCGCCCCGGCCAGCGATTAAAATGACGTGCGACTGCCGACAACATACCCGACTTTGTACTCATTTCCTCATCCTTTCTATTACGACATAAAAAACATTTTTCCCACGGGCCCCCGCAGGAAAAATCTATAAACCCTAAAGATGTTCATAAGGATAATAGATTTGCGGGAGAATTGTCAACTGAAATTTCAAAAAATCTTAAAATTAGTGACGCAGAATATTTAGAATTTTGAGAAGTCATTATTTATTTGTATTGAATTTGATTTTGTAATTGGTTTGAAGAGGAAAGGAAGAGGCGAAATCAATGAGGAATCTTATGTGATTGCACGGAAAAATAATGTTTTTTGCGCGAGGAATGGTGGCGGATGATTTTAGGAGAGGGGGTGAATTGGTAGTGTGATGCCAGAATGAGGGGTGGAAGGTGGGGGGATGCCGTAGGGGCGGGCAATTGCCCGCCCTTATTCCACGCGGACGCGGTAGAACATGGCGGGGGCGGTGGGG
>WRJS01000079.1 GCA_009778475.1 Kiritimatiellota bacterium | reverse complement strand
GGGGTCGCAGCCGTGGATGTATTTCTCGAAGTAGGTCATGCCGCCGGCCGCGGTGAGGTGGGCGTACTGGTTGGTGAGGATCAGGCCGTACTGGCGCTTCCAGCCGTCGGGCAGGAAATCGCCCGCCGTGCTGTACTTGCGCGGGTCGCCGGCGTATTTCCACTCGTCGCCGTCAAGGAGGCCGTCGCCGTCGGTGTCGGGGTCCAGGGGGTCGGTGCCGGTGCCGATGTAATAGGTGACCCAGTCGCCGTTCTGGGGGTAGCGCCACCAGGTCGTCACGCCCATCGGGTACACGGGGCAGACGCGCGCGTCGCTGCCCGTGCGCTTGTTCTGCGCGCCCATGAAGACGGGGTGCACTTTGACCGCGGGGTTCCCGTAGCCGTTCAGCACGTTGATGTAGCCGACGTGGACGGTGTCGGGGCGGGACTGCTCGATGATGACCTGGAAGGTGACGGGCTCGGGGGACACGGCGGTGGTGTACAGGTCGCGCCACTCGATGGCGTGGCAGGGGCGGCCGTCCCACGTCACGGACTTCACGAGTATCTTCGAGGTCGCCGGGTAGGGGATGGCGGGGGGGCTGGCGGTGTGGGCGTACAGGTCCGTCCAGAAGGCGGCGACGGCCACGTAGTCGTCCAGCCGGAGCATGTCCCACCACTGCGCCTGGCTCCCGCCGTCCTTTTTGAACGCCGCCGAGTCGGCGGGGGTGATGGCCGCGCCGCCGGCCCAGCGCTGGATGAGGACGACCCCGTTGAGCTCCGCGTAGATCCGGCTGCACCACTCGCCGCTGAAATAGGCGGCGGGGTAGATGCCGGCAGGCGCGAACCCGTAGTCCGGGCGGCCGTAGACGTCGTTCACGAAGTAGGGGGGGAGCGAGGGATGGAGGTGGAGCAGGTCCGTCGCCCCCGTCATGTCCGCCGGCACGAAACCGCTCTTTATCTCATAACACCCGATCTCCCGCGCGTCAGGAAGTCCATCCTGGTCACTGTCCGGGCCGTCCGGCCAGAGTGCCACCCTTGAATCCAAATTCCACCGCGCCTTTGCGCCATCGGCAATGCCGTCGGCCGCCGATGAATAGACGAGCGGGTCCAGACCATACACGAGGACGGACTCCGCGTCCGTCATGCCCTTGCCCGTCGTGTCGCGCCGGTTCGCCAGCGCGAAGAACGCCGACGACCCGTCCCACCCCGGCAGCCCCGCCAGCTCGGCCGCGGTCACCTCGAACGTGTGGGTGGTGTGGCCCAGCATGAGGATCTGGTCCGAGAGGAACACCTCCTTCACGCGCCGCCACGCGGGGTCCGAGAGCGAGGCCGTCGCGAACACGTGCATCACGTCCTCGGGCATCCCGAAATAGTATTTGAGCCACGCCGCGTCCAGCTCCACGCCCCCCTGCGCCAGCGGCCGCGCCGCCGTGGCCATGACCGGCTGCCCCGCCGACGGCGCCGCGGACCCGCCGCGCGGCGGCCCCCCGCCGCCCCCGCCCGAGGCCGCGAAGACCCTGTTGCTCAGCGCGGCGTTCCCCGCCGCCCACCACGGGAGGCACACCCCCAGGGCGAGGGCCAGGTCATCCGCGCCCGACCTGCGGAAATCCCGCGCCAGCCCGTCGAACCCCCTCTGGTCGCTGACCCCCCCGTGCAGGGCATCCCAATACGCCGCCTCCGCCGCAGGCCTGTCGAGGCGCGGCGGCCCCCCCTGCGCCCCGGCAGGTGCCGCCGCCAGCGCCGCCGCCGCCGCCGCCGCAAACCCGATCTTCTTCCCGAACTGCCTCATGCAAAAACCCTCCTGAATTAAAAAACGGCAAGCACCATAACAGAACGCCGCCCCCGCGTCAAGCGTTTTTTCGCGCGCCGGGAGCGCACGTGCCGGGAGCGCAGGGCTTCCGCCCTGCTTATTATAAATGCAGGGCAGAAGCCCTGCGCTCCCGGCATCGCCAACATTGCAAGGCGGAAGCCCTGCGCTCCCGGCATCGCCCGGAAAGAGGTCGCTAACCCCCTTCCGGCGTATGGGCTTGTCAGCAGGGTGGAAATACGGTATAATATAGGGCTTTACTAAACGAGGGTGTATGGACGATGGATGCCACCATGAACGACCGCATCATTTTCATCAACGGCACGCCGCGCCCGCTGGGCGAGGCGCAGACCCTGGCGCAGCTGTTCGCCGCGCTCGGCGTGAACACCAGCCAAAAAGCGATTGAACTCAACGGCGGGATCATCCGCGCCGCCGCCCTCGCCAGCACCCCCGCCACCCCCGGCGATCGCATCGAGGTTATCCAGTTCGTCGGCGGAGGGTGAGGCCGGGGGTGCGGGCTGAAGGCGGCCTTTTGGGAATTGGAGATGGATGGGGGGCGAGGCAGGGCTCTCCATTTGCACGGCGCACAGCTCAACCTTGGGGCGAGCTCTTGCGACGGGCTGGCATCATCAGGGATTTGGACAAGGCACCCGAATGCAGAGCAAGACGAATACGTGAAGAAATCCCTCCCTGCGCAAACGCATCGTGGCGGCCCAGCAGACGAACGGCGCAAGGAGAGGGGCAAATGATTTAACCGGCAAAGCCCACAGGCGGACGGTTGATCTGACCCGTATGTGGGTGTCGGGGGTCTTGGTTCCCACTCGAAGAGAGGAGTCGGTTTTAGCTGGTGATCTCCCCCCGCGCCAGCACAATCGCGGTGCGGCAGGGGAGGTAGGCTTTGATGGTGTGGATGATCTCGTTGCCGCGGGTCTCGGGGAGGAGGGTGAACACCTGGCCGGGGGCGATGCGGGATTGGCCGCCGAAGCGTTCGTCGTCGCTGCTGAGGGCGAGGCGGTAGGGGCCGCCGGGGGGGACGGGGATGGGGTAGCCGGTGACGGAGGCGGTGCTGTGGAAGTTGAAGAGGAAAATCAGCGGGCCGCGCTCGAGGGCGAGTATCTTGTCGGCGTCGGAGATGTGGAGGCGGCGGGGGAGGGTGCCTTCAAGGGCGGCGGTGTCGCGGGCGAGGCGGAGCATGGCGGCGTCGAACTCGGCGAGGCTCCAGTAGAGGAGGGCGGGGTCGTCGCGCAGGGTCCATTGGCGGCGGGCGTGCTGGTGGGAGTGGCCGTTGCCTTCGCGGGGGAAGTCGATCCATTCGGGGTGGCCGAATTCGTTGCCCATGAAGTTGAGGTAGGCGTGGCCGGCGGTGGCGAGGGTGGCGAGGCGGGCGAGCTTGTGGAGGGCGACGCCGCGCTCGGTCTGGAGGTTGGGGGCGGCGCGGGCCATGGCGTCGTAGATGGCGGCGTCGACGAGCTGGAAGAAGAAGGTCTTGCCGCCGACGAGGGCCTGGTCGTGGCTCTCGACGTAGTTGACGGTCTGCTCGTCGGCGCGGCGGTTGGTGAGCTCGTGCCAGAGGTAGCCGAGGGACCAGTCCTCGTCGCGGGTGTCGCGGGCGAGCTTGAACCAGCATTCGGGGACGCCCATGGCCATGCGGTAGTCGAAGCCGGCGCCGGGGCCGTCGGGGGGGGAGGCGAGGCCGGGCATGCCGCTGACGTCCTCGGCGATGGTGATGGCGTCGGGGCGGACTTGGTGGATGACGCGGTTGGCGAGGGCGCAGTAGGCCCAGGCGGCCTCGTCCACGGTGGCGTCGAAGTATTGGGCGTAGTCGGTGAAGTCGATGCCCAGGCCGTGGTGGAGGTAGAGCATGGAGGTGATGCCGTCGAAGCGGAAGCCGTCGAAGCGGAACTCGTCGAGCCAGTAGCGGCAGTTGGAGAGGAGGAAGTGCAGCACGTCGGTCTTGCCGTAGTCGAAGCAGCGCGAGTCCCAGGCCTCGTGCCAGCCGCGCAGGCCGTCGTGGAAATACTGGTAGGGGGTGCCGTCGAAGAGGGAGAGGCCGTCGCGCTCGTTCTTGACGGCGTGGGAGTGGACGATGTCCATCACCACGGCGATGCCCAGCCCGTGCGCCGCGTCCACGAGGGCCTTGAGCTCCTCGGGCGTGCCGAAGCGCGAGGAGCACGCGAAGAAGCTGGAGACGTGGTAGCCGAACGACCCGTAGTAGGGGTGCTCCATGACGGCCATCAGCTGGATGGTGTTGTACCCCGCCGCGGCGATGCGCGGGAGGGTGCGCTCGCGGAACTCGACGTAGGTGCCGACCCCGGCGCGCTCCTGCGCCATGCCGATGTGCGCCTCGTAGATGAGCGGGACGCGCTCCGGCACCGTGAAGCCGGGGTGCCGCCAGGCGTAAGGCGCGGGGTCCCAGACCTGCGCGGAGAAGAGCCCCGTCTCGTCGCTCTGCACGACGCGCCGCGCATAGGCGGGGATGCGCTCGCCGCAGCCGCCCGGCCACGCGACCTCGAGGCGGTAGTGCTGGCCGTGCGCCAGCGCGTCAAGCGGCAGCTCGATCTCCCACACCCCGCGCTCGGGCAGGTGCGTCAGGAGGAAGCGGTCATCCTTCATCCAGCCCGAGAAATCGCCGACCAGCCACACGGCGGTCGCGTTCGGCGCCCACTCGCGGAACACCCATCCCCCCGCCTTCTTGTGCAGCCCATAATACTCATGCGCACACGCGAACTCCGCGAGCGACCCCGGTCCCTGCGCCAGCCTCGCCGCCAGCTGCGCGACGTTCGCGGCGCGGCGCTGGATGGTCTCGCGGTAAGGTTCGAGATAAGGGTCATCGAGCAGGTGTGCGCGTGCAAGTTTCATTGCGGGGTCTCCTCTGCTTGCCGACTGGTGTCGACGCGAATCGACGCACATCGACACGACGGGTTGGGTAAAGCCGTCCCTCTCGACAGCCCTGAAAGGGCAACGTCAGGTAGCGCACGGCGTTCCCGCCGTGCTGGCACTGCGACCTGATATTTAATTAATCTAGGGTCTGAGTCTTTGTAGTGCATCGCGAGCCTTTTTATGTCCTTGCTCAGCGGCCTTTGTGAACCACTTGACCGCCTCGACCTTATCCTCATCCACACCGTCGCCAACGTGATAACAAACACCAAGGCTGAATTGAGCATCCGCAAGCCCTTGTTCAGAGGCTTCCCTGTACCATTTGACGGCTTCGGTCTTATTCACTGTCAGCACGCCCTTGCCAGTGTCATAACGAACGCCAAGGTCGAATTGAGCCTTCGCATACCCTTGCTCAGCTGCCATCCTGAACCACTTGACGGCTTCGGCGGCATCCGTCCTATCCACGCCGTAACCGTGGTAATAGCATATGCCAAGGCTGAATTGAGCCTTCACATCTCCTTGTTCAGCCGCTTTCCTATACCACTTGGTGACCTCTGCAACGTTCTTGCATACCACGTGGCGGTTGCCATAGCGCATGCCAAGGTTGAATCGAGCCGTCGCATTGTCTTGATCGGCTGCCCGCCTGAACCACTTGACAGCTTCGACCTTATCCTCATTTACACCGTCGCCCGAGTAATAACACACGCCAAGACCGTATTGCGCTCCTACAAGCCCTTGTTCCGCAGCCATCCTGAACCACTTGACCGCCTCAGCCTTATTAACATCTACGCCGTCGCCAGTATAATAACACCCACCAAGATTACATTGAGCCGTTGCATCGCCTTGCTCAGCGGCGATCCTATACCACTTGGCCGCCTCGACCTTATCCACATCCACGCCGTCGCCAAGGTAATAACATGCGGCAAGGTTGAATTGAGCACTTGTAAACCCTTGCTCTGCTGCAATTCTGTACCACTTGACCGCCTCGATTTTATCCACATCCACGCCATTTCCAGTGTCATAACACACGCCAATGCGGTATTGGGCCTTTGTATACCCTTGCTCGGCAGATCGCCTGTACCACTTAAAGGCCTCGACCTTATTCACATACACGCCCTTGCCATTGTCATAACACAAACCAAGGTTAAATTGCGCCTTTGCTTGCCCTCGACCTACAGCTTTTCTATACCATTTGACGACTTCAGCCTTATACACCCTCATGCCATAAGCGTCGTAGTCATAACCCTTTATATTCTTGTATTGAGCCATCGCATGCTCATGCCCTAGCTCGGCGGCCCTCTTATACCACTTGGTGGCTTCGACGGCATCCGCATCCACACCGTAACCGTTGTCATAACACAAACCAAGGTGGTATTGAGCATCCGCATACCCTTGCTCAACTGCCTTCCTAAACCACTTGACGGCTTCAACCTTATCCTTGTCCACGCCGCAGCCATGTTTATAACACAGGCCAAGATCGCATTGCGCTTGCGCAAACCCTTGCTCAGCTGCCACCCTGAACCACTTGACGGCCTCGGCCTCATCCTTGTCCACACCGCCGCCGTATTCATAACACAGACCAAGGTTAAATTGAGCTTGCACAAGCCCTTGCTCGGCGGCTTTCCTGTACCATTTGACGGCCTCGACGGCATCCTCGTCCACGCCATCGCCGTTGTCATAACACACGCCAAGGTTGCATTGCGCCCTCGTATGTCCTTGCTCAGCGGCCATCCTGAACCACTTGACCGCCTCGACCTTATCTTCATCCACACCGTCGCCATCCTCATAGCACCTGCCAAGGAGCCATTGAGCCCTCGCATGCCCTTGCTCGGCGGCCTTTGCAAACCATTTGACGGCCTCGACGGCATCCTCGTCCACGCCATAGCCGTTGTAGTAGCACAAGCCAAGGTTGTACTGCGCCTCCGTGTCTCCCTGCTGGGCGGCTTCAATGTACGATGACCAGTTTTCCATAACGTGCGTTCCTTCGTTAGTGGTTGCCACAGGGAACGCCCTGACGGTAAAGCGTGTCGGGGGAGATGTCCACCTCGCCGTCGTTCCAGACGGGGACACCATAGTCAATGCCGATGGCGGAAAAGACCTTCTCATCGATCAACGGCGCGAAGGCGGGCGTGGAGAGCAGGGGGGTGAAATCGAAAACGCGGGTCTCGCCTGTCGTGAAGCGAACCCACAGCCGATGCCCCCCGAGCGGCCTGACGCCAGCCACCTTAAGCGGAGCGGCAGGAGCGTCGGCGTAGGCTATTCCTTCAATGACTTTCATGTTGCACTCCTCTTCTCATCCCTCGTGCGCCCCGCCGTGGTCGTGCTTGTGGAAGGAGCGCACGAGGGGGCGGTGGAGCATCTTCTCGTAGATGTCGATGTAGGCCTTGGCGCAGACGTCGTGGTTGAAGCGCTGGACGCTCTCGCGCATGATGCGGGCGATGTGCTGCTCACGCTCGTCGGCGGGGCGTTTGTAAAAATCCATGGCGCGGTCCATGGCCCACTCGAGCCCGCGGCTGTCGTATATCTTGAAGGAGAAGCCGTTGCCCGTGCCGGCGGCGGGGTCGAGGTGCTCGACGGTGTCGTGCAGCCCGCCCGTGTCGTGCACGATGGGGAGCGAGCCGTACATCTGCCCCACCATCTGCGGCAGGCCGCACGGCTCGAAGAGCGACGGCACGAGCGTGAAGTCCGACGCGGCGAACGCGAGCTTGGAGAGCTTCTGGTCGAAGTCGCACACCGCGAGCCGCCCGTAGAGGTCGTGGAACTTGAGGATGTCGTAGAAGGGCTGCTGGTACGCGCCGTTGGCGACGACGGCGATCTGCGCGCGCTCTTTCCAGTAGCGCGCGAGGAAGCGGTAGAGGGTGTGCGTGAGCAGCTGCGGGCCCTTCTGCGCGGGGTCGAGGCGCGAGGGCCAGAAGAAGATGGGCGCGTCGGGGTTCTCCTCCAGCCCCATCTTGCGCTGGAACGAACGCTTGTTGACGCGCTTGGCCTCGCGGTGCGTGTCGGCGTCGTAGGTCTGCTTGATGAGCGGGTCGGTGGCGGGGTTGTCCGACGCGTCGGGCGCGTTGAGGATGCCCGTCGCGCACCCGGCCGCGAACTTGTTGCGAATCTGCTCGCGCAGGTCGCCGGGGATGAAGTCGTGCCAGCCGTTGACGATCTCCTGCAGGAACGTGGGGCTGACCGTGTTGATGAAGTGCGAGGCGAACACGCCGCTGGTCTGCATATCCACGGGGTTCGCGTCGCGCGACTCCTCGTAATTGTACGGCGGGCGCGTGTAGTACAGGTTGCCCCAGAACTCGGCCGCGTCGATGCCCGTGTCCTCCATCTGCGCGAGGGTGAGGTGGTGCGTGTGGATGTTGTGCACGGTGAAGAGGCACGGGATGCCCATGCGACGCGCGGCGGCGGGGATGAGGCCCGTCATCCAGTCGTTGCAGTGGATGAGGTCTGGCTGGACGGTGGGGATGATGTTGTTCAGCACCTCGCGCGTGAACGCGAGCGCGAGCTTCGGGTTGACCTCCTGCAAGCCGCTGTAAACCCGGTCGCGGTAGTAGAAGCAGCGGTCTTCGGCCAGGTGAATGCGCGCGTCGGGCAGGCGGCTCTTATAGACGCGCAGCTCGTCGCTGATGAGCTGCCCCACCTCCACGTGGAACATCCGGCGGTAATGCGGCAACGCCACATGCACGTCCGCGCCGCAGTCGAACAGCGCCGCCACGAGCGACGCCGACACATCCGCCAGCCCCCCCGCCTTGGCGGTGAGCCTGTTCGCCATGTTGCCCATGCCGTGCGGCAGGTAGGTGATCTCGGGGGTCACGATGAGAATGCGCGGGCGGTCGCTGGCGCGTAGGGTATGGGATTTGTTCCTGTGCATGGCGTGTTTCCTTTCGGGCTAGCGGTTGCCTTGCCTGGCTTCAATCTTCTTGTTGAGGTCTTCGGCTTTCCTCATGGCCTCCTGCAGCTTCCTTTTTTTCTCCTGCACCTGCGGGAGGGCCTCGACCTTGCCCTTGATTTCGTCCTGCGCGTACGCAACGGCATCCTCGAGCGCCTGAAGCTTCTTGCGCAGCACCACAATCTCGGGCGACGTGTAGGCAGGGTCGGCCCACGTGCGGCTGATCTCCTGCTGGAGCTGGTGCGCCTCGACCATGGCCTTCGCGCGCGAGGCCATGAGCTCGTTCAGCTCCTCATCAATCTTCGGCGCGGTCTGGGCACCCGCCGCACCGGCACACAACGCAACACAAGCAAACGTAACGCGAATCGAACGCATAGATATCCCTTTCAAAATTACAGGCAGTATAGCAGAAACGGAGGCCCTGTGCAATAATGAAAGGCAAGAAGCAACGGGAGGAAAATTCCTCCTTGCATTTTACGGGCGTTTTGTGTATAAACATTTTCTTTTTGGGCGTCTTGCCAAAAATTTCTTGCGGAGCGTTGCACAGCCTGGTAGTGCGCCAGCTTTGGGAGCTGGATGTCGGGGGTTCAAATCCCTCCGCTCCGACCATCTCGCATCTGCGCCCCTCGCTTCACAACTCTTGTTTGCAGGGGGCGCCGGGGAGGTCGCGGACGAAGCGGGGGAGGGCGAGGCCGCCGAGGCGGAGGGGGAGGGCGCGGGCGATCTCTTGCGCCTTCTCCAGCGGCACGCGGAAATGTGAGATGCCGGCGACGGGGTCGCACTGGAACACGTAGTAGGGGCGGACGCGGGCGCGCTGGAGCGCGGCGCATAATTCGGTCATCGCCTCCACGGAGTCGTTGACGCCGCGGAGCAGGACGCTCTGGTTGGAGACGGGGATGCCCGCGTCGATGAGCAGGGCGCACGCGGCGATGGCCTCGGGCGTGATCTCGCTGGCGTGGTTGAACTGCGTGTTGACCCACACTTTCTTGAATGCGCCGAGGCGCTTGGCGAGCGCGGGCGTGATGCGTTCGGGGAGCGCGGCCGGGACGCGCGTGCCGATGCGCACGGCGTCGATCTGCTGCAGTTGCGCGAACGCGCGAACGAGGGCGGTGAGCCGCGCGTCGGTGAGCAGCATCGGGTCGCCGCCGGAGAGCAGGACCTCGCGCACGTTCGGGTGCGTTCGCATATATGCAACGGCATCGGCGAGCTGCTTGGGGGTGCGCACGACCTCGGCGTTCTTCAGCAGCCCTTTGCGGGTGCAGTGGCGGCAGTTCATGGCGCAGCGGTCGTGCGCCATCACGAGGGCGCGGTCGGGGAAGCGTTGTTTCACGCCGTGGCAGCGGGCGGCGGCGGACTGCTCGGCGAAGGGGTCGGCGGTCATGCCGGGTTCGTCAATGAGTTCCGCTTCCGAGGGCAGTGCCTGACGCGCCAGCGCACAGGCGGGGTCGGCGCGTATCTGCGCCAGCACATGGGGGGAGAGCTTGACGGGGTATCGCGCGTGGACGCGCCGCGCCATGTCGAGGTCGATGCCGAGGTCGCGCAGTGCGGCGAGCGGGAAGGGCGGGAAGGATGGGGAGGGTGGGGAGAGGGTCATCATTGAATATCCAATATCCAACAGGGAATGTCCAATGTCCAAGTGGGGTGCGCTACGGGGGAAGGAGATGGAAGCCAATCTCTAAAAGTTAAAAACTGACCACTAGCCAACTGTCCACTAACCACTAACCACTGTCCACTAACCACTAACCACTGTCCACTCATATTCATTCCGCCCTCAGTGCGGGGTCGAGGAGGTCGCGCAGGGCATCTGCGAGGTGGTTGAAGGCCAGCACGAGCAGGAAGATGGCGAGCGTCACGAAGGTCATCTCCCACCACACGCCCTGCCAGAGGCGGAGGCGGGCGTTGTCGATCATGATGCCCCAGGAGGGCTCGCCCTGCACGCCGATGCCGAGGAAACTGATGAACACCTCCGTCGCGACGGAGGCCGGGAAGCGGATGGAGAAGGCGATGAGGATGATGTGCGCCACGTTCGGGAGGATGTGGCGGAACATGACGCGCAGGTTGCCGTAGCCCAGCACGGTCGCGGCCAGCACGTAGGTGCGGTTGCGGTGCTTGATGACCTCCCCGCGCACGTTGCGGCACACGCTCACCCACGTCGTCAGCCCGATGCCGAGGTAGATGCCCGCCAGCCCCTTGCCGACCACCATCGCGACGGCGAGGATGAAGAGCAGCCCCGGCATGGACGCGACCGTCGCGCAGAGCCACACGACGAGGCTGTCCGTGCGGCCGCCGAAGAAGCCGCCGAGGCACCCCAGCAGCACCCCGAGGGGAATGGCGATGAGCGAGGTCAAGATGCCGACGTGGAACGCGATGCGCGTGCCTTGGATGAGGCGCTGGGCGACGTCGCGCCCGAGGTTGTCGCTCCCCAGCAGGTAGAGCGGCTCGCCCTCCGCGCGCGGCGCGTTCCGGAAGGCCCTCACAAAGGCGGGCGGGACATAGTTGAACGTCTGGTTGACCGCGTTGTAGGACGGCGTGCGGTCGGTCAGCCGCGCGGACAGGTACGCCCATTCCCCATACGCCGCGCACAGGGAATAGGCCGCGATGACGATCAGGCTCAGCCGCGTGCCCCACCGCTGCCAGAGGCGGCGCAAGATGTTCCGGGATTCGTGCATGTCAGGTGGCCGAGGTCATCTTCATGAGTTCACGGACTCGGCAGGCGACTTCCTTGCGCGTGATGCGCTCCATCTTCTCGGTGCTGAACCCCTCGACGCAGAACGCCGCCATCGCGCTGGCGAACATGAGCGCCTTGCGTATGGCGGTGGTGTTGATGGTGCGCGCCTTGGCCATGCAGCCGATGAACGCGCCGATATAGGTGTCGCCCGCGCCGGTCGGGTCCTTCAGCGTTTTCACGGGATACGCGGGGATGATGAAAATGTCGCGCTTGGTGAAGAGGAATGCGCCGTGCTCGCCCTTCTTGAGCAGCACGAACCGGGGGCCCATCTTCAGGATTTCCGCCGCGCAGTCGCGCAGGTTCCACTTGCCGGTGAGCTGCCGCGCCTCGCCGTCGTTCATGGTCACCAGGTCCACTTTGCCGATGACCTTCTCCAGCGCCGGGCGCGCGATGTCGATCCACAGGTTCATCGAGTCCAGCGCCACGAAGCGCGGCTTGCGCGCCTGCGCCAGCACATGCAATTGCAGGTCGGGCTGGATGTTGCCCAGCAGCACGAAGGGCGCTTTCGTGTACGCCTCCGGCAGCACGGGCATGAAGTCCGCGAACACGCCCAGCTCGGTCTTGAGCGTGGTGCGCTCGATCATGTCGTCGTCGTAGCGGCAGGCCCAGCGGAAGTTCGGGCCGGGCTTGCGCTGCACGCCCTCCAGGTCGATGCCGAAATGCTCCCAGCGCTTCTGGAACGCCCGCCCGAAGTCGCTCCCGACCACGCCGACCGCGCCCACGCCCGCACCCGCGAACGACGCGGCGATCGTCGCGAACGGCAGCGAGCCGCCCAGCAGGTTCTTCTTGTTCTCGGTGCGCGTCGCGATGTCGTCGATGCCGATTGACCCGACCATCCACACGTCGATTTTCTTGTCTTGCGTTTTCTCTTTCATGGGAACGCCCTTATCCGTTTTCTGTTTTCATCACGTTGAGCAACGCGTCCACCGCGAGCAGGTAGCCCGCCGCCCCGAAGCCCATGATCTGCCCGACGCACACGGGCGCGGTCAGGCTCGCGTGGCGGAACGCCTCGCGCCGGTGCGTGTTGGACAGGTGCACCTCGACGACCGGCAGCCCGCACGCCGCGATCGCGTCGCGGATGGCCACGCTCGTGTGCGTGTAGGCGGCCGGGTTGATGATGACGCCCGCATACGCGCCGCGCGCCGCGCAGAGCGCGTGGGCGATGTCGCCCTCCGCGTCGCTCTGCAGGGCATCCACCTGCACGCCCTTGGACGCCGCGTAACGCGCCGTCCCCTCGACAATCTGGGCCAGCGTCTGCGTCCCGTAGATGGACGGCTCGCGCGTCCCCAGCAGGCTAAGGCTCGGACCATTCACCAATAGAATCTTCATGGTTATCTTCCCTCGTTTGGTTCACCGGCCGCGCCGCATGAATCACCGCGACCTTGTCGTTCAACACTTTAAGGATGCGCCCCCCCTGCGTGCGGACGGTCATCCTCCCGCACATCACGTTGCGCTCGATGACGACCCCGGTGCCGTCCTCCCCCTCCGACAGGCAGCGCACGGTGCTGCCCGCCTCCGGCAGGTCCTGCCCCATCTTGCAATACTGCTCGAACTCGAACGCGAAGCAGCACTTGATCCGCCCGCAGCGCCCGTTCGCGGTCACCGGGTTGAGCGCCACGTCCTGCGCCTTCGCCATCCGCGTGCCAACGTTCGGGAACTGGCGCTGCCACGCGCAGCAGCACGCCTCCCGGCCGCAGACCCCGATGCAGCCGACCAGCGACGCCTCATGGCGCACGCTCACCTGCCACAGGTCCACCTGCGTCTTGTAGTCCCGCTGAATCTGGCTGACGAAACGGCGCAGGTCCACCGCCACCGCCGCGCTGTAGCGGATGAACAGCCGCTCGCGCCCGAACGAGAAGCGCGTGTGCAGCACCTTCACGGGCGTCTTCTCGTAACGCACCGACAGCACGAACGCCTGCTTGGCCTTCTGCGCGAGTTCCGCGTTCGCCTCGATGGCCGCCGCGTCCTCCGGCGCCAGCTTGCGGAGCACACGGAACGAGGGCACCCCCGCATGGGGCTGAAGCGGCTCCACCTTGACCAAGCGCCCGGCATCCTGCCCGTAGTCCGGCTCGCACAGGCAGCAATCGCCGAGCGTGAACGCGCCCTCGTCCGCCCCCTCCGGCATCTGGCAATGAAGCACATTGCCCTCCGGCATCTGTATGTGCGCAATCAGCGGCTGCATCTACGCCTTACCCTCCACGCCATGAAAAATACGGTCCACAGCATACGCCAGCACCGTCTCCTCGTTCAGGTTGCGGTCGAACTGCCGCGCCATCTCCTCGACCGCGCCCACGTTGTACAGCGCCTGCGCCAGCGTCAGGCGCGCCGCACGCGCCGTCAGCGCGTCCAGTTTCTCTGTGAAATGCACCCACGCCGAACCGCCCGCGCACACCGCGAGCAGGTCGCGGAACCACCGCATGAACGAGACCAGGAAATCCGTCCGCATCTCGCGGTAGCGCGCGCTCACCTTTGCCTTGAACACGTCCTCGCTGTCCTCGACCTTCTCGTCGCGCGCGCTCTCCGCCTTGACCCACTCCTCCGCCTTCGCCTGCATCTCCTCGAGGACCGCATACAACTGCCCCGCGCTGACCATCCGCTCCACGGGCGAGCGGTAGAACGGGCTCGCGAGCGTGTCCAGGAGGCTGCCCCGCCACGGCTCGCCCAGCTCACGGAACGCATCCAGGTCAATCCGCTGGCAGCGCGACACGATAGTCGGCAGCAACTGCTGCGGCGCATCCGTCAGCAGCAGGAACAGCGTCTTCTCCGGTGGCTCCTCCAGCGTCTTCAGGAACGCATTGGCGGAAGCCTCGTTCAGGCAGTCCGCGCCCACGAGTATGCCGACCTTCCACCCCCCCGCAAGCGACGTCTGCGAGATCTCCGCCAGCAACTTCTCGCGCATCTGCTTCGCGCTGATGACCCGCGACTTCATCTCCGGGAAAATCCAATGCACGTCCGCCTCGGTATGCCCCGCCACACGCTCGCAAGGCGTGCATTTGCCGCAGGGCCTCGTCCCCTCGCTTGCGCAGAACAGCGCCTGCGTGATGCGCACCGCCAAATCCATCGCATGGCCCCGCACCGCGCCCACGATGAGGTACCCGTGCGCCGGCCGCCCCGCGTCCAGCGCCCCCTTCACCATCTGGAATGTCTCGTCGAAAGTCATAAAGGAGTTTCTAGTTTTTAGTTTCTAGTTTCTAGTGGGTAGTGGGTAGTGGAGGAGTTTCTAGATTCCTAATTTCTAATTCCTAATTCCTAATTTGTCCATCACCGCCGCGCGCACATCACGCTCCACCGCGCCCTGTTCCCGCTCCGTGTTGACCACCGCGAACCGCCCCGGCTCGCGCCGCGCCAGCGCGAGGAACCCGTCGCGCACCCTGACGTGGAACGCGTCCTGCTCGCGCTCGATGCGGTCGGGCGCCGCCCCCCGCGCCGCCAGCCGCGCGCGGCTCGTCCCCGGCGACACATCCAGCAGCACCGTCAGATCCGGCCGCAGCCCGTCCACCGCAAAACCGTTCACGCCGCTCAGCGTCTCCAAGTCGAACCCCCGCGCGTAACCCTGATACGCCATCGTCGAGTCATCGAAGCGGTCGCACAGCACCCACGTCCCCGCGTCGAGCGCGGGGCGGATCAGCCGCTCCACATGCTGCGCCCGGCACGCCAGGAACAGCAGCACCTCCGCCCGCGCCACAGGCGCCTCGCTCTGGTCATGCTGCAAGAGGTTGCGCACCGCCTCGCCCAGCGGCGTCCCCCCCGGCTCGCGCGTCACGGCAACCTCCACGCCGCGCGCCTCCAGGAACGCCCTCAGCAGCCGGATGTGCGTTGACTTCCCGCTCCCCTCCGGCCCCTCAAACGTGATGAACTTCCCCCGCGTCATGCCTAGCCCATTGAAAACCTGGCCGCACTCATTCTTCAGCCCACTGTCAACACGAATTGTCGTCGCCATCACAATACTCCTTGTATGCCAAGCAGACATATAATATAACACATTCACCCCTTGTGGGTCAACCACAGGGTGCAGGGGATTGCAGAGAATTTCCAGATTTCCCCCAAGCGTGCCGTTATGAGATTTTGAAAAAAATCCATTTTAATCTTGACGGGTGAATATCACCTGTGCTACATTACGCGCGTTTAAGGGATTTCAGCCACATGGCAAACCAACGGTCAAAGAAACGCAATGCGCAAATCGGGGTCTTCGTCGAGCCGGAAGTCAAGGCTCACGTTGAGCGTGTTGCCAAACAAAAAAACATGACGGTCGCCGACTACATCCGTAGCCTGCTGCGTGCCGAAAGAGAAAAAGAAAAAGCAACATGACAACCATTGAGTTACCGAGCGACGTTGCACAGGAATTGCTGTTTGCCGCAAATTCAAAAAACAAAACGGTCAGCGACTACATCGTTTTTTTGATGGGAGGTGAATATCACCCCGTCAAAAATTTGCCAGAGGGTGAATATCACCCAGCGGCGCAAATGCCCCCTGCCGCTCCCGGACACAATGACGCGGAAAGCCACAACCAACAAAGCTAGGGGAATAGTGATGGGGTATCATGCGAAGCGGCATCTCAGAAGGGCTGGGGGCTGTTGTCTGTTATTTGTGCTGTTTCTCGTGATTGCTGAAGCGGCATCCCGTTTTATACTGGGGCTTGGCGACCCGCCTTTAAGCATTGAAGATTCAGAAATCGAGTACCTTTTTGCGCCGAACCAAGATTGCCGGCGGTTTGGCAATAGGATTGTATATAACAACTATTCGCTCAGGAACATCGAAAACCTAAACACGAATGAAGTGTTCCAAGGGACAAGGGTCTTAATGATGGGCGACTCTGTTTTAAATGGCGGGGCCATGACCGACCATGAAAAGCTTGCGACCAGCTTAGCGCAAAAATCATTACAGGAAAAACGTACGGAGAGCATTCAAATCTTACACTGCTCCGCAGGAAGTTGGGGACCCGGCAATTATGCGGCCTATGTGAAAAGATACACTGACTTTAACGCAAACAGCATCGGGTTTGTATTAAGCTCGCATGATGTATGGGATGTCCCTGATTTTAGAAAAGTTGTCGGGACAAGTGTATCATTCCCCGACAAGAAACCGATTTCTGCCTTCACGGAAGGGATATCCCGTTATTTAATTTCCCGTGTTTCTCGATCATTCTCAAAAAAGAAAATATCGAAGCTGGAAATAGAGGATCAGGGTGATACAAATAAAGAGCAAATTAGTTTAGACGCGCTACAATCTGTAATTGACCCCGCATTAGTGCGAGGCGCAGACGCTTTCTTTATCCTTCACCGTGCCCAGTCGGAGTGGAAATCCCAAAAGATGCCCGTGGGGGAAAAAATATTCAGGGATTTCGCCACGGAACGCGGCATTCCCGTTTATTTATTAGAATTAGATATCAATAAAGATTACTTTGACAATATTCACATAAACGATAATGGGCAGAGAAAACTTTCAAAAATTATTGAAGATCATGTAATGGGCTTGTGAAATGCAAGATGACGCAGGCATTCCTGCCCGCAGAAGAAAACCCACGGGCAGGAATGTCCATGCTACCTTGGCTGTTGCATATCAGGACAACAAGATTGAACTGCCATATATGCCTTTATTGCCCGTAGGGCATCCATGTCAATAGAAAGAAAACGCACACCCGTCAAACAAAACCCCGCAAGGGGTTTCACCTCCATTGCCTATTGATAGGCAACGCCTACGGCGTTTTGATGTTGGGGCCATCCCGGTTTCTATTGATATCTATGCCCTACGGGCAACGATCCCATTACCAAAAGTAAGACCGTAATACCCGCCAATTGTAAACCATGTGATAGACGCCTGTGACGATGAACATCACGCCAAACAAGCCATGGAGATGTAGCCATGTGTGGCTTGCCCGCGTCCCGTGCGTGACATGGACAACCACAGCGCTGACCAGCAGCAGGGTTAATAAAGCCAAAAGCAACAGCGAGACGACACGTCGTTTGTTCAACGGTTTGCCTGATGTTCCCATTTCTCCTCCGTTTCTAATCCTGTTAATCCTGTCAAAAAACGAGCGTTCACATCCGCTTCACCTTCTGTCCGTCCTTGGCGTCGCGCACCTCCCAGCCCTTGGCGGCGAGTTCGTCGCGGAGGCGGTCGGATTCTGCCCACTGCTTTGCCGCGCGTGCGGCGGCGCGGGCCTCGACCAGCGCGACGATGTCGGCTGGGATCGCGTCGCCCTGCGCGATGCGCCCGAAACGCACCACGCCCAGCACCGCGTCCACCTCGTCGAACAACTCTAACACCGCCTTCGCCTCCTCGGGCTTCAACACCCCACGGTGCAACGCGCTGTTGCTCTCGCGCACGAGCGCGAACAATGCGGCGAACGCCTCGGGAATGTTCAGGTCGTCGTTGACCGCCTTGGCGAATTCCCTCTTGCAACTCTCCGCCCACTCGGTCGCACCCCCCAGCTTCAGAACTTTCGAACTTTCGAACTTCCGAACTTCTTCCGTCAGCGCGTCCACGCACTCGTCGATGCGCGCGAGCGAACTCCGCGCGGCCTCCAGCGCGTCGAACGTGAAATTGAGCGGCTGGCGGTAATGCCCGTTGATGAGGACGTAGCGGATCTCGCGCCCCGTGTAGCCTTTGCCGAGCAGGTCGCGCAGGGTGTAGAAATTGCCGAGGCTCTTGCTCATCTTCTCGCCGTTCACGCGCAGGTGGGCGCAGTGCATCCAGAGGTTCACGAACGGTCTGCCCGTCGCGCCCTCCGTCTGCGCGACCTCGTTCTCATGATGGGGAAACAAATTGTCGATGCCGCCCGTGTGGATGTCGAACGTGTCGCCCAGGTACTTCATCGCCATCGCCGAACATTCGAGGTGCCACCCCGGCCGGCCGCGCCCCCACGGCGAATCCCACACCACGTCGCCGTCCGACGCCTCCCACGCCTTCCACAGCGCGAAGTCCCCGTAGCCCTCCTTCTCATACTCGTCATCCGCCACGCGCGCGCCCATCCGCAAGTCCTTCGGGTCGAGGTGCGCCAGTTTGCCGTACCCCTGAAACTTCGCCACGCTGAAATACACCGACCCGTCCTCCGACTGATACGCCAGCCCCTTGTCGAACAGCCGCTGCACCAGCGCAATCATCTCCGCGACATGATCCGTCGCCGCGGGATAGACCTCGGCGGGCAGGATGTTCAAGGTCTTGAGGTCATCATAAAACGCCGCGACGAACGGCGCGGTGAAATCCTTCAGCGGCACCCCCGCCGCCGCCGCGCCGCGGATGGTCTTGTCATCCACGTCGGTCAGGTTCATCACCTGCGTCACCGCGCAACCGTTGAACGCCAGCACGCGCCGTAAAATGTCCTCGAACGTGTACGCCCTGAAATTGCCGATGTGCGCGAAATTGTAAACCGTCGGCCCGCACGTGTACATCCGCACATGCCCCTGCTCAATCGGCGCGAACGCCTCCTTACCCCGCGACATACTGTTGAAAAACTGCATCCCTAATTCTCCACAAATCGAAAACATATATTAAAGCACGAATACCCGAAAAAGGACATACTTTTTTCGGATTGAAAATAAAGGCGCAACATCATGCGTGGTGCCCTTTGCGAGTGTCCTGTAAAATACAGATTTCACGATGGAGGGCGAGCGTCCCCGCGAGCCGTTAGACACATTGCGGCGGCTTCCTGCCCCCTTGGCCCCACGCCGCGC
>WRJS01000078.1 GCA_009778475.1 Kiritimatiellota bacterium | reverse complement strand
AACCAAGGAAGATTTTGGTTAACGATTGCCTGTCCAGCAGGAGTGTCTGTTATGACAATACCGTTATTGGCTCTTGCAAATGTCTCAGCAGCCCTTTGTGCAGCTGTACTACCAGAATAAAAGACCTGTTGCGCCGCCGCGCCAGCACCGGCCGCGCCCGCGCCCCAATTCACTAGCGCGGCCCCGGCCGCCTCTGATGCGTACAGGGCGCCGGCTTGCACAAATGCCAGCGCCCCGACTGCCGCCGACACGCGCGAAACCGTATATTCTGTTCCCTGATACTGCGAGGAGTCCGTCCAGCCCCACACGTCTGAGTAGCCGAGCGTGAATGTGCTTGCAATGATTGAGCCGCCGCCTTGCAGGCCCTCCCAGAAGCCTCCGCCCAAGTGAGTATATTGCGCACACAGCCCCAATGGATCCATGTACGCCACGGGGTTGCCTTCCCCGTACATATACAAATTCAGACCGCCCGCGAGACCGAGGGGGTCGCTTGACAAGAATCTGTTCAGCGTGGCGGAATACACCCTATGCCTTGTCAAATACAACCGCAGTGGCGTGTCGGTTTCTAGCAACTGAACCCCATATCCGCCGAGCCAGCCGAAGGGGGTGAAGTTATAGCCGGTGCTTCCCCAGTCCTCGCCGTGGGGGCCGTAGGCGGCGGTGAAGAGGACGTTTCCGGCGGAGTCCGTGTGGGCGATGACATTGCCGAAGTCGTCGCTGTGGGCGATGATGAGGTCGCCGTCGTAGGGGTCGATTATCCCGAGCAACTGGTTGTCGCCCCAGATGTAGCAGAGCATCACCTCGCCCTCGTCGTCAACCTCCATGAGGGGGCGTTTGAGGGGGTCGGCGTGGTCGGTGATGAGATAGCCCATGTCAAGGGAGCAGATGGAGGGGGCGATGCCGAGGCGGTTGCCGAGCGCGTCGTAGGCGAAGGAGGCGGCGGGGGCGGTTCGTGAACCGCCCGTACAGGTGAGCTGGCCGAGCGCGTTGTACGTTAGGGATAACGAATTAGTAATTAGGAATGAGGAATTAGGAATCGGGGAAAACCAGTTGGTGAGTGCGCCGTTGTTGTCGTAGTGGAAGGTTTCGGTGATGTGGGGGGTGGAGTCCGCGCCCTGGCCGTAGCGGACGCTGGCGGACACGAGTTTGTCGGCGGCGTCGAATGTGTTTTGGGCGGTGCGCTGGAGGGTGGGCTTGGGGAGGGGGCCGGCGGTGATGTCGTCGCGGGTGCGGCGGCCGAGGGCGTCGTAGGTGATGGCGCGGCCGGCGAGGGTGCCGACTTGCCATGAGGCGAGGCGGCCGGCGGGGTCGTAGGTGTAGGCGGCAGACGGGGACGTCTGCCCCCCGTTGCCCGCAGGCAGGAATGCCTGCGCCACCTTGCGCCCCATCGCGTCGCGGGTGAAAGTCCACTGGTTGCCGAGCCAGTCTTTGACGGAGGTGAGCAGGCCTTCTTCGTCGTAGGCGTAGGAGACGTTTTGGCCGGGGGCGTACACGAGGTTGGTGACGAGGCCGCCGGGGTCGCGTTGCCACGAATTAGTAATCAGGAATGAGGGATTAGAAATCTTTGTGACGGCGGAGGTGAGGGCGTTCATGCCGTCGTAGGCGAAGGTGAGGGTGGCGTGGGCGTTGGCGGCGGTGAGCATGTTGCCGCAAGCGTCGTAGGTGAACGACGAATTAGGAATGAGCAATGAGGAATTAGGAATCGTGGTGGCGGTGGAGGTGAGGCGGTTCATCGCGTCGTAGGTGTGGCCGACGGAGAAGCCCTCGCCGTCTGTGCGGCTGGTGAGGTTGCCCGCGTTGTCGTAGGTGTTGCGGAAAACCTGCTGGCCGAGGGCGTTGGTGGCGGCAATGAGGCGGCCGAGCGCGTCGTAGGACATGGTGTAGGCGCGGCCTTCGGCGTTGGTGTGGGCGGTGGTGTTGCCGAGGTGGTCGTAGGCGAAGGCGTCGGTGGCGCCGGAGGGGCGGGTCTTGGCGGTCACATTGCCTACGGCATCGTGACCGAAGTGTAAATTAGGAATTAGGAATGAGGAATCGGTCGGGGAGGAGCGGTGCGTAGAGATGAGGTTGTGCGCGGCGTCGTAGGCGTTGGAGGTGACGAGGCCGGTGGGGGACACTGTGGTGAGGAGGCGGCCGAGGGGGTCGTGGGAGAAGTGATAAGTAATAGGTGATAGGTGATAGGTGGGGGCGGTTGCGGAGACGGTGGTCTGGAGGAGGTTGCCCGCGAGGTCGTGGGCGTAGTCCGTGGCCCGTAGTCCGTTGTCCCCCGTCGGCGTCATCGTCCCGGTGAGCCGTCCGGCGTCGTCGTAGGCGTTGGTGACGGTGTGGCCGCGCGGGTCTTTCGTCCAGAGGAGGCGGTCGAGGGGGTCGTAGGAGAAGGTTGTGAGGCTGTAAGGCTGTGAGGCAGGGGCGCCCGCGGGCAGGAATGCCTGCGCCACCTTGTTGCCGGCGGTGTCGTAGGCGTTGCTGGAGACGTTGCCGCGCGGGTCTTTGGTGGTGAGGAGGCGGCCGGCGGCGTCGTAGGTGAACGTGGTGGTGTTGTTGAGGGGGTCTTTGACGGTGAGGGGCAGGCCGCGCTTGTCGTAGGTGTAGGCGGTGGTGTTGCCGCGCGCGTCGGTGCGGGTGGCGGTGAGCCCCTTCTGGGTGTAGGCGCGCTTCTCGACGATCCCGGCGGAGGGCAGGCCCGGGCCCTTGGTGGTGGCGGTCTGGGGCATGCCGTAGAAGAAACTGCCGTAGGCGGTGTCGCGCAGGAGCGCGCCGGAGGGGGAGAGGGTCTTTTCGGCGGTGACGCGGCCGGTGGAGTCGTAGGTGGTGTTGAGGGAGGTGCCGTCGGGGCGGGTGGTTTTGATGAGGCGGTTCTTGGAGTCGTAGGCGAAAGTAGTGGTCAGTGGCCAGTGGCCAGTGGTCAGGGGGGCGGTTTGTGAACCGCCCGTACAGGAATTGGTGAGGCGGTTGAGGGCGTCGTAGTGGAAGAGGTTGGTGATGGTGCAGTCAGGTGTTAGGGATGAGGGATGAGGGGTCGCGTTCTGGACGGTGCGGGTGAGGTTGTCGTGCGCGTCGTAGTCGAAGGTGTCGATGCGGCCGAGGGGGTCCGTGCGGCGGGTGAGGTGGCCGTGGCCGTCGTAGGCGTGGTCGGTGGTTGCGCCGTCGCGGCCGGTGCGGCGGAGGAGGCGGCCGTCGGGGTCGAAGGTGCTGGTGAGGCGGTTGCCGAGGGGGTCCTCGTCCCATGCGGCGAGGCCGGCGATGTAGCCGAAGGTCCAGGGCTGGCCGTTGGCGGCGATCTGGTTGGTGACCTGGCCGAGGGCGTTGTAGGCGTTGGCGATGGTGACGTTGCCGAGGGGGTCGGTCTGGGTGAGGAGGGTGCGGGTGGCGGGGCCGTAGGTCATGGCCCAGCGCTGGCCCTCGGCGTCTAGCACGTTGGTGAGGCAGCCGTCCGCGCTGTAGGAGTAGGAGACGGTGCGGGAGGGGGTGCCGTTGTCGGTGACCTTGCTGATGCGGTTGCCGCTCCAGGTAATGGTGTAGGTCTTGGTGAAGGGGCCGGTGATTTTTGCGAGTTTGCCGGAGGAGTAGGTGAGGGTGGTGGTTTGGGAGGAGGGGTCGGTGATGTGGTCGAGGTTGCCGAGGAGGTTGAAGGCGTAGGTGTTGCCGAGGCGCTCTTTGAGGGTGTAGGTGCTGGAGGTGGGCTTGGTGAGGGTGGCGGTGACGCCTGGGTAGGGGGCGTAGGCGCCGGCGGTCGTCCTCTGGAAGGTGAGGGACTGCGTGCCGAGGTTGACGGCGACGGCGGTGCCGGTGAGCTGCCGGGTCCACCACTGGACGGTGAGGGCGGCGATCATGAGGCGGCGGGCGCGCTCCCGTGGGGCGAGGGCGGGGCCTTGGTCCGCGAGTATGTCCTCGACCACGGCGATGGCGACGGCGGTGGGGATGAGGGCCTCGACGGGGCCGCGGGCGGCGATGACGGCGTCGGGGTCGGAGAAGGTCTTGACGGTGGCCTCGTAGGCGTGGGACCAGCCTTTGCCGAGCGGGCCGTCGGTGTGGCGCGCGCGCGAGTCGTAGCGGCGGGTCCAGATGAGGGGGGTCTTGGCGTTGAGGGCGAGGTCGGCGCGCGCGTCGGTGAACGCGCCCGAGGGCATGGCCACGGGGTCGGCGGCGAAGGTCTCGCGGATGGCGGCGTTCTGGAGGCGGCGGGTCAGCTCATCGACGTTGGCGGCGTTCATGATGCCGTCCGTGACCCCGAAGCCGCCGTTGAGGCCGCCGCTGATGGCCATGCGGGTCGTGACCGTGTCTGGGGCGGAAAGGCCGTGCTCGATATAGCCGTGGCCCGTCCAGCGGTTGAGCGTGTTGCTGCCGTTGCGGGACAGGAGCAGGAAGTGGCCAGCGGCGATGGCGGCGTCGAACGTGTCGAGGTCATCGGGGGTGTAGTTGCGGAGCTGGGGGCGAATGGTGCTGTAGTTGGCGGCGGTGGCGAAGTGGACTCCGGTGCTGTTGGTGCTCGCCACCTCCAGCATCTTGACGGTGGAGACGGCGGGGATGCCGAGCTGCTCGAGCACGGCGTGCTCCAGTGCGCTGTCGAAGAGCAGGCGCCCGCTGAAGTTCGTGACATTGCCCGTCGCGTGGGAAAACGCGTTCTTCATGTCCACGTAGGGTGCGCGAGCCTGGGCTGCGAGGCCGATGTTGTAGAAGCAGCGCCGGTCGGTCCCCGCGATCAGGTTGCGGGCGGCGGCGAGCATGGCGGTCTGCGCCAGCCACTGATGTCCCGCGACCTGCAGGGTGGCGGCCTTCATGCGCGGGGCGGTGCTTGGCACGCCGTCGGCGCGGAGGCGGGCGAGTTCCTCTGTCGCCCACGCCCTCATGCCGCCGGGCGTGTCGCCGTCGAAGCCGACGGGGATGGCGTAGGCGTAGGACGTGTCGCGCGTGAGGGTGTAGGTCGCTAACTTCGGGGCCGTGTAGTAGTCGACATTGAGGAGCATCGATCTGGAGGCGGAGGACGAGCCGACGGGCTCCTCGGCGATTTTGGCGTCGTCGAGCCAGAGGACGGCGTTGGTGTCGGCGGATCCTGGGGCGTTGGTGTAGGAGAGCCACAGGCCGCGCGCGCCGAGCTCGTCGAGGTAGAGCGTCTTGTCGATTGTGCCGTGCTTGATGGTCATGGGCGTGCGGCAGAAGTTCTGGACGGCATCCGGGACGGAATGGAAATCGATGAACCCGCTGTACTGGCCGCGGAAGTACACGCCGTCGTCAGCGGGCAGGGGGACGATCGCTGTCCCGCCGATGTAGGATGAGGCGGCCGCGTTGGCATTCGTCCATTTGCCGCGCAGGGTCGCCGCGTACGTGTTCAGGCGCGAGGCCAGCGCCGATGTGTTGAAGTTGCCGATGCCCTCATACGTGAACACTGCCCCGCCGGCCGCCGCGATCACGTCCGGCTGGCTGTAGCCCATGTCCGCGGGGATGTCGCGCCCGGGCGTGCGCAGGGAGGGCTTGAAGGCGGGGTTGAGGTCGCGCGTGACGTTATCGACGGTGAGCGCCACCCAGTAATGGTCCGTGAGGATACATGGGACGCCCGCAGAGGTCACGTAAAAGGCGGAGCATCCGGCGGTGATGAGGCGCATGGCGGCGTTCGTGTAGATTTCGGCGGTCGCCTTTCCGGCAGTGTCGATGCCCAGCCAGTCGGCGGCGTTGTAAGGCGTGTTGCCGTCGTGGTCGTAGAGGGGGATGCGGAATCCGGTGACGGGGCTGTTGGTAGAGGCGAAAATGAGGTTGACGGTGGCGTCGTAACCCGAGGCGCGGAGGAGCGCGAGCAGGAGGAACGACTGGTCCGCGTCGTTTCCCTCGCGGTCGAGCAGCGTGCGCTCCGGGCCGCGCATGATGTCGGCGTAGGGGACGTAGGCGATGTGGTCGCGGACGAAGCGGTAGCACTTCTCCCAGTCGTAGTCCAGCCCGCGGGCGAGTTCCTTGACCCGCGCGAAATCGGACGGCGGGAGGGTCTCCTCGACGCCGAGGTCGATGACGTCGGCAGGGGCCCGCGTGACCTGAGCGGCTGGCACGGGACCCGGCGGCGGCGTGTTGGTGATGACGGGCTGGGGCGCAAGCGGGGGGAACTCGACGGGAGCCTCGATACTGAAACTCACGCCGTCCGGAACACCCCGGATATGCCAGCCGAACGGCTCATCCTGCGCGAGGGAAAAAGTAATAGGTAATAAGTAATAGGTGATAGGTAAAAGGTAATAGGTAATAGGTGATAAGACGCTCGGGGTTCGGAGTTTGGGGTTCGGGCGCAGTCGAATGCAATCGAATGCAATCGATGGCAGTCGGAATCGCAAACGAGAAACTAGAAACTGGAAACTAGAAACTAGAAACTCAAAACTCGAAACTCTCTTCTTCATTGCGCGTTCCTTTCCTGCTGGACGGCGGGGTTGCCGGCGGGGGTGAGGTTGCGGACGGCGGCGTCGCCGTCTGGGCCGGCGAAGGTGTGGGTGAGGCGGTCGTCGTCATCGTAGCGGTAGAGGATGGCCGCGCCAACGCCGCCGCCGGGCGGCGCGATCGGGTTGAGCCCAAGGCCGTGCTTCTGCTGGTTGGTGTTGCCGTCGCCGGTGAAGTCGATGAAATCCTCCCATGAGTCATACGGCGCGAGGCCGTGCAGCACGCGCCACCACGCGGGGATGTTCTGCGAGGGGTCCGGGATGCCGAGGCGGAAGAACCCGGCGGGGGCGGCGGGTCTGGCGCAGTCGCACACGGCGTTGGTGTAACTGACACCGGGGGCGAGCGGCGAGACCACGATGTTCGTCACGGGCGTGCAGCCGGGGTCGTGCGCGAACAGCGACGGGTCGGCGGGCGGGAGCATCGCGCGCGGCACGTCGAAGAACGCGGTGCGCACGGGGCCCGCGGGCGGCACGGCGACGGAGCGCACCCATGACCACTCCGGCGCGAGCAGGTCGTGCGTGAACCACACGTCCATGCGCGCGAGCGGGAAGTAGGCTGCGGCGTTCCACGCGGAGGCGAAGAGGTGGGCATCGGCCGCGGGCGCGAAGGCGGTGACGCGCAGGTGCGGGGCGTTGGGGTCTGCGGGCGGCAGGGGCGCGGGCCCGCCCGGCGCGAGGACGGCCAGCCGCGCCGCGTGATACGCCGGGATATCCGCCTCCGCGATGAAGAGCCACTGGGCCACGACGTGCGAAGGGCGCAGGAGCGCCTGCATCAGCGGCGTGTCGGCGTTGCCGTGGAGTTGTTCGATCCAGTCCGCGCTGTACGCCCCGACCGGCGGCACCTCCCAGAACGCATTGCTCTGGGCGTTGTAGAAGAAGGTGACGCCGCTGGCATCGTCCACGCGCAGGTTGGCGGGCCAGACGGTCACGCCGAACGCGGTGGCGGCGCTCAGGCCCTCGATGAAGGCCTGCGGGAAACCCGCGGGGTCGGCCTCCGGAAACGGCAGCACGCCCTGATAACAAGCGCAAGGCTCGCCCGCGTCCGGCGAGAGGGCCCCGGCGAACTCCGAAAGGCTCTTCTCGAGGCACAAGGCCATGTCGAAAGGGGACTGCACCTCAGCGACGGCCGCGAGCGCCGCGAGCGCGGTCAAAAATGCAAACAGGATTTTGTCTCTCATGGTTTGTTATTTTCTCATGCCACGCGCCGTTTTGTCAATCAGGAAGTAACCGCCGGTTCCGCTTTTTCAGCTTCCAATGCCGCATGATGCTGTGTTAAACTCTCCCCCCAAAAAAAGGAATCCAGAATGTTGAAGCAGTTCCCGTGTCCGGGTGAGTTTTTGTTGAGGTGGTCGGGTGATGTCTTGGAGGTGACGCTGAGGCTGGATGCGCCGCGCCGGGGGCGGGCGGCGTTCCGCACGAACGTGGGCCGGGCGCCGGTGCGGCGGCGGGAGGTGATCGCCTGCACGGAGTCGGGCGGGGCCATGCTGGCGCGGGACTGGCACGACATCCCGATGCGCGAGGCGGCGCCGGGGGTGTTCGCGGTGCGCGTGCCGCTGGTCGAGGTGGGCGTCTTCGCGGGCAAGGCGTGTTTCTTCGAGGAGGGCGCGGCGGCGCCGCTGTGGCCGGTGGGCGAGGATGTGCGCGTCAAGGTCGAGCCGGCGCACACGGCCTGCGCGAACACGGTGTATTGCGCGTTCGTGCGGCAGTTCGGCGAGGCGCCCCACGACCCGGGCAGCGACGACACGGCGGCGCATGAGCGCGCGCTGGACGGGCGCGGCTACACGGTCATCCCGCCGTCGGGGACGTTCCGCGGCCTCGTCCGCCGCCTGGACCACATCCTGTGCGGGATGCGTTTCCGCGTGGTGCAGTTGCTGCCGGTGTTCCCGGTGCCGACGGTCTTCGGGCGCATGGGGCGCTACGGCTCGGCGTTCGCGGCGCTGGATTTTTTGTCCGTCGATCCCGCGCTGGCGGAGTTCGACACGCGCGCGACGCCCATGGAGCAGTTCCGTGAGTTGGCGGACGCGGTGCATGCCCGCGCGGGGCATCTCTACCTCGACCTGCCGGCGAACCACACGGGCTGGGCGGCGACGTTGCAGACGCATCACCCGGAGTGGTACCGGCGCGGCGCGGACGGCGCGTTCGCGTCGCCGGGCGCGTGGGGCGTGACGTGGGCGGACCTCGCGGAACTGGATTACGCGGACACGCGCCTGCGGGCGTACATGGCGGATGTGTTCCTGTTCTGGTGCCGTCAGGGCGTGGACGGTTTCCGCTGCGACGCGGGCTACATGATCCCGCAGGAGACGTGGGCGTACATCGTGGCGCGTGTGCGCGAGGAGTACCCGGACACGGTGTTCCTGCTGGAGGGCCTCGGCGGGAGCGTGGCGGTGACGGAGGGGCTGCTGTCGCGGGCCAACCTCAACTGGGCGTATTCGGAACTGTTCCAGACGGAGGGGCGCGCGGCGCTGGAGGCGTACCTGCCGGGCACGGTGGCGCTGGCGGAGCGGTGCGGGCCGCTGATCCATTTCGCGGAGACGCACGACAACGCGCGGCTCGCGGCGCGGGGCGGCGAGGCCTATGCGCGGATGCGCACGGCGCTGGCGGCGCTGGTGTCGCACCAAGGCGCGTTCGGCATCGCCAACGGCGTGGAGTGGTTCGCGACGGAGAAGATCGACGTGCACGGCGCACCGCCGCTGAACTGGGGCGCGGAGAGCAATCAGGTGGCGGAGATCGCGCGGCTCAACACGCTGCTCGCGACGCACCCGGCGTTCGGCGCGGGCGTGCATCTGCGCATGATCCAGCAGGGCGACGGCGCGTATGTCGCGGTCGTGCGCGAGACGCTGACGGACAACGACCTGCTCGTGCTGGTCAACCTCGACTGCGCGTGCGGGCAGGTGGCGCGGTGGGACGGCGTGGCGTTCGCGCCCGCGGCCGTGTGGGATCTGCTGACGGGCGCGGCGCACACGCTGGACGCGCCGGAGTTCGCGCTGGCGCCGGGGCAGGCCGCGTGCCTGACGTATCATGCGGAGGATGTCACGCGCCTCGACCATGCGCTGGCGGGTGCGCCGTGCCGCGAGCCGCCGGATATCATGCGCCGCCGCCGTAGCCAGATGATCCTGCGCACCCATCTCGCGCTGGAGACGGGGGGACAGGCATTCTTGCCTGTCCATGAAACGCCGACGCATGACAGGCGGGAATGCCTGCCCGCCTTCCCGCGCCGCACGGCGTGGCAATGGCCCGAGGACACGCGCCGCGACGTGATGGTGCCGGACGGCAACGTGCTGTTCGCGCGCGCCCCGCACCCGTTCGACGCGACCGTGAAGGCCGCCGACGGCCGGACGCTCTGCGCCGAGTCCGCCGTGCTGTTCGACGACGGCCAATGGGGCGTGCTGCTGCCCGTCGCGCCGTGTGGCGGCGACGTTGCGGAGCGGCGCACGCTCGAGACCACCGTGTACGCGCCGAACGCCCGCCGCGACCGCTCGGCCCTGCTCATCCTGCCGCCGGGCGGCGCGGTGCGCATCGTCACGCGCCTCACGGGCGAGCAGGTGCGGGCGGGCGGCGGCACCCACGTCGTGCTCTCCAACGGCGCGGGCGCGATGGCGCACACGCGCGTGGCGTGGGGCGAGATCCGCAGCCAGTACGACTGCCTCCTCGCCGTGAACCCGCACCCGCGCGTGCCGGCCGACAAGATGATTTTCTGGACCCGCTGCCGCGCGTGGCTCAACTACTGCGGCTACTCGCAGGAGATTAACGCCACCTGCCTCACGCAGTTCGACGCCGACCCCGCCGGGCGCACCGCGCAGTGGCGCTTCGCCGTGCCGTGCGGCATGGGGCAGTGGGCGCCGATCGTGTTCCGCCTGGAGATGGCCGAGGGCGCCAACCGCGTACGCTTCATTGTCCGCCGCGACGACGCGCCGCCCGCGCTCGACGCGCGCGAGCCCGTCACCGTCATCCTGCGCCCCGACATCGAATGGCGCAGTTTCCACTGCACCACGAACGCCGCCGACGGCCCCGGACGCGCATGGCCCGCAGCGACCGCGCTCACCCCGCGCGGCTTCGCCTTCACCCCCGCCGACGGCGAGACGCTCGCCATCGAGACCGCCTACGGAACCTACCGCCAGCAGCCCGAATGGACACACGGCATCCCGCACCCCGAAGAGCAGCAGCGCGGCCTCGACCCCTCCGGCGACCTCTACAGCCCCGGCTGGTTCGAGATACCCCTCGCGGGCGGCCAAGAGACCGCGCTCACGGCGAGCCGGGAGGAGACAATCGACGGCGATCGACTGCACTCGACTGCAACCGACCGCAACCGCGAAAACGCACTCCACCCTCCACCCTCCACCCTCCACACGCTCGCCCGCGCCCTCTCCCTCTACATCGTCCGCCGCGACAGCCTCCACACCGTCATCGCGGGCTACCCGTGGTTCCTCGACTGGGGGCGCGACACGCTCATCGCCCTGCGCGGCATCATCGCCAGCGGGCGGCACGACACCGCGCTCGGCATCCTGCGCGAGTTCGGGCGCTTCGAGGACCGCGGCACCCTCCCCAACATGATCCGCGGCGAGGACAGCGCCAACCGCGACACCTCCGACGCCCCCCTCTGGCTCTGCGTCGCCGCCGCCGACCTCATCGCGCTCGGCGACGACACCGTCCTCGACGCCCCCTGCGGCGGCCGCACCCTCCGCGACGTCATCACCTCCATCCTCACCCACTACCGCGACGGCACCCCCAACGGCATCCGCATGGACCCCGCCAGCGCCCTCATCCACAGCCCCGCGCACTACACATGGATGGACACCAACCACCCCGCCGCCACCCCCCGCCAAGGCTACCCCGTCGAGATACAGGCCCTGTGGGTCGCGTCCCTCCGCCTCGCCGCGCGGGCGATCGATGCCTCATGGAACGCCCTCGCCGAACAGGCCGCCGACTCCCTCGCCCGCCTCTTCGCCACCCCCGAAGGCTGGCTCGCCGACTGCCTCCGCGCCGCGCCCGGCACCCCCGCCAGAGACGCGCAGCAAGAGGACGCGCTCCGCCCCAACCAATTGCTCGCCGTCACCCTCGGCGCACTCCGCGACCGCGAGACCTGCAAGGCCATCGTCCGCGCGTGCGAATGCCTGCTCGTGCCGGGCGCGATCCGCAGCCTCGCCGACCGCCCCGTCAAGGCCGGCATCCCCGTCGTGCGCGACGGCGTGCTGCTCAACGACCCCCACCGCCCCTACTGCGGCCGCTACCTCGGCGACGAGGACACTCGCCGCAAACCCGCCTACCACAACGGCACCGCCTGGACATGGCAATTCCCCCTCTACGCCGAAGCCCTCGTGAACGTTTACGGCGCGGAAGCGAAGCCTGCGGCCCTCTCCCTGCTCGGCTCATCCGCCGAACTCATCAACCGCGGCTGCCTCTGCCACACCCCCGAGATCTGCGACGGCGACGCCCCCCACGCCCCGCGCGGCTGCGGCGCCCAAGCATGGGGCATCTCCGAACTCCTCCGCGTCTGGAAACTGCTCGACGCGATGTGAGGGGAAAGGGGACGAAGGGGACACAGGGGACACAGGGGGAAACCACCTTCGTCCCCTGACTCCCACCCGTCCCCTTCATGTAGTCATTTAGCCACCTCAACAGAGCTTGACTTTGGCACAGAACCTGCTATTCTACGCGGAAAACGGTGAGGAGCGCGAAGGCGCGGAGAGGGTTTGAGATGCAAGAGATTGACTGGTGTTCGCTGGGGTTCAAGTACATGGATACGGCTTGCCATATCCGTTATGTGTGGCGGGACGGCGCGTGGGACGCGGGGACGCTCGTGGAGGAGCCGTACCTGAATCTCCACATCGCGGCGTCGTGCGTGCATTACGGACAGGCGGCGTTCGAGGGCCTGAAGGCGTTCCGCTGCAAGGACGGGAGGATCCGCGTCTTCCGGCCGCAGGAGAACGCGCGGCGCATGATGGACACGGCGCGGCGCACGTGCATGGCGGAGTTCCCCGAGGCGCTGTTCATGGAGGCGGTGCGGCGCGTCATCCGCGCGAACGAGGCGTATGTGCCGCCCTACGGCACGGGCGGCGCGCTGTACATCCGCCCGCTGCTCATCGGCACGGGCGCGCAGATCGGCGTGGCGCCTGCGAACGAGTACACGTTCATCGTGCTGGTGATCCCCGTCGGGCCGTACTACAAGGGCGGCCTCCAGCCGGTGAAGGCGTTCGTCTTTGACGAGTATGACCGCGCCGCGCCGCTGGGCGTGGGCCATGTGAAGGTTGCGGGCAACTACGCCGCGAGCCTCTACGCGCACGAGCGCGCGAAGCAAGCGGGGTACCCCGTCGAACTCTACCTCGACGCGAAGGAACACCGCTTCGTCGAAGAGTTCGCCACGTCTAACTTCATCGGCATCACTGCGGACGGCCGTTATGTGACGCCCGAGTCGCCGTCCATCCTGCCGAGCGTGACGAACCGCACACTGATGCAGATCGCGCGGGACATGGGCATGCCCGTGGAGGTGCGCCCCGTGCCGTTTGAGGAGGTCGCGTCGTTCGCGGAGGTCGGCGCGTGCGGGACGGCGGTGGTAGTGACGCCCGTGTGCGAGATACGGCGCGGCGGCACGGTCATCCGCATCGGCTCGGAGACGGGCTGCGGACCCGTGCTGCAGAAACTCTACGAGACCGTCCAAGGCATCCAGTACGCTGAGCTGCCGGACGCGCACGGCTGGTGCGTCGAGGCGTTATAATAATTAGGAATTAGAAATTAGGAATTAGGAATTGCCGGGAACGCAAGGCTTCCGCCTTGCAATAAGAAATTAGGAATGAGAAATGAAGGCCATGAGCGCGAATTCTTTTTTTGACAGGATGAACAGGATTTCCCCTTCGGGGCGCATATGTTTTTTTAACCACAATGGACACAATGGTTTTCACGATAGACACAATGGCAATGTATTGAAAATAGTGTCCATTGTGAATTCTATTGTGCCTATTGTGGTTAAATCAAAACAGACGGGTGTTTTTTTTTTACAGGATTCCTAATTCCTAATTTCTAATTCCTAATTCCTAATTCCCCCTATGCCCTCTCCTTCCATAAGCATGGTGCAACAGCAGCGGCAGGTGCAGACGATGGTGCCGCAGTTGCGCCAGTCGCTCGAGATGCTGCAGATGCCGGTGCTGGCGCTGCGGCAGGCGATCTTGAAGGAGATGTCCGTCAACCCCGCGATTGAGGATGTGGTCTCGCCGAACGAGGTCGTGGCGTCCAGCATCGAGCCGGAGCCCGCCGGGCCCGCCGCCGCGGACGGGGAACTTGACTTCAGCCCGGACGTTGACGCGCTCCTGCGGCAGGACGACGAGTGGCGCGACTACTTCCTGCAGGGCATGGAGAACGCCCCGGCCGCGGAGGACGACGAGGAGAAGCGCCAGCACTTCTACGACTCCATCCGCCAGCCCGTCTCCTTGCAGGAGCACCTGCTGGAGCAAGTCCCCCTGACCGCGCTGTCCGCCGAGGACCGCGAGATTGCCGTGCTGCTCATCGGCAACATCAACGACGACGGCTATTTCACCGGCAGCCTCCCCGACCTGATGATGGTCACCGGCAAAAGCAAGGACGAGCTCATCGCGCTCCTGAACGTCGTGCAGACGTTCGACCCGCCCGGCGTCGGCGCGCGCGACCTGCGCGAATGCCTCCTGCTCCAGCTCAGCGAGATCGAGGATTCGCCGTGGGAGGACGAGGCGCGCGCGCTGATCGACAAGCACCTCGAGCGCCTCGCCGCGCACGACGAGAAATTCCTCTGCAAGGCGCTCGCGCTCACCCCCGACGAGCTCCAGCGGCTGGTCGCGTTCATCCGCACGTTCAACCCGCGCCCCGGCCGCGCGTTCGAGCGCAGCGAGGTCGAGTACGTCGAGCCGGAGGTCATCGTGGTCAAAGAGAAAGGCCGCTACGTCGCCAAGGTGGACGGCGGCCTGCTGCCGCACATCCACATCAGCAAGCACTACCGCAAACTCCTCGAAGACCCCGCCGTGCCGGCCGAGACGAAATCCTACATCCGCGAGCGCATCCGCGCCGGGGCCTTCCTGATCAGGAGCATCGAGCAGCGCCAGGAGACCATCCGCCAGATCGCGCAGACGATCGTCGATGCGCAGACCGCCTTCATCACCGACGGCATCCGCGCCCTGCGCCCCATGACCATGACCGAGGTCGCCGAGAAGGTCAGCAAGCACGAGACCACCGTCAGCCGCACCGTCTCCAACAAATACATGCGCACGCCGCGCGGCGTGTTCGAGATGAAATACTTCTTCACCTCCGGGCTGAAGACCGCCAGCGGCGACAGCGTCTCCAACAAATCCATCCAAGACCAGATCGCCCAGATGATTGAGCAGGAAGACCCAGCCGACCCGCTCTCCGACAACGCGATCCAGCACGCCTTCGCCGAACGCGGCGTCACGATTGCCCGCCGCACCGTCGCCAAATACCGCAGCGTCCGCAAAATCCCGCCCGCGCACGAGCGCCGTCGCGGGTGAGGCATAATGCATAATTCATAATGCATAATTCATAATGTCCTCTGCATTATGCATTATGAATTAACCACCACCCCGTCAGCCTGCGGCTGCCACCCCTCCAGAGGAGGGGAATTTCTGCGCAGAATCCCCCTCAAAAGGAGGGGTGGCAGCCGTAGGCTGACGGGGTGGTTCCTTCCTCTCCCGGGGTGGTTCCACTGGACGGGTCAATGTGTAACAATGCCAAGGGAAAACATTGCAGACGCAACCGTTTACCACACGATCTCCTGCGCGCTAAAGACCGGACCGTCGCGGCAGACGCGGGCGAGGCGGGTTGTGCCGTCGGGGTTGCGGATCGTTTGCACGCACGCGAGGCACGCGCCGACGCCGCAGACCATGTGCTTGTCGAGCGAGAGCCAGCCGTGTGCCTTGGCGGCGATGGCGCGTTGCCCGACGGCCTTCAGCAGGCCGTCGGGGCCGCAGGCGTAAATTTCCGCGCGCTGGCCTTCCGCTTTGAGGCGCGCGATCTCGCGGTCGAGGGGGAACGTGACAAGCCCGGCCTCGCCTTGCGAGCCGTCTTCGGTCGTGACGTGGGTGACCCAGCCGAGATCCTCGAGCACGTCGCCGGCGAGGATGTCGTCCGCGCTGCGGCCGCCGATGAAGGCGTGGCCTTTGCAGGGCAGGCGCGCGGCGAGGAAGCAGAGCGGCGCGACGCCGTACCCGCCGGCCACGAGGAGCGGCACGCCTTGGGGCGCGAGGGGGAAGCCGTTGCCGAGCGGGCCGAGGACGGTGACGGTGTCGCCCGCGCTGAGCGCGTTCATCTTCTCCGTGCCGCGGCCGACGGTCTTGTAGAGGATGTGCAGGTGGCCGTCGCGCGCGCCGAAGATGCTGAACGGGCGGCGCAGGGCGGAGGGCTCGAGCGAGGGGATGCGGAGGTGGACGAACTGGCCGGGGGCGGCGCGGTCGGCGATCTCGGGCGCGTCGAGGGCGAGGGTCCAGTACCCGGCTTTGAGCGGGGCGTTGCGAAGGATGCGGCAGGGGAGGTCTTTCATAAGGAGGAAGTAATAAGTAGGGGTGGCTCACGAGCCACCCGCTCACTGCGGGGGGTCGGTGGCGGGGGCGGCGGGGGGGGCGAGGAGGTTCTGGGCGTCGATGTAGTCGATGCGCGAGCGCACGCGCTTCATCTCGGCCTGCACGAGCGCGGCGGCCTCCATCTGCTTGTCAACCATCAGTTTCTTCTGGAGCTCGAGCAGGTCTTTGGCGTATTTCTCGGTGGTGGAGACGATCTGCTCGGCCTTGTTGCGGCGCATGTCGTTCTTCATCTGGTAGTATTTGCGCTGGAGGGTGGCGAGGGCCAGGGGCTGCGTGATGAAGTGCCGGGGCTGCAAGGTGCGGTCGGCGTCGAAGCGCACCATCTCTTCGCGGACGCTCTCCCAGCCGAAGTAGTCGAGCTCGCGCTGGAAGGTGTCCATGAGGTCGGTCAGCTCGGCGGTGTATTTCTCGGGCCATTGGGTGACGTTCTGGTTGGCGGCGAGCTCGGCCTCGGCAAGCTCGCGCTCGAAGGCCTCGCGCAGGCCGGCGAGCTCTTTGACGCTGTCCTCGTTGGTCGAGGTGGAGCCGATGGCGGAGACGTTCTCGCTGTCCGCCAGCACGGCCTCGGCCGCAAGGTAGTGGGGGAGGCTGCGCACGCGGCTGATCTCGGCGTTGACGGCGGTGGCGAGGTCCATCTTGCCGTCCTGCATGTAGGAGGCGCGGGTCTTGGTCAGGTCGTTGATGTAGTTTTTGCTGAGGGTGAGCAGGGCGCGGCTGTGGGCGAGCTTGATGCTGGCGAGCGTCTGGCGGTACTTGCTTTTCAGGCGCGTGAGGTCGGAGAGCGTGTCGTCGTCGTCGATCATCTCGCCGATTTCCTGCGTGTCGATGAAGCGTTTGCGTTCGGCGCTTGCGTTTTCCCAGCCGGAGTAGTCCGCGAGGGTGCGGCGGCGCTCGATGAGATCGTCGAGCTCGCGGAGGTACTCCTTGGGCCAGAGGGCCAGGTCGGTTTTCTGGGTCGCCTCGTAGTCCTCCACGTGCCGGGTGTATTCCTGCCGTTTCTGCTCCAGCTCGTCGGACGCCTGGTCCGCGCCCGTGGGGGCGAGCGCCGAGGAGGCGTCGTCGCGCGGCTTCAGGCATCCGGCGAGCGTGGCGTCGGCGGGCAGCCAGCGGTTGGCGTAGGGGCGGAGCAGGGGGGCGAGGGGGCTTTGGTCGTAAAGCCAGGCGCCGGGGCGGTAGAGGCGGGAGGGGACGCGGCTGGACGTGCCTTGCAGGCGGTACGCGGCATACGGGAGCGTGCCGAGGTACATCAGCGCGATGATGAGCGCGATGGCCGCGGCGCCCAGGCATTGGCTGCAGGTCTGGTGCAGGCGGATGCGCTTGCGGATCTGCCGGCACTCGGGGTTGTTGGGCGCGACGGTGGCGAGCAGCTCGTCGCAGATGCGCGAGGCGGTCTGCCAGTCGCGGTGCCGCAGGGCCTGGTCGGCGCGCTGGAGGTCGCGCTTCAGGATCATCTCGGGCAGCTGCTGCGCCTCGTGCGCGAAGGCGTGCTGGTCCTCCGAGAGCTCGCGGTGCTGCTTGATGAACAGCGCGGCGCGCTCGTAGTTCTCGGCCCGGATCTCCATGGGGATCTGGTCTTTGAGCTGCGTGCGCCGCTGGATGCTCTTCTCCGCCTCCGCGCGCAGGTCGGCGATCTCGTTGATGAGCTTGCGCCCCTCGGGCCCTGCCGGCTCGAAGCCGTGTATGCGCCCCGCGAAGAGGTTCACGCTTGTGAAGCGGCGCTGGGCCGTGACCTCGCGCATTTTCTTCAGGACGGCCAGCACCATCTCGTAGGCGCGCGCGTCGGCCCCGCAGCTGCCGCAGTATTGGACGCCCACGAACGTGTCCGAGCCGCACTCGGGGCAGATCTCCGAACCGTCCCAGCCGCACTCGGCGCAGTATTTGAGCGAGAGCGGGTTGACCGCGTCGCACCACTTGCAGCGCCACGTGGTCTTGACCGTGGGCAGCTCGATGCGCGTCTTGCTCTGGATGTTGCCGAGCTCATCCGCGAACGCCTGCGCGGAGGGCCAGCGCTGCTCCTTGTCGGTCGCGAGCGCCTTGACGACGGCCTCGCGCAGCGGCACGGGCAGGTCCTGCTCGCGGAAGTAGCGCGGGTTCTGCCCCGTCAGCACGAAGTAGAGCAACGCGCCCAGGCCATAGACATCCGCGCGCTCGTCGGAGAGGCTGGCGTCGGACTCCTGCTCCGGCGCGCCGTAGCCGAGCGAGAGCAGCTTCTCGCCCGGCACGGTCAGCTTGGACTCCTCCTTGTGCATCAGCCGCGCCAGCCCGAAGTCAACGATTTTCGGCTCGTTGGTTTTGTCGAGCAGGATGTTGCTGGGCTTCAGGTCGCGGTGGATGACGCCGCAGCTGTGCGCGTAGGCCACAGACCGCGCGATTTTCACGACGAGCGCCACCGCGTCATCCGCCGTGTACTGCCCGTGCCGCGCCACGTACTGGTCGAGCGTGAGCGGGTGGTTGGGCTGCACCAGCCCGCCGTCCTGCCGCTCCTTCTGGATCTCGGGGTCGTCCGGCCCGGCGATGTACTCCATCACCATGTAGGGGCCGTCCTCATCCTCGCCGAGCGCGTAGATGTGGATGATGTGCACATGGCTGAGCGCGGCCACGGCCCGCGCCTCGTGCAGGAAGCGCTGCCGCAGGGCCGGGCTGGACTGCGCCTGCGTGTTCAGCCGCTTGATGGCCACGAACCGCCCGAGGTGGCGGTCGCGCGCGAGATAGACCACGCCCATGCCGCCGTCGCCGATTTTGCTGTAGATGGTGTACTGCTCGAACAGGCGCTCATTGCGCGGCAAGTCCAGCGCGTCCGGGTCGGCCAAGGCGGCTTTCCCCTCGGGCGCGCGGGCGATCCGCTCCGTCGGCGGCACGTGTATCCGTACTGTAGGGTCGTTCTGCACATCGGTTCTCGCTTACAAGGTCAACGTCACGCCGTTAATATAGCACAAACGGCCGCGCCGCGTGTACCAAATTGTGAAGGGTGGGACACTTTTTTTTTTTTGGGGGGGGGGGGGGGGGGGGGGGGGGGGGGGGCGGGGGGGGGGGGGGGCGGGGGTCCCCCCCCGCCCCCCCCCCCCAATTCGGCGGGGGGGAGGCC
>WRJS01000077.1 GCA_009778475.1 Kiritimatiellota bacterium | reverse complement strand
AGGTGGAGGGTGAGGGTGGCGGAGCCGGCACCGTGGTCGTGGAGGGTGGCGGGGGGGGCGAGGGAGACGGGCGGGGCGGTGAGGTCGTGCCAGGTGCGGACGAGGATGGTGACGCCGGAGAGGGTACCGCCAGAACCACCACCACCAGAACCACCACCAGAACCACCGCCGCCACCAGAACCAGAACCACCGCCGCCACCACCAGAACCACTACCACCAGAACCGCCGCCGCTGGAGCCGTCGTCGCGGGTGTAGGCGAAGTCGAGGGTGATTTCGCGGAGGGTGGGGTCGGAGGGGAGGGGGTCGCCGACGTGGATGGCGGTGATGAGGAGGGTGAGGTCGCCGTTGCCGGGGTCGGTGCCGTCGGGGGGGACGGAGCCGTATTCGTAGCAGCCCATGTCCACGCGGTCGCCCCAGACGCGGAGGTTGCCGTCGAGGTCGCAGCCGGGGTGGTAGCGGGCGATGCGGGGGAGGAGGGCGACGGGGGGGAGGGCGAGGGAGGGATAGAGGGCGGTCATCTGGCTGTAGTTGCGTTCGAGTTCGGCGAGGTAGCCTGCGACGTGGTCGAGGAATTGGGCGACGTTCTGGCGGGTCTGCCCTGCCCAGTGGTTTTCGCCTGTTTCAATGCAGGGGGAGCCGGATTGGAGGCGGTAGTCGCCGCCCACGGGGTTGACGAAGAGAGGGTCGGACGCAATGTTGCCGTCGGTCGGGGGGAGTCCGGGGGCGCAGGAGTTGAGGAAGGCGCTGAGCCCGTCGTGGTCGGGGTCGGCGGGGGCGTCGTTACCCCAGACGATGGTGTTGGCGAGGAGGGCGTAGCCGAGGACGCCGCCGACGCGCTGGGCGGCGTTTCCGGCGACGGTGCAGTTGTACGCCTCGCCGTAGCCCATCCCGCCGCCGTACATCGCCTCGTTGCCGGTGACGAGGCAGTCTTGGAGGTGGCACCTGAAGGCGCCTCCGCCGTTGTTGGCGGCGGTGTTGCCGATGATGCGGGAGTTGGCGATCTTGGCGGTGTCGGTGCCGTGGACGCCGCCGCCGTGACCGTTGGCGGTGTTGCCCTCGATGAGGCAGTCGAACATCTGGCATTTGCCGTAGGCGCCGCCGCCTTCGCCGTAGAGCGCCTTGTTGCCGGAGAGGGTGCAGTGGAGGAGGAGGAAGCCGTCGCCGCCGCCGCTGTAGAAGCCGCCGCCGTAGGATTGCGCCTCGTTGGCGGTGAGGGCGCAGTCGGTCAACGCGCAGTCCGCGGCGCCGCCGCCGTAGTCGGCGGTGTTGCGGTCGAGGGTGCAGTTGACCAGGTGGCTCGCGTATGCGCCGCCGCCCATGTGGTCGGAGTCGTTGCGTGTGAGGGCGCAGTCGAGCAGGACGCTCTCCGCGGCGCCGCCGCCGTAGACCGTCACGGTGTTGTCCGTGAGGGTGCAGTCTTGGAGGCGGCAGTACGCGGCGCCGCCGCCGAGGTAGTCGGCGTGGTTGGCGTCGAGGGCGCAGTCGAGGAGGAAGCCGCCGAGGGCGCCGCCGCCGTTGCCGCCGCCGGCAGCCCCGTTTTGGAGGGTGAAGCCGACGAGGGCGCTGCCGCTCCCGTCCGCGGGGTGGTAGAGCATGGCGCAGCGCCGCGCGCCGCCACCGTTTATGAAGGTGTGCGCCTTGCCGTTGACGGAGCGGATGGTGATGGGTTCGCCGATGACGGAGACGGCGGCGTAGGTGCCGTTGGTCACTAGCACAACGTCGCCGAGGAGGGTGGCGACATCCGCCGCGCCTTGGAGGGTGCTCTTGGCGGTCGCCCATGAAAGCCCGTCGCCGGAGTCGTCGGACTTGTTCCAGTCCACGTGGAAGACGGTGCCGCCGAACGGGGAGCCGGATTCGTAGCAGCCCATGTCCACGGTGCCGTCCCAGACGCGGCGGGCGCCGTCGAGGTCGCGGAGCCCGACGACGGCGGCGTTGTTCCCTTTGTTGACGCAGGGGGAGAGGGTGGGCGCGGTCTGGAGGTGGAAGTCGCCCGCAGGGGCGTCCACGAAGAGGGGGTTGGCGGCGATGTTGCCGTTTGAGGGCGGCAGACCGGGGGCGCAGGAGTAGGTGAAGGTGCCGCCCAAATAGTCGGGGCTGTCGGGGGCGGTGTTACCCCAGACGATGGCGTTGGCGATGACGCCCATGTAGGTGCCGCCGCCCGTGTCCGTCGCCGTGTTGCCCGCGACGGTGCAGTTGACGGTCACGCCGTAGTACACGCCGCCGCCGGTCGCCGCCGTGTTGCCCGTGAAGAGGCAGTTCGCCCGCGTGCCGAACGCCGACCCGCCGCCGACGCCTTCCGCGGTGTTGCCCCTGACCTCGCAGTTGTCGAGGGTGCCCTCGCACGCGCCGCCGCCGTAGCCGCCCGCATGGTTGTCCGCGAGCGTGCAGTTGTAGAGCGTGCAGTCATACGCGCCGCCGCCGCTGCCTTCCGCGGTGTTGCCCGAGAGTTCGCAGTTGGCGAGGTCGCTCTCACACGCGCCGCCGCCGTCGCCGCCGTCGCCGTGGTAGTCTGTCACCGCCGTGTTGCCCGTCAAGATGCAGTCGGTCAGGGTGCCGGCATACGCACCGCCGCCCCAGTACGCCCCGTTGCCTGCCAGGAAGCAGCCGGTCAGGGTGCTTTCACTCGCGCCGCCGCCGACCTCTGCCTCGTTGCCCGTCAGCACGCAGTCGGTCAGGGTGCTATCACACGCGCCGCCGCCGTACCATGCCCCGTTGCCCGTGAGCGTGCAGTCGGTCAGGGTGCTGTCATACGCCCCGCCGCCGTCGTAGGTCGCCGTGTTGCCCGTGAGCGTGCAGCGGTTGAGGATGCCGCCATACGCCCCGCCGCCGCTGTATGCCCGGTTGTTTGCCAGCACGCAGCGGTTGAGCGTGCCGCCCCACGCGCCGCCGCCTTCGCCGCCGTTGCCGCGTTTGAGGGTGAAGCCTTCGAGGACGGTGGCGGTGCCGTTGTTCCACCACGCCGCGAGGGTGGCGCAGCGGTTGGTGTTGCCGCCGTCGATGCAGGTGCGGGTGGCGCCGGAGACGGCGCGGATGGTGATGGCGGCGTTGTCGGTGCGGGAGATGGGTTCGTAGTCGCCGGGGGCGACGAGGACGGCGCCGCCTTCGGAGGCGAGGGAGACGGCGGCTTGGAGGGTCTTTTTGGCGGTGAGCCAACTGAGCCCGTCGCCGCTGTCGTCGGGGCGGCGGATGTCGGCGTAGAGGGTGCCGGGGGGCGCGGGGGCGACCCACTCGTAGGCGCCCATGTCCACGGTGCCGCCGAGGATGCGGAAGTTGCCGTCGAGGTCGAAGTCCCCCACGGCGAAGTCGTTGTTGCCCTTGTCAATGCAGGGGGAGTTCGCCCGGAGGCGGAAGTTGCCCGCGCCGGGGCTGGCGAAGATGGGGTTTGCCTCGATGTTGCCGCCGAAGTCGTAGGCGAAGCCGGGCGCGGGCGTGGTGCAGGAGAAGGCGAGAAAACTGCCGGAATGGTTGGGACCGTCAGGGGCGGTGTTGCCCCAGATGATGCAGTTGTAGAGCGCGCCGTCAGCCGCCCCGCCGCCGACGACGTCCGCCGTGTTGCCCGAGAGTGTGCAGTTGTTCAGCGTGCTGTGCCTCGCCCCACCGCCGACGTTCGCCGAGTTGCCCGTGAGCGTGCAGTTGTTCAGCGTGCTGTCATACGCGCCGCCGCCGTTCGCCGCCGTGTTGCCCGTGAGCGTGCAGTTGTTGAGCGTGCTGTCACACGCGCCGCCGCCGACGTTCGCCGTGTTGCCCGTGAGCACGCAGTCGTAGAACGTGCTGTCATACGCCCCGCCGCCGTCGTAGGTCGCCGTGTTGCTCGTGAGCGTGCAGTGGTTGAGCATGCTCTCATACGCGCCGCCGCCGTGGTTCGCCGTGTTGCCCGAGAGCGTGCAGTTGTTGAGCGTGCCGCCAAACGCGCCGCCGCCTCTGTACTGCAAGACGGTGACGTTGGCGTGGTTGGCGTTGCCGTTCTTCAGGGTGAAGCCTTCCAGCACGGAGTCGGCACTGCCGTGCCGCAGGATGGCGCAGCGGTTGGTGTCGCCGCCGTCAATGGAGGTGTGGGCGGCGCCGTTGACGCTCCGGATGGTGATGGCGCGGTTGTCGGTGTGGATGGGGGCGTAGGTGCCGTTGGTGACGACCACGGTGTCGCCCGCGACGAGGGCGATGTCCACCGCCGCCTGGAGGGTCTTTTTGGCGGTCGCCCAGGAGTAGCCGTCGCCGTCGTCGTCGGGGCGGGACTCGTCGGCGTAGATCGTGGTGGCAACTGAGGGGCGGGAGCCGCTCTCGTAGGCGCCCATGTCCACGGTGCCGCCCCAGATGCGGATGTTGCCGTCGAGGTCGGAGCCCCATTGGGCCTCGTAGTTCCACGGGACGAAGGCGTTGTAGCCCGTGTCAATGCAGGGGGATTTGGCGGGCGCGGCCTGGAGGCGGTAGTCGCCCGCGCCGGGGCTGATGAAGAGGGGGGGCGAGGTGATGTTGCCGCCGTGGTCGTAGACGGGGTCGGGCGCGGGCGTGGTGCAGGAGTAGTAGAGGGTGCAGCCCTGATGGTTGGGGGCGTAGTCGAAGGCGGTGTTGCCCCAGATGATGGAGTTGAAGAGCGTGCTGTAATTCGCGCCGCCGCCGTAGTCCGCCGTGTTGCCCGTGAGGGTGCAGTTGTAGAGCGTGCTGTAATACGCCCCGCCACCGTCTTCCGCCGTGTTGCCCGTGAGGAGGCAGTTGTAGAGCGTGCTGTAAGCCGCCCCGCCGCCGTAGTCCGCCCCGTTGCCCGTGAGGGTGCAACGGTCGAGCCAACAGGCATCCGCGCCGCCGCCTTCGTCCGCCGTGTTGCCCGTGAGCGTGCAGTCGAAGAGGTCGCATTGATCCGCGCCGCCGCCGCCGTTGTGCGCCGTGTTGTCCGTGAGCGTGCAGCCGAAGAGGTCGCATTGATACGCGCCGCCGCCGTCGTCCGCCATGTTGCCCGAGAGCGTGCAGCCGAAGAGGTCGCATTGATCCGCGCCGCCGCCGTACTCCGCCGTGTTGAACTTGAGCGTGCAATCGTCGAGCCAGGCGTGGGCCGCGCCGCCGCCGTACTCCGCCGTGTTGCCCGTGAGCACGCAGTCTTTGAGCGTGCCGCAAAACGCGCCGCCGCCCGAGCCGCCCGTCGTGACACCGGGGGCGTTGGCGTTGCCGCGCATGAGGGTGAAGCCCTCCAGCACGGTGTTGTGTTGGGGGACGAACTCCGTCATCCACGCCCAATACCCGAGGGTGGCGCAGCGGTTGGTGTTGTTAGCGTCAATGAAGGTGGATGCGGCGCCGTTGACGCTGCGGATGGTGATGGCGCGGTCGTCCACGACGGTGACGGGCGCGTAGGTGCCGTTGGTCACGACGACCGTATCGCCCGCGACCATGGCAAGGTCCACCGCCGCCTGAAGCGAGCGCTTGGCGCTGCGCCATGAGCGCCCGTCGCCGTTGCTGGGCCCGTTGGCGTCAACGTAATAGGTCGTGGCGTGGAGGCTTGCTGCCAGCAGCCCCGAAAGAATCCATGCGATTTTCTTCATGACGATTTTTCCTTTCCTCAACATAAAAAAACCAGATTAACAGATTGCGGAACAAAAAGCGAGGAGTTTTTTTTGGAGTGTGGAGGGTGGAGAGTGGAGGGTGGAGTGGGGAGCGTGGCGCCGGGAGGGTGGCGCCGGGAGCGCAGGGCTTCCGCCCTGCAACAAAGGACGAAGGGACAACGCGAAACACCTTCGTCCCCTAGGTCCCCTTCGTCCCTTAAATCCCCACAGCATCCCCCGTCGTCCCCAAGTCCCCCGCCGTAGTCCCGGCAGTCCGTAGTCCCCAGTTCTGCAGGGCGGAAGCCCTGCGCTCCCGGCACCTGCGCTCCCGGCGATTCCTCATTTTCAATACCGGAACTCGCCGCAATTGTGGGCGCGGTTGGTGAAGCCGGCCATGTCGGCCTCGGGGGTGGCGAGGGCGTGGCCGCGGGCCTCGCGGAGGGCGTCGAGCATGAGGCGGTAGTCGGGGTCGTCGGTGCTGCCGAACGCGAAGCCTTCGGCGGGTATGCCGCGGCCCCCGGCGGACTTGGCGAGGTGCGCGGTGAGCGCGGGGCTCCATTCGGGGCGCGTGAGGTTGACCCATGACCAGAGGGGGTGCCATTCGCCGCCGTGGAAACGGAGGGGGTCTTTGTGGCAGGCGGCGCAGCGGCGCTCGTAGGCGGGGGCGAAGCGTTCGGTGTACCACGGCAGGAGGTCGGGCTTGTCTTTGTCGGCCCATTTGTCGCGGTTGCCTTTGGCCTGCAGGTGGGCGTGGTCGGCGGTGGCGTAGTAGGGGAGCATGGCGTCGAGCCATTCGTGGATGCGGCGCAGGTCGTCCGGGGGGACGTCTTTCTTGCAGTGCTCGCGGCGGAAGAAGGCGGGGATGCGGCTGGCGTGGCTGCCGCTGGTGAGCGGGGCGTAGGGTGTGACCGTGCCCCAGAGCAGGTGGATACCTTGCGTGAGGGGGAGCGCGTCGCCGCGGCCGGTGTAGCGCGCGCGGGAAACATCGTCGGAGCGCGAGAGCAGCACGAGGTTGTCGTAGGACATACAGAAGAAGCGCGTGTGGTCGCCCGTCAGCAGGATACCCTTGGGGGGGGCGGTCCCTTGGTGGCATTCGACGCAGGTGCGGTCGAGCACGGGCTGGATGACGCGGGTGTAGTCGAGGATGCCCGCGTTGCCCCATGCGGGGAGGGTGAGCGCGGAGGGGCTGCGTTGCGCGGCGAGGGTCTGGCGCGGCGCGGCGGGGGAAGTCTGGCGGTTCTCGTGGCAGCCCGCGCACGATTGGGTCTCGCCGGGCATGAGGTTGAGGGCGGAGGTCATGCGCTGGAGTTCGCGGCCTTCGGCGTCGCAGGCCTGGAGGTAGATCTCTTTCAGCGCGGGGGCCTCGAAGTAGGCGGAGCCGTCGTCCTCGACGGGGGCGTAGCCCCACACGCGCTTGGCGTAGTAGGTGGCGGCGCTCATCAGCGGGCCTTGGTCCAGCACGGGGTTCCATGTGCGGTTCATGGTCTTGGGCAACTGCTCCATGATGCGCAGGGTTTTCACGCGCCCGCGCGCGACGTGCGGCGCGAGGCCGCTGTACACGTCCGTCACCATCAGGTAGCCGAGCGCGACGTCCTCTTCCTGCGGCTGGCCGGGCGGCGCGGCGGGGACGCGCACCGTGGCGGGGGCGCTCGCCGTCAGGTCGGGCAGCGCGGCCGGCGCGGGGCGCGGGAGGAGGGGCTTCGCGCCGAAGCAACTCGTCGCGGGGTCGTCATAGACGAGCGCCTTGTTGTCCATCTCGTCGAGCAGGAAGATGCGGAACCGCCCCGCGCCGCCGCCGCCGTAGGAGACGAGGAAGCGGTTCTCGGAGACGGGGTACGGGTCGCAGTACGCCCAGAAGAAATCGTGATCCACCACGGCCGGGAACTCGCGCGTGATCCAGCGGATGCCGGTGTTGCGCGGGGCCTCGGGGCCCGAGCGGTTGGTGACGAGGCCGATCGCGCCGCGCGGCGAATGGTGGTGCGGCGCGAACGTCGCGACAACGCAGTAACGCCCCGGCACCTCGCGCGCCTGGCAGATCGTCGCCGGGTCCACGAGGGTGTTGCCGTACCACAGTTGGAACTGCCGCCCGTCGGGGTGCTGCGTCCAGAGGCCCTGACGGTAGGTGAGCGTGGTGTCGACGTACTCCCAGCGCGTGAAGAGCAGCCGCCCGTCACGCAGCGCACTGAGGTTGAAGTCCGTGAGCGTGTTGGAACTCAGGCGGCGCACGTCCGAGCCGTCACGCGCCATGGTGTGCACGTGCGTGGCCGGGCCCGACTGGCAGACCGTGTGGTAGCCCGGCGTGCGGCTCGAGATGAACGCGATGCGGCCGTCCGCCAGCGGCGCGGGCGACACATTGTGATGCAGGCCCTCCGTGATCTGCCGCAGCCCCCTGCCGTCGACGCCGATCTCGTAGATGTGCCAGCACGGGGCGCGGTGCCGCCGCATGGAGAAGAACACCGTCCGCGCATCGAACGACAATTCGAGATCCATGATGACGGAATCCTCCTCCGCGAAAATCACCTTCGCCGCGGCATCCGGCGCGGAAGGGTCGAAGATGCGGATGCTGCACCCGAAACGGTTGTCCAGCGGCTGCCCCTGCCAGATGTAATTCGGCACCGCCCCCGAACGCAGCGGCGCGCCCGTGTAGAAGATGACGGGCGGGAGACGCTTCGTTTCTTCTGCAAAAAATTTCTCCACGCTATCAAGCGCCCAGAGGTACGTGTGGGTCACCCATGGTCTGGGCGGTATTGTTAAACCGAGTATCCTCGTGTCTCCTATAGAATCTGCCAACCTAGATATAAACTCGTCGGATTCTTGCAACGCCTCTTGGATAATTTCACGGTATTGGGCAAGGCGTGAAAGGTAGGCGGTTGTTTCAGCGTTCGGCATCCAGTATCGCTTCTCTATCTCCGTCATTGGCACATGCGGCGGCTCGGTCTGGATGGCGTGTAAACGGGAGATCACCTCCTCGGTTTTACGCGACTCCTCATAGACCAACTTCAACCCGCCCTTGCGGTTTTTCAGGAACGCCGACGCAAGCCTCCGCCACTCTTTGCCGCCGCGCACCCCTGCGGCATAACGCCACAATTCCTGTTCCTCGGGGTCGCCGCTGAGCGCGTCGCAGAAGAAACCCTTGACCACGATTGCGCCCGTCCCCGCGTTGACGACCCGCACGTGATGCTCACCCATCGGCAGGTTCTGCGCGAGCCACGTGCGCCCGTTCTCGCTCGTGTTGATGACGGACACCCGCTTGCCGTCGACCCACACCTCCGCCGAGCCGAGCGGACGCCCCGTGTCCTCCTGAACGACGCCCCACTCCCAACCCAGCCCGCCCGCCTGATGCGCCAGCCCCACCGCCGTACCGACGAACGCCATCTCCACGCTCGCGCCCGCCGCATCGCCGCGCATGGCGAACAGCCCGTACTCGCCATCCGCGCCCCCGAACGTCACCTCATGCCACGCGCCCTTGTACGTCACCCGCGCATCGTTCCACGGGTATCGCTCCTGCGCCAGCGCGGCCATTGCCCAACACGCCAACACCAACCCCAGCCCGATTTCCCATTTCAACATACGTCCCTCTTTGCGTTTGATTCCCGTGTCCCGTATTGTACCAAAACGAGGGGCATTTACAAGCGGGAAGGTGTTTATTTTAGCCTCAGGTTCCACGGATTAACGCGATCTTTAGACAGGATGAACAGGATTTCGCAGGATTGTTTTTTTGAGAGAATTACTTCCTCCTTGGCTCTTTTCTACCTATTGCCTATTACCTCTCTGCGTCTCCGCGCCCCTGCGCGAGAAAAAATCACCCCCCCTGTTTTTGCCTTTGCAATGTGGGTGCGGAAAGGGTAACGTTTAGTCCCGTAGTCTCGTGGTTCGGCGGGTACGGGATGCCGGGACGATATTTCGGGGAAAGCGGCCTGACCGTGTGTTTGCGCGTCACCCTCGCATACTCTTCCTTTGATATGCCCGTCTCCCCGTTTTTAGGTGTCATGGGTTACGCCGCAACGCGGCTCTGAATTTTTTTCTTTTTCTGCTTGCAATCGCGGAAGGGATTCGCTACGATGTTTCTATTTGAAGAAACAAGGTTCATTCAGAAAAGGAGACGGGTTATGGAGACGAATACGGTTGGATCGGAGGCGGGGTTCGGGCGCAGTCCGGACAAGGACGGTTTCTTTGGGCGCTATGGCGGGAAGTTCCTGCCGCCGGAGCTGGAGGAGCCGTTTGCTGAAATCATCGAGGCGTACCATCGGATCGCGAATGATCTGCGCTTCATCAACGAGCTGCGCATGATCCGCAAGACGTATCAGGGGCGCCCGACGCCTGTCTATCACGCGCGGACCCTCTCGCTGAAAAACGGCGGCGCGCACATCTACCTGAAGCGCGAGGACCTGAACCACACGGGCGCGCACAAGATCAACCACTGCATGGGCGAGGGCCTGCTCGCGAAGTTCATGGGCAAGAAGAAGCTCATCGCCGAAACGGGCGCGGGCCAGCACGGCGTGGCGCTGGCGACGGCGGCCGCGTACTTCGGGCTGGCGTGCGAGATCCACATGGGCGAGGTGGACATCGCCAAGCAGCAGCCGAACGTGCTGCGCATGAAGCTGCTCGGCGCGAAGGTCGTCCCCGTGACGTTCGGGCTGAAGACATTGAAAGAGGCGGTGGACTCCGCGTTTCAGGCGTACTTGGCAGATCCGCAGAATTCCATCTACTGCATCGGGTCGGTCGTCGGCCCGCACCCCTTCCCGCTGCTGGTGCGCGACTTCCAGAAGGTCGTCGGCATCGAGGCGCGCGAGCAGTTCCAGGAGATGGCCGGGCAGCTGCCGGACGCCATCTGCGCGTGCGTCGGCGGCGGCTCGAATGCGATGGGCCTGTTCACGGCGTTCCTGAACGATCCCGCGGTCGGCATCTACGGCGTGGAGCCGCTGGGGCGCGGGCCGGGCATGGGCGACCACGCGGCCACGATGTCCTACGGGCATGAGGGAATAATCCATGGGTTCAGGTGCTACCTGCTCCAGAACGAGGACGGCTCGCCCGCGCCTGTCTATTCATGCGCGAGCGGGCTGGACTACCCCGGCGTGGGGCCGGAGCACTGCTTCTTGAAGGATGCCGGGCGCGTGTCGTATGTGACGTGCTCGGACGACGAGTGCCGCGACGCGTTCTTCCAGCTATGCCGTTGCGAGGGCATTATCCCGGCCATCGAGAGCGCCCATGCCGTTGCGTTCGCGCTGAAGAAGGCGCGCGAGATGGGGCGCGGCGCAATCCTCGTCAACCTCAGCGGCCGCGGCGACAAGGACATGGACTATGTGCTTGAAAACTGGGGGAGCGGGGAGTAATCATTAGTGTCATTTAAATTGATGTTGTCACATTTGACTGGAGACGTTCTCGTGTGACAACTCCAACTTAAATCACAATTAGTACGGCAGCTTGTGTTCCTTGATCTTGCGCTGGATGGTGCGGCGGGAGAGGCCGAGGTGGTCGGCGGTGAGGGTGCGGTTGCCGTTGTTCTGGCGGAGGCGGGCCTCCAGCACCGCGCGCTCGATCTGCTCGAGCGTCATGCCGTCTGGCACGGAGAGTTCGCCGGTCTTGGCGCGGGCCGCCCCGGGCAGGGTGAGGGCGGATGCGGACAGCACGCCGTCCGCTGACAGCAGCACGGCGGACTCGACGATGTTGCGCAACTGGCGCACGTTGCCGGGCCAGTCGTAGTTCTCCAGCGCGGCGTAGAAGTCGGGGCGCACGGCGGTGACGGCCTTGGCGTTCTCCGCGCAGGTCTTGGCGATGAAACGGTCGGCCATTTTGCGGATGTCCTCTTTGCGCCCGCGCAGGGGCGGCACGCGCAGGGTGACGGCGTTGACGCGGTAGAGCAGGTCTTCGCGGAACGTGCCGCCGGCGACCATGGCGTCAAGGTCTTTGTTGGTGGCGGAGACGAGGCGGACGTTGACGCGGATGACCTCGCGGCCGCCGACGCGGCGGATCTCGCGCTCTTCGAGCGCGCGCAACAGTTTGACCTGCACGGGGAGGGGCGCGTCGCCGATCTCGTCGAGGAAGAGGGTGCCGCCGTCGGCGCGTTCGAACGCGCCTTTGTGCAGGCTGGCCGCGCCCGTGAACGCGCCTTTCTCGTGGCCGAACAGTTCCGATTCGAGCAGCGACTCCGCGAACGCGCCGCAGTTGAGCGCGATGAACGGGCCTTGCGCGCGCTTGGAGTCCGCGTGCAGGGCGCGGGCGACGAGTTCTTTGCCGGTGCCGCTCTCGCCCGTGACCAGCACCGTGGCCATGGTGTCCGCCAGCGCGTTGATGTGCGCGATGACGTCCTGCATGGCGGGCGACTCGGCGATGATGGCGGCGGAGGAGAACCGCTCGCGCACGGACTGCGACAACTCGCCGACCTTGCGGCGGAGGCGCGAGGCCTCGCAGGCGCGGCGCAGTTTGGACTGGATGTCGTCGAGGTCGAGCGGCTTGGTGACGTAGTCGTAGGCGCCCTCGCGCATGGCCCGCACGCCGGACTCGACGGAGCCGTAGGCGGTCATAATCATGACCGGCACGTCGGCGTCGATGGCGCGGAGGCGCTGGAGGACTTCGATGCCATCGATGTCCGGCAGCACGAGGTCGCTCAGCACGAGGTCGGGCGCGCGCTCGCGGAAACGCGCCACGCCGTCGAGCCCCGTGGCGGCGGCGGTGACGGCAAAGCCCGCGTCCTCCGCGGCCTCGTGGACGGAACGCGCGTTGTCGGGGTCGTCTTCGATGATGAGGATGGTAGGGTTCATGGGGAAGTGGGTAGTGATTAGTGGGTAGTGGTTAGTGTTTAGTGGTCAGTGAGGGGTGGTTCGCGGCTTTCTGATCACTGGTCACTGGCCACTGATCACTCTCCGGCAAAGAAATGCGGATGATTGTTCCGCCGCCGGGGCGTGCGAGGGCTTCGATGTCGCCGCCGCAGCGGCGGATGGCGGTGCGGGCGAGGAACAGGCCCAGCCCCGTGCCTTCGGGGCGGGTCGTGACGAACATCTCGAAAATCCGCGCGCGTTGCCCGGCAGGGATGCCGGGGCCGCGGTCGCGCACCTCGATGACGGCGCGGCCGTGCGCAGCAAACAGCGCGACCTCGACCTCGCTGCCCTTGGGCGCGAACTGGAGCGCGTTGACCAGCACGTTCAGCAGGGCGCGGCGCAGCGCGAACGGGAACGCGGCCACGGGCGGCGTCTCCTGCGCGTCGATGCGGACACTCACGCCCGAATGCTCGACGCGCGGCGCGAGGGTCTCGCAACACGCCTGCACGGCCTGCTCGAGGTTGACGCGCTCAGGGCGCTCGTCCGTCGGCTTGGCGAGGAACAGGAACTCCTGGAACACCTTGTCCATGCGCCCCATCGCGTGGGCGATGCGGCCGGCGAGCTCGGTCACGCGCTCGGGACGGAAGCCGTCGGCGCGGGCCATCTCGCGCTCCAGCATCTGCGCGTCGAGGCGCACGGCGGACATGGGGTTGCGGAAATCGTGGAGGATGCCGTTGGCCAGCACGCCCGAGAACGCGAGGTGTTCCTCCTGCCGCGCGCGCTGCTCGCGGCGGCGGTCGCGCACGACCGCGAGCGTCAGCACGACCGCGCACGCGCTGAACGAGAGGATCAGCACCGCAACCGAAAATGCGGAGAGCGACGACACCGCCGCGCGGGCCGTCTGCTCCTCCTGCCCGACCGCATCGCGCTTGAGCGTCGCCTCGATGACCACCGGCGTGCCGTCGTCGAGCAGCACGGTCTTGGTGAGCAGGAAGACCTGCTGTTGCACGCCGCCGATTTCGAGGGTGCCGGGCGCGACGGTCACATCCGTTCCGATGTCTTCGGGCATCGTGTACGGCGGCCGTGCGTGGCTGTCAAAGCCGTGCGCCTGACGCTGGAGAACCGTCACGGTGCCATGCGTCACAGAGAGCGACTGCACATCCGGGCGTACCGCGAAAATGCTGACCGCCGCCTCCGACAACCCCCGCGAGGCCTCCTCCGGTGTGGCCGCCGCGCCGAGCGTGGAAAGCGTGTCTAGCAACGACGCGCCGCGCCGCAGGACGTTCTCCGTCGCGGCCAGGCGCGTCTGGCGGTCATGGGTCTTCTTCAGGAAGAACAGCCCCGCCCCGGCCAGCAGGGCGAACGCGAGGAACGCCATCAGCAGGATATGCTCCAGCCGAAGCGCGGGGCGCCGAACCGCATTCTGTTGTGAATTCGCCATCATCTTTCCTAACGCAAAGAACGTGCCGAATTATACGGCAAGACGCTGGCGTTATGAAGCAAAAAGTGAAGGGAAGTGCGGACCGCATTGCGTCATAATTCATGACACCGGGAACCGGAAGGATGGACACATGTGCTCCACTCGTCGCACGTTGCGCGAATGGTGTCCCCTGCCTCTGCGCGAAAATAATCCTCCGTTTTTTTCTCGCGCAGAGGCGCAGAGACGCAGAGGGAGAGGTAATAAGTAATAAGTAATCCTGTTAATCCTGTCAAAAATAAATGTCCGTTTTAATTTAACCACAATGGACACTATAGAATGCACAATGGACACTATGGTTGTGCCTATTGTGAAAACCATTGTGTCCATCGTGGTTAAAAGTCATCCTGTAAAATCCTGTTCGTCCTGTCTAAAACAATCGCCCGTTTTCTTTCCCTCGCGCAGAGACGCGGCGTTTTTCCAGATTCTTATGGAATGCGGCGTCTCTCCTTTTCCAGAAATTGCAGGGAATCCCCTTGACCTTCCCGCGTCAAATAGGGGATAATGATTCTTTACTTATTCAACCTTCGTGTAGAGGAGAGGTCATGAGAATTCTGAAGCGTATTGTGTGCGCGTACACGGTGTGCGCGTTGAGTGGTCTGGCCGCGTTCGCGCAATGGTCGGCGGGTGAGGCGGTGAGCATCCATGCGGGCGAGACGGTGAACATCGGCTCGCCGCAGCCGGACATCGCAAGCCTCACGAACAACGGTACGCTGCTGCTCGCGGCGGGCGGGAGCGTGAACGTCACGGGGAGCGCAATGTCCGTCGTCGGGTCATTCGGCGCAGAGGGCGTGATGACCGTCGAGGGGAGCGTGGCCTTCCCCGGCGCCGATTTCATTGTCGGCAACCAAGGCGGGACGGGGACGCTGCACGTCGCGTCCGGCGGCGTGGTCAATGTCTTGCCCAACATCCTTTACGTCTGCCGGAACAACAGCGGCAATGAGCGCGACCCGGACACGCGCGGGTTCCTCGACATCGCGGGGACGGTGAGGGCCACGCGCCTGGAACTGACGGCCAATTTCCCGAACACGGTGGCGGATGAGTATGTTGACGCGGGCGTTGTGCGCCTGTTGGCGGGCGGCGTGCTGGAGATCGCGAACATCTGGAAGAATGACCGCGCGCGCTCGTATATCCACTTCGAGGGCGGGACGCTCAGGATGACCGCGTCGGGCAACCTCAACGGCGTCGGCAACGGCGGCCATGTCTATTGCGTCATCGAGGACGGCTGCGAGGCGGTCTTCGACACGGGCGGGAACAACGTCACGTTCAACCCGGCGGGCAACAACGCGTTCCTGAACCTGACGGGCACGGGCGGCCTGCGCAAGCAGGGCGAGGGCGCGCTCGTCTTCCGCCTCGTGGACACGAACAACACGTTCTCGGGCGACATCGTGGTGGAGCAGGGTTCGCTTGACCTCGGCCGCCCGCTGGAGGCGGGGCAGCAGGTGACGCTCCATGACGGGACAGGGTTCGTCATCTGGTCGCTGGCGGACACGGGGAGCGTGCATGTCGTCTCGGGCGGCCACGCGCTCTTCACGGTGGGCGTGGACATGGCGGGCCTCGACCTGACGGCGCAGGCGGGCTATTACGCGGACCGCCTCGGCGGGCCGCCCTCCGGCGTGACCGCGACGCTCTCGGAGCCGCTCGGCTACGACGACATCAACTCCGGCACCGCGCTCAGCCCGTTCCGCCTCATCGGGCAGGGCGGCACGCTGGTGCTGACGAACACGGGGCTGGAGAGCGCGTACCTGCAACTGGAGGGCGCGGGGCGCTTCTCTTTCGCGGACGACCGCGCCCTCACCAACAGCGCCATGCTCACGCTGCTTGACAGCATCATCTACCGCCAGGAGGGCAGGTTCACCATGGCGGGGGCGCCCGGCGCGCCCGTGGTGTTCAGCCTCGCCGCGCCCAACCAGTTCGAGACGACGGGGGCGGAGCACGCCCTTGAAGTCGGCTACAACGGCGACGCCGAGTTCCACGCGACGGGCGCGACGATGAACATCGAGCGCCTGCGCATCGCCGGAGGCGACGGGGTGCAGGGCAGTTTCATCCAGCGCGGCGGCACGGTCACGGCCCAAGCCGTGTCGTGGGTCGGCTACGACAACGGCACGGGGCGGCTCGACGTCGCGAACGGCAACTTTATCGTCAACGGCGACCTGCGCATCGCCCTGATCGACCGCGACCCCCGCAACATGTTCCCCGACGGGACCGTCGTCGTCAGCAACGGGACGATCCGCTGCAACACGCTCAACTTCACGCCGACGTGGAACACCACCGACACGGCCCTCACGAACCGCGACGTCGGGCGCGTCCATCTCCTCGACGGCGGCGTCATGGAGATCAACCAGTTCGTCAAGAACGACAACGCCATCAGCACCCTTCACTTCGAGGGCGGCACCCTCCGCGCGCGCGGGAACCAGGCCGGCTTTGTCGGCATCGGGCAGGCGCTCGCCACGCTCGCATGGGCCGCGCCGGCCGACCAGTCCATCAGGCTCGACGTCCAGAACTACACCGTCTCCGTCAGCCCCCAGAACGGCAAGTTCGTCCTCACGGGCGACGGCGGGTTCAGGAAACTCGGGAACGGCACCTTCGGCCTCTTCGCGGCACGCGCCGACTACAAGGGCGACACCGTCGTCGAAGCCGGCACGCTCCGCCTCGTCGGCGACGGCCTCATCCCCTCCGGCCCCGGCTACGGCAACCTCGTGCTGCCCACGGCCGCCTCGCTCCTCGACCTCAACGGGCGCGCCGCCAGCATCAACAAGGTCAGCGGGCTGGGGACGGTCACGAACGCCTCGGACGGGGCCGCGACGCTGAACGTGCTCGTGAACGGCGAGGACGAGACATGGACGCGCGCGTACGTCAGCGGCGGCGCGCCCATCACCCTCGTCAAGCAGGGCGAAGGCACGCTCACGCTCCAGAACGGGAACGTCATCCAGACGCCCGTATTCAAGGTTGACGCAGGGACCGTCCGCCTCATCGCCGCCGAGGAAGGCTTCCCGTTCTACCGCTTCAAGGTCGAGGGGGTCAAAAACCTTTCCGCCGTCACCTCCATGCAGTTCTCCCAACTCGCGCTCCTCAACGGCCCGCAGAACGTCGTCCCCGCCCGCGTCGGCCTCTTGTGGGACACCACGAGCGCCCCGGGGACCGACGCCTTGCTGAGCGCCCACCCGCCCAACGAATCCCCCGACAAGGTCGTCAACGGGTTCCTCCCCTTCGACAACCTGACCGGCCCGAACGGCGCGGCGGTGACCAACAACAAGTGGAACGACTTCCGCATCTCGCGCCCCGCGGAGGCCGACCGCGTCTGGATACGCCTGGACTTCTTCTCCAACCAGCCCCTCACCGCCTACAACTGGGCGACCGCGAACGACACCCCGAACCGCGACCCCGCCGACTGGCGCCTGCAGGGCAGTTACGACGGCACGGACTGGGCAGACGTTGACGTGCAGAGCGGGCAGTCCGTCACGGGCTTCCGCAACACATGGGTCACCGAAAACGGCTACCCCGTCCCCCCGATGCCCGACCCCCGCCCCGTCATCTCCCCCGACACCCGCGTCAGCCTCCTGCCGGGCGGCACGCTCGAAGTCAGCGGCGGCACCCCCCACCGCATCACCGGCGTGTCCGGCGGCGGCAGCATCGCCCTCGACGGCACGGACCTCATCCTCGGCGGCGCGGCCGAACCCGCCGCATTCTACGGCACGGTCACCGGGAACGGCAACATCATCATCGACGGCGACAACCAGCGCTTCAACGCCCTCAACACCGCCACGGGCGACTTCACCGTCCGCTCGGGGACGGTCGAGATCACGCCCGCCAGCGGCGCCATGCACCGCTGGTTCCGCTTCACGATCCAAGACACCCGCGTCTATACCAACGTGCAGCAGATCTCCGAGTTCGCGCTCTACACCACCGACGACGTCCGCTGCAACCTGAACCTCACGCAAGGGCCCAGCGCGACCGGGCTCGCCCCCGGCGAGTTCTGGACGCCCGCCTACTCGATCGGCAACAACGAGGGCCCCAACAACCTCTTCGACGACCTCACCGGCACGAAGTGGTGCCTCTCCAACAACTTCATGGTCCCCGAGGACCCCCAGACCTGGCGCGAGGTCACCATGCGCCTGACGGACGGCGCGCAGGAGGTCACGTCCTACAACATGGCCACCGCCAACGACATCGCCCAGCGCGACCCCATCACATGGAAACTGGAGAGCAGCGCCGACGGCATCGCCTGGCAACTGGTGGACGCCCGCACGGACTTCTTCCCCTCCGCCACGCGCCAGACATGGTACAACAGCGGCATCCCCTTCCAGTTCCAGTCCAACCGCGCCATCTCCGCCGTCGGCGACGGGCTCGCCGAAGCGATACCCGGCGGCGCCATCGTCGAAGTCAGATCCGGCGCGACCCTCGCCGTCATCGGCGGGCAGCAGCCCATCGGCGCGTTGCGCGTGGACATGGCCGCGGGCGCCGGCACCATCACCCGCTTCACACCCGCCCCCAACGGGACCCTCCACCTCACCAACACCTCCGGCGCGCCACGCACATGGGTCATCCCCCTCACCCTCGGCAGCGTGGACACCCCCTCTGTCCTCAGCACATGGCAGGTCATCGCCGACGGCCAGCCCCTCAACGGCTACCGCCTCACCTACGCCAACGGCGTGCTGTCCCTGCGCCCGAACGGCATGGTACTGATGATCAAGTAACCCTTGCGGCGCATTTCAATTTCTGAAACAGGATGGAGCGGATGATGACGTTACTGGTCGCGACGCGCAACAAGCACAAGATGGAGGAGATACGGCAGGTATTCGCGCTGCCGGGGCTGACGCTGCTGGCGGCGGATGAGGCCGCGGGGCTGCCCGAGGACGTGGTCGAGGACGCGGACACGTTCGAGGGCAACGCGCTGAAAAAGGCGCGGGAACTGTGCGCGGCGTCGGGGCTCTGGACGCTGGCGGATGACTCGGGTCTGGAGGTCGCCGCGCTGGGCAACGCGCCGGGCGTGTTCTCCGCGCGGTATGCGGGCGAACCGTGCAGTTACGCGGCGAACAACGCGAAGTTGCTGCGCGAACTGGAGGGCGCGGCGGACCGCCGCGCGCGGTTCCGCTGCGTCATCGCCCTGTGCGCGCCGGACGGGCGCGAGTGGACGGTCGATGGGCGTTGCGAAGGGCGCATCATCGACGCGCCGCGCGGCGAGGGCGGTTTCGGCTATGACCCGCTCTTCGTCCCCGACGGTCACGCCCTCACCTTCGCCGAACTCGACCCCGACACCAAGAACGCCCTCTCCCACCGCGGCCACGCACTTCGCCGCGCGGCTGCGGAATGGGGCGGACTCTTAATTGCCGGGAGCGCAAGACTTCCGCCTTGCAATTAGGGGATAAGTGATAGGTAAAAGGTAATAGGTAAAAGGTATTTCCTCTCAGAAAACACTTTGTGACCTTCGTGCCTTTGTGTGAGATTATTCGTCCGTTTTCTTTAACCACAATAGACACAATAGAATGCACAATGGACACTATTGTTGTGCCTATTGTGAAAACCATTGTGTCCATCGTGGTTAAAAGTCATCCTGTAA
>WRJS01000076.1 GCA_009778475.1 Kiritimatiellota bacterium | reverse complement strand
TCCATGCCCTCGAACAACTTCGACGTCCCCGGCGCGACCGTGCAGTGGGCGATGAACCGCACACGGTGGCGGATGGATTTTTGCGCCTTGTAAAAAAGCTCGATGAACTGTTCGTCATCCAGCCCCGCGCTTTTTTTCGCCAGCCGCGTCGAGAGTGCGGTGTGTTCGTCCTTCATGCGGCACACCGCCTCATGGAGCAAGTCCTCCTTGTCCTTGAAATAGATGTACATGTGCGAACTCGACATCCCCGCGCGCCGCGCGATGGCGGCCGTGGACGTGTCGTGATACCCGCGCTTCAAGAACAGCGCGATGGCGGCTGTCAAAATCCTCTCCCGCTTCAGCGGGTCTGGCGGTCTTCCCGGCATCCGAACACTCCTAAAAACAGGGGATGAAGGGGACATAGGGGACAAAGGGGGCGAAGGTGTTTCTCTTTTCCCCTGTGTCCCCTAGGTCCCCTTCGTCCCCTATGTCCCCTCCGGCCATTCCTAAATGGGCGCGATTTATCGCGCCCCTACGGCATCGCGCCCCTACGGCAACGCCACGCGCACTTTGAAGAAGTGCGTGGCGTTGTTCGTCACACCCCAGGCGTTGTCCATCAGGTTGGTCTTCCCCAAAACCGTGTAAACGCGGTGTGGGCGCAAATCGGGGGTCCACTGGAGGTCGGTGACGGCGTCGCCTTCGACCTTGAAGGTGTGGATGCGGAACTTGCTCGTGGGGTCGCCGGGGATGAGTCCCGCCAGCCAGAGGTTGTAGTTGTCGGTGGTGTCGGGCAGGTTGCCGTAATAGACGCGCCAGGCGGCGTAACTGAGCAGGGCGGGGTCGCCCACGGAGGCGGGCACCCACATCACTTCGTCGAGCCAGCCGCAATCTTCGCCGATGTCGTCGAGGTCAATCTCGTCTTTCACGAAAGACCAGCGTATCGTGGTTTCGCTCGCCGTGAGGTTCAGCGTCTCTTGTTTCCAGCCGTCTTCCCCGGTGATCCGCATGGCTTCCGCGCCGTTGGTGGTGCAGATGAGAAAATCGTAGCCCGCTTCCGACGACACTTTCCACCAGAAGGACAGCGTGCCTTCGCCCGTGACGCTCGTCTCGATCCACGAGGACTGATAGTTCTCGATGGCGCCGCTCTGCGCGGCATACCCGTCGCCGTTGGAGACGTCGCTTTGCACGAACCAGTCCGCGTCGCCGCCCGTTTGCCACACCAGTTGCGGCGCGTTCACCGCCCCGCCGAGGTTGACCGCCCACCGCGCGGTGAGCGTGTGCGGGGCGATTGCGGTCACGACCGTGTTGGACACGACCTTCATGCCGTCGCCGTTGAACCAGCCGACGAGGTCGTAGCCTTCCCGCGCGGCGTCCGGCAGCGAGCCATAGACATCGCCTTTGGTCACGACCTTCGTCTGGATCGGGGGCGTGCCGCCGTCGGCGTCGAACGTGACGGTGTAGGTCGGGCGCCACTGCACCTCGTCGAGCCAGCCGCAATCCGCCCCCTCGGCGGCGGCGCGGTTCTTCGCATACTCCCAGCGCACGACCGTCCCCGCCGCGATGTCCAGCGTCTGCGGCTCCCAGTCCACCTCGCGCGAAATCTTCATCGCCTCCGCGCCGTTCGTGAAGACCGTGAGCACGTGACCCCCCATCGACTCCGACGACACCTTCCACCAGAACGTCAGCGAGCCGGGGTTCTCGAGCGTCGTCTCAATCCACGTGTTGGTGGAAATGCCGATCGCGCCGCTTTGCAAGGCATATTCGCCGCCGTGGGTGACCGCGCTCTGCGCGAACCATGCCGCCGCGCCGCCCGTCCGCCAGACCAGCCCCGGGAAGCCCAACGCCTCGTCAAAGCCGATGGACTCATACGCCCCCATGTTGACCGTCGCGCCCATGATGCGCGGGTTGCCGTCGAGGTCGAACGCGCCGACCGCAAAATCATTGTTCCCCGCGCTGACGCACGGCGACCCCTCGCGCAGCCGGAAGTCCCCGCCCGCCGCATCCGCGAACAGCGGGTCCTCCCCGATATTGCCGTCCCCTGCCGCCAGCGGCGACGTGCAGGAATTCGTGAACGATCCCAGGGCGGCGTAGTAATTGTCCGTCGCCGCGCCGCGCAAATTCCCCCAGACGATGCTGTTCCGCACCGTGCTTGACATCACCCCGCCGCCGTTGCCGTTCGACTGGTTCCCCGCCACCGTGCAGTTGACGAGCGTCCCCTGATACGCCCCGCCGCCGTAGCCGCCAATCGCCTTGTTCCCCGTCAGCAGGCAATTGTTCAGCGTGGCAAGATGCGCCCCGCCGCCGTTGCTCCCCGCCTCGTTCCCCTCCAGCGTGCAGTTCACGAGCGTGCCGCTATACGCCCCGCCGCCGTAACTCGCCGCCGAGTTCCCCGTCAGCGTGCAGTTCGTCAGCGTGCAGCCGTTCACCCCGCCGCCGAGGTCCCCCTTGTTCCCCGTCAGCAGGCAATTGTTCAGCGTGGCAGCACACGCACCCCCGCCCCAATTCGTCGCCACGTTCCCCTCCAGCGTGCAGTTCACAAGCGTGCCGCCATACGTCCCGCCGCCATGGCTCGCCGCCTCATTCCCCGTCAGCGTGCAGTTGATGAGCGTGCAGTTATACGCCCCGCCGCCGATATTGTACGTCGCCTTGTTCCCTACCACCGTGCAGCCGATGAGGACGCTGTTATTCGCCCCGCCGCCTTGGGACGCCACGTTGTTCGACAGCGTGCAGTCGATGAGAATGCCGCCCTGCGCCCCGCCCGCGCCGCCGTTCATCAGCGTGAACCCGATCAGCACGGTGTTCGTCTGCCCGCTCGTCGTCCCCCCCAGCGACGCGCAGCGGTACTCGCCCTCCCCGTCGATGAACGTCTTCCCCGCCCCCTCCACGCTCTCGATCGTGATGCGCCTGTCCAGCGGCTGGATCGGCATATACGTGCCGTTCGTCACCACGATCGTGTCATGGATGCGCGACGTGTTGACCGCCGACCGGAGGTCGTTCCACGCCGTCTCCCACGTCAAGCCGTTGGGGTAATTGTTCGTCTGCCCCGCGTCCACGTAAATCACCGACGGCAGGCACCACCCCGTCGCCGGCGCGCTCAGCGCCGACGTGTCCGCCGCCTTCGCGTCAAACGCCGCCACCACCGCATACGTGTAATCCGTCCCCCGCACAACGTCCGTATCCACAAACTCCATCCCCTCCGCCATCCACCCCGACAACGGCGCGAACTCCCCCGTCGCCGCGTCCAGGCGGCACACCGCGTACAGCACCGCGCCCTCCGCCAGCGGCGCCTCCCACGACACCCGCACCGCCCCCGCCACGTCGCGGCTCGCCGCCACGTTCCGCGGGCAATCCCTCCTGTCCAGGCGCGGCGCCCACGCCCCCTCATACGCCCCCATGTCCACCAGCCCCCCCAGAAAGCGCGGGTTCCCCAAGACATCCGTGAACCCCACCGCGAGGCCATTCGCCCCCGTGTCGATGCACGGCGACCCCTCCGTCAGCCGGAAATCCATCGGCGCGAACAGCGGGTTTTTCGACACGTTCCCGCCCCCGTCCGCCGAACCCGACGGCGCCGGCGACGTGCAGGAATACGCGAACACGCAATACTCGTTGTAATTCGACGTCGTCCCGCTCGAAGCGGTATTCCCCCACACGACGCAATTGTTCAACGTGCAAGGGACGTCGGAGGCAAAGCCACACGCCCCGCCGCCCTCGTATGCCGCCCTGTTCCCCGCCACCGTGCAATTGTTCAGCATGCAGACATACGCCCCGCCGCCCGTACTCAACGCCTCGTTGCCCGACAGCACGCAATTGTTCAGCGTGCCGTCATACGCCCCGCCGCCCACGACTGCCCTGTTCCCCGTCACCGTGCAATTGTCCAGCGTGCAGCCCCGCGTCCCGCCGCCGTAAGTCCCCGCCTCGTTGCCCGAGAGCGTGCAGTTCACGAGCGTGCCGCCATTCGCCCCGCCGCCGTTGTTCCTCGCCGAGTTACCCTCCAGCACGCAGTTGGTCAACGTGCCGTTATACGCCCCGCCGCCGAAGTACGCCTCGTTGCCCGACAACGTGCAACCCGTCAACATGCCTTCATACGCCCCGCCACCGTAGAACGCCTCGTTGCCCGAGAGCGTGCAGTCGTACAAATCGCAGTGGCCCGCCCCGCCGCCGGACTCCGCCTCGTTCCCCGAGAGCGTGCAGTCGTACAAATCGCTGTAATACGCCCCGCCGCCCCAGTCCGCCGTGTTGCCCTCCAGCACGCAGTCGTACAACACGCTGTCATACGCCCCGCCGCCCTCGAGTGCCGCCATGTTATTCGCCAGCGTGCAGCCCGTCAGCGTGCAGTTGCCCGCCCCGCCGCCGGGGTTAAGCGAACGGTTGCCCGTCAGCACGCAGTCGTACAACACGCCGCCATACATCCCGCCGCCGACGCCCGCCGTGTTGTTCGTCAGCGTGCAGTCGTACAGACTGCCGTTATACGCCCCGCCGCCGTAATAATACCCCGCCTCGTTGCCCGACAGCACGCAGTTGTTCAGCGTGCAGGCATACGTCCCGCCGCCGTAGTCCGCCGTGTTGCCCGTAATCACGCAGTTGTTCAACGTGCTCGTTCTGCCCCACGCCCCGCCGCCGTAAAATCTGTACGCGACGCCCGAGGCGTTGGCGTTGCCGTTCGTCAGCGTGAACCCCGTGAGGATGTTGTCGTACATGGACGACAGCATCGCGCAACGGTTCGTCCCGCCCCCGTTGATGAACGTCACCGACGCCCCCCCCGTGCTCTGGATGTCGAGCCGCTTCTCCTGCGTGTTGATGGGCCAGTACGTCCCCGGTGCCACCATCAGCACGTCACCATTCGCCGCGCCATTGATTGCCGCCTGCAACGCCCCCGGCCCGCCCGCCACATTAATGATCGCGGCATCCGCCGCCACCGCCGCCAACAGCCCCATAACAACCCAAACGATTTTCTTCATGTCGATTCCCCCTTAGTTGGATGAAAACATTTCCAAGAGTAGCAAACGGCAGGGCGGAAAGCGAGGAGTTTTTTTTGGGGGGGAGCGCAAATGCCGCGAGCGCAAGTGCCGGGAGCGCAAGTGCCGGGAGCGCAGGGCTTCCGCCCTGCATCGCCGTAGGCGCAAGTGCCGGGAGCGCAAGTGCCGGGAGCGCAGGGCTTCCGCCCTGCATCGCCGTAGGCGCAAGTGCCGGAAGCGCAAGTGCCGGGAGCGCAGGGCTTCCGCCCTGCATCGCCGTAGTCCCGCCGTCCCGTAGTCCCGCCGTCCCCCTTTAAGGCCCTCGTTGCAGGGCGGAAGCCCTGCGCTCCCGGCACTTGCGTCCCTTGCGTCCCCTTCACTCGCCCCTCATTGCAGGGCGGAAGCCCTGCGCTCCCGGCGCCACGCTCCCGGCACCTGCGCTCCCGGCGCTCGCGCCCCTACGGCAACGCCACGCGCACCTTGAAGAAGTGCGTGGCGTTGTTCGTCACACCCCAGGCGTTATCCATCAGGTTGGTCTTCCCCAAAACCGTATAAACGCGGTGAGGGCGCAAATCGGGCGTCCAATCGAGCGCCGTAACGTTACCGGTAGCGTTCACCGCAAAGTTCGTGATGCGGAATTTGCTCGTGGGGTCGCCGGGGATGAGTCCTGCCAGCCAGAGGGCGTAGTTGTCGGTGTTGTCGGGCAGGTTGCCGTAGTAGGCGCGCCACGCGGGGTAACCGAGCAAGGCGGGGTCGCCCACGGAGGTCGGCGCCCATGTCACTAAATCGAGCCAGCCGCAGTCTTCGCCGGTGGGCAAGATGTCAGTTTTGTCTTTCTTGAAACTCCAGCGTATCGTGGTCTCGCTATCCACGAGATTCAGCGTCTCTTGTTTCCAGCCGTCTTCCCCGGTGATGTGCAACACCTCCGTTCCGTTGACGTAGCAAACGAGAAAGTCATACCCATTTTCCGACGACACTTTCCACCAGAAGGAGAACGTGCCTTCGCCCGTGACGGTCGTCTCAATCCACGACTCCTCATTGTGCCCGATGTGACCGCTTTGCGCGGCATGGTCGCCGTAGTAGGTGACGACATCCTGCGCGAACCACGGCGCATTGCCGCCCGTTGTCCACGCCAGTTGCGGCGCGTCCACCGCCCCGCCGAGGGTGATTGCCCACCGCGCCGTGAGCGTGTGCGGGGCGGACGCGGTCACGACCGTCGCGTCCGTGACCTCCGAGCCGTCGGCGGCGAACCATCCCGTGAAGTCCCAGCCTTCCCGCGCCACGGCGGGCAACTCCCCGTACGCCTCCCCCTTCGTCACGGTTTTCGTCTGGGTCGGTGGCGTGCCGCCATCGGCGTCGAACGTGACCGCATACGTCGGGAACCACGCCACATCGGCGAGCCAACCGCAATCCAACCCGTCTTCCACCTCGCGATCCTTCTCGTAACTCCAGCGCACGACGGTCCCGCCTTCCGTAATCGCCAGCGTATCATCCGCCATCCACGGCTGGTCGCCGGACATCCCCGACACAAACACGCCGTCCACATAGATTTTCAGCCAGTCGTAATTGATTTCCGACGACGCCCTCCAACTGAACCTCAACGTGCCGGGGCACTCGAGCGTCGTCTCAATCCAGGTTTGCTCGTCATCGCCGATTGCGCCGCTTTGCGCGGCATACTCGCCGCCGCAGGTGACATCGCTCTGCGCGAACCACTCCGCGTCTCCGCCCGTCCGCCACGCCAGCCCCGGGAAGCCCAACACCTCGTCAAAGCCGATGGACTCATACGCCCCCATGTTGACCCTCGCGCCCATGATGCGCGGGTTGCCGACGAGGTCGCATTTCCCGACGATGAAATCGTTGCTCCCCGCGCTCACGCACGGCGACCCCTCGCTCAGCCGGAAGTCCCCGCCCGCCGCATCCACGAACAGCGGATCCTCCCCGATGTTCCCGTCCCCTGCCGGCGACGGCGACGAGCACGAACTTGCGACCGTGCACGAGTACAAGTTGTTCGTCACCGGACCGCGCAAATTCCCCCAGACGACGCAATTCCTCACCGTGGCGGAGTTGACGCCGCCGCCGGAGCCGTTCGACTTGTTCCCCGCCACCGTGCAATTGACGAGCAACCCCTGATACGCCCCGCCGCCGCTGCTCCCCGACTCGTTCCCCGTCAGCAGGCAATTGTTCAATGTGCTGTTATACGCCCCCCCGCCGCTGCCGCCGACCGACACGTTCCCCTTCAGTGTGCAATTGTTCAACGTGCCGCCATACGCTCCGCCGCCCTGGTTTCCCGCCTCGTTCTCCTCCAGCGTGCAGTTCTCGAGCGTGCCGCCCCACGTCCCGCCGCCGTAGTAGCTCGCCTTGTTGTCCTCCACCACGCAGCCGGACAACGCGCTCCCGTACGCCCCGCCGCCGTTGCCGCCCGCCGCCTCGTTCTTCTTCAAGACGCACTCCCGCAGTGTCCCGTAAATCGCCCCGCCGCCGTTGCCGCCGAAAGCATACCCGCCCGTCAGCGTGAACCCGACCAGCACCGTGTTCGTCTCCCCCTCCGCCGTCGCCCCCAACGTCGCGCAACGGTTCGTCCCGCCGCCCTTGATGAACGTGTTCTCCGCACCCCCCGTGCTCTCGATGACGATGAGTCTGTTCTGCGTCTGGATCGGCTCATAATCGCCCGGCAGCACCATCACCACGTCATGCCGCTGCACCGCCAAGTCCACCCCCGACTGCAAATACTTCTTCGCGTTTCTCTCCGACCTGCCGTTCCCGCTGTCATCCGGCTGCGACGCATTCACGTAAAACACCAACGGACGGCACCACCCCGTCGCCGGCGCGCTCAGCCCCGACGTGTCCGCCCCCTTCGCGTCAAACGCCGCCACCACCGCATACGTGTAATCCACCCCCGGCACAACGTCCTTGTCCACAAACTCCATCCCCTCCGACAGCCACCCCGACAACGGCGCAAACTTCCCCGTCGCCTCATCCAGACGGCACACCGCGTACAACACCGCGCCCCCCGACATCGGCGCCTCCCACGACACCCGCACCGCACCGCGCACGTCACGGCTCGCCTCCACGTTCCGCGGCACATGCTCATCCCCCGCCCGCGGCGCCCACGCCCCCTGATACGCCCCCATGTCCACCAGCCCGTTCACGATGCGGTCATTCCCCAGAATGTCCGTCGGATGCGTCGCATGGACCGTCGCCCCCGCGCCAAGGCACGGCGACCCCGGCGACAGCCGCAAATCCATCGGCGCGAACAACGGATTCCCCGACACGTTCCCGCCCCCGTCCGCCGAACCCGACGGCGCCGGCGACGTGCAAGACGACGCGAACACGCAATAATCCCCGTAATTCTCCGTCCCCGCGCTCAACGCGGCATTCCCCCACACGACGCAATTGTTCAATCTGCTCTGATTCACGGAAGCGCCATGCGCCCCGCCGCCCTCGTATGCCCTGTTTCCCGACACCGTGCAATTGTTCAGCGTACCCGCAAACACGCCGCCGCCCGTTTCCGCCAAGTTCCCCGACAACACGCAATTGTGCAACACGCTCGCGTATGCCCCCCCGCCGTAGGTTGCCTCGTTGCCCGACAAAAAACAATTGTACAACGTGCCGCTCCTCGCCCCGCCGCCGTTGTCATACGCCACGTTGCCCGACAGCGTGCAATTCGTCAACGTGCCGTTATACGCCCCGCCACCGAAGTTCGCAAAGTTACCCGACAACGTGCAACCCGTCAACGTGCCGTTATACGCCCCACCACCGTAGTTCTCCGCCGTGTTGCCCGACAACGTGCAATTTGTCAACGTGCCAGAATACGCCCCGCCGCCGTATCGCGCCTCGTTGCCCGACAGCGTGCAACCCGACAACGTGCCTTCATACGCCCCGCCGCCGTCGCCATACGCCTTGTTGCCCGACAACGTGCAACCCGTCAACGTGCTATTATACGCCCCGCCACCGTTGTTCGCCTCGTTGCCCGACAACGTGCAACCCCCCGTCAACGTGCTACCATACGCCCCGCCGCCGTTATACTGCGCCTCATTGCCCGACAACGTGCAACCCGTCAACGTACCTTCATACGCCCCACCGCCGTATCGCGCCTCGTTGCCCGACAACGTGCAACCCGTCAACCTGCCGCCACGCGCCCCGCCGCCCCAGTAAGTCGCCGTGTTGCCCGACAACGTGCAATCCGTCAGCGTACCCCAATACGTCCCCCCGCCGTAATTCGCCTCGTTGCCCGACAGCGTGCAATTCGTCAACGTGCCGCTCCTCGCCCCGCCGCCCCAGTAAGTCGCCGTGTTGCCCGACAACGTGCAACCCGTCAGCGTGCCTTCATACGCCCCGCCGCCGTCGTCATACGCCTTGTTGCCCGACAACGTGCAATTGATCAGCGTGCCTTCATACGCCCCGCCGCCGTCATTCGCCTGATTGCCCGACAACGTGCAATTGATCAGCGTGCCGCCGAGCGCGCCGCCGCCGTAACCATTGTCCGCGACGCCCGTGGCGTTGGCGTTGCCGTTCGTCAGCGTGAACCCCACCAGGACCGTGTTCGTCGCCATCGCATTGTACCCCATGACATACAGCGTCGCGCAACGGTTCGTCCCGCCCCCGTTGATGAACGTCGCCGACGCCCCGCCCGTGCTTTCGATGCGGATTTTCTTCATCCCCGAATCAATCGCCCAATACGTCCCCGGCGACACTATCAGCACATCCCCGTCCACCGCGTTATTGACCGCCGTCCGCAACGCCACCCCCGTGCCGCTCACATAATTCGTCGCGGCATTCGCCGCCACCGCCGCCAACAACCCCGCAATAAACCAAACGATTTTCTTCATGACTATTTCCCCTTCTTCAAAGTGAAAACCCTAGATTAACAAACCGAGGAACAAAAAGCAAGGAGTTTTTTTGCCGCCGGGAGCGCAGGGCTTCCGCCCTGCAATAAGGGGTGAGTGAAGGGACCACGAGACGGCGGGACTACGGGACTACCTAGAGGACGAATGAGACTTAAGGGACGAAGGTGTTTTCCCTTTATGTCCCGTAGTCCCCCTCGTGTCCCCTTAAGTCCCCTCACTTATTGCAGGGCGGAAGCCCTGCGCTCCCGGCACTTGCGCTCCCGGCACTTGCGCTCCCGGCGCTCTCCTTTCGCCCCTTTTCATCGTTCCCCGGCCAAACCCTCGTGTCACTTGACGGATTCGCGGACGTAGGGGAGATATTGCTTCGTATAGACGACCATGGACCAGACGTTGATGATGATGAGCCCGCACTCGATCGCGAGGACGAGCCCTTGCGGCAGGAACCACGGCTGGAGCGACGCATACACATAAATGACGCACGCGGAGGGGAACGTCGCGGCCGTGCGGAACTTGCCCATCCAGTTGGCGCGGCAGTCCGCGTTGTACATCGCCCCGACCGAGCGCAGGAACGTCACCCACTGGTCGCGCAGGATGTACAGCACCGTGAAGACCAGCATGACCAGCGCATGGATTTTCTCGTCCGGCATCCGCCCCAGCAGCCACAGCAGCGTCGGGAACACGACGAGGTAGAAGACCTTGTCCATCAGCGGGTCGGCCAGTGCGCCGAACTTGCTCGCGACGTTCCATTTCCGCGCCAGCATCCCGTCGTACAGATCCGTGAGCGCGGCGATGATGAGCGCGCCCGTGGCCGCGACCGCCATCCACCACTGCGCCGGGCGGTAGGCGTGGAGGATGGCCAGCAGCATGAAGAGGAACACGAACGGGACGCGCCCGAACGTGAGCGCGTTCACGAAAAGCCGTTTTGTCTTTGTTGAACTGTCCATCGTCAAAACTGTCATCTCCTAGAGTGGATAATATGAAAGCACAAACACCTGCGTTTGAAAACCAAAAAATGCGCGCCCCGCATTTTTTTATGGTCGTTTCATCCAATAGAACTGGACTGAAACCGCAATGCGCCGGGCGGCTCGCGGGGACGCTCGCCCTCCATGCGCCGGGAGCGCAGGGCTTCCGCCCTGCATCGTAAAATTGGGCGACAAATGCCGCAATTCAAATTTTCAAAAAAAAAACGTTCAACGTGCTTGACAACAGGACACTAAATCCGCTAAAGTAATCATTCATTTTGTCCCGGCGAAGGGTTTCGGATTTGGCAAAATGGCCAGCGATGAAGGGTAAAGACATGGAAGCGTATGCGGTTTTGGCGACGGGCGGGAAGCAGTATCGTGTGACTGCCGGTGCCATTTTTGAGATTGAGCGTCTGACGGCGGAGCCGGGGCAAGACGTTGAACTGGACACCGTCCTCGCGGTTTCTGACGGCACCGAGCTGAAAATCGGCATGCCGTATGTGAAAGACGCGAAGACCGTCCTCACGGTGGTCGGCCACAAGCGCGGGCCGAAGCTCATCAGCTTCAAGAAGAAACGCCGCAAGGGCTATTCCCGCAGGGTCGGCCACCGGCAGGAGCTGACGGTCGTCAAGGTGAAGGCCATCGCGTAACAGAACGGGCACAAGCCCGCGAGGGCAGTCCAAAGGAGAGTGATTTATGGCAGGTGCAGGCTCTAAGAAGAACGGTCGCGACAGCAACTCCAAGCGTCTGGGCGTGAAGCGGTACGACGGGCAGGTCGTGCGCGCGGGCTCAATCATCGTGCGCCAGCGCGGGACGAAGGTCCACCCCGGCAGGAACGTCGGCCTCGGGCGCGACTTCACGTTGTTCGCTTTAGTGGACGGGACGGTCAAGTTCCAGAAATACGGCTCAGTGGTCGCCATCCTCCCGCCCGCGCCGGCGGCGGAGTGAGGCGTGCCTTCGCCGCATCCGCGCTGTGAAGGCGAGAACATTCGTTGATCAGGTTTCGGTGCATGTCCGCGCCGGGAAAGGCGGGGACGGCAGTTGCAGTTTCCGGCGGGAGGCGTGCGTGCCGGAAGGCGGCCCCGACGGCGGCGACGGCGGCCGCGGGGGCCATGTCATTTTCAAGGGCAGCCGCAACGTGGACTCCCTCGTCGCGCTGTATTTCTCCCCGCTGGTCTTTGCCGAGAACGGCGTGCCGGGGCGCGGCCAGAAGATGTACGGGCGCAGAGGCAGCGACCTCACCGCCTTGGTCCCCTGCGGCACGGAGGTGTTCGACGAGGCGACGGGGGAGCGGCTCGCGGACATCGTGGGGCATGACCAGGAGGCCATCATCGCCAAGGGCGGCAAGGGCGGCCTGGGCAACGTCCACTTCAAGACCTCCACGCATCAGGTCCCCATGGAGCACACGCCCGGCGAGCCGGGCGAGGAGTTCCGCCTCCGCCTCGAGCTCAAGACCATCGCGGACGCGGGCCTGCTGGGCTTCCCCAACGCGGGCAAGTCCTCGCTCCTGGCGAGGATCAGCGACGCGCACCCGAAAATCGCCTGCTACCCGTTCACGACGCTGAACCCCATCGTGGGGACGGTCAAGTACCCCGACTTCGCGCAGCTGCGCGTGGCGGACATCCCCGGCATCATCGAGGGCGCGGCGGACGGCGTGGGGCTGGGGCTGGACTTCCTGCGCCACATCTCGCGCTCGCGCGTGCTGGTCTATGTCATCGACATGGCCGGCACGGACAACCGCGCCCCGTGGGACGACTACAAGAAGCTCCGCAAGGAGGTCGCGCAATACGACGGGGCGCTCCTCGAGCGCCCCTCCGTCATCCTCGCCAACAAGATGGACGTCCCCGCCGCCGCCGAGAACCTGCCGCTGTTCAGGCGCAAGACGCGCACCAAGCCCGTCCCGATGTCAACCGTCGCCGAGGGCGACGCGGGCGTCGCGGCGTTCACGCAATGGCTGCGGGAGACCCTCCGGCCGCCGCCGCACGGCGCGTTCGCCGCCGCCGGTGCGCCGCCGCCCCCTGCGCCCCCGGCCGACGACGATGCCATCATCCCCGCCGAAACCCTCAGCCACGCCTCCTTCCTCGACCTTTCGAAGAAGCCGAAGAAGCGGAAGAAGTTCTAAAGTGAAAACGCGCTTTGGGGGAAAGGAAATGCATAATTCATAATGCATAATGCTTAATGCATAATTCATAATGCATAATTCATAATGAATTTTTGGGGGAATGGTCTCACACAAAGGACACGAAGGGGACAAAAGGGGCGAAGAGGTGCACAAATTAGAAATTATGAATTATGCATTATGCATTAAGCATTATGAATTAAATTAAGCGCCGTTCGTTGAATTGCTATATGCGTTACGCACTCTTACGGGTCATCGGCCTTGTCGGCGCGTTCACGGCGGGCAGCCTCCTCCCGCAGCTCAGCGGCTGCTCGTGGATGATCCGCTACGGGCTGATCTTCATGCTCTTCTCGGTCTATCTGCGCGTCGAGCCCTCGCGCCGCATGTTCCACCGCAGCCAGCCGCTCGCGGTCGCGTTCGGCATCCTGCTGGCCTGTTGCGTATGGGGCGGGCTGGCGGCCGCGGGGCACCCCGAGCTCGCGAAAGTCGCGTTCTTCATCGCCATCACCCCGACCGGCACCGCCGCGCCCGCGATCGTCGGCCTCATCGGCGGGAACATCACCTACACGGTCACGCTGTTCCTGCTCTCGAACCTCACGGTCTCGCTCTGCCTGCCGGCCCTCATCCCCTGCGTCATCGGCACGCCTGCCGCCGGCCTCGCGGGCGACGTGCTGCTGCGCGTGCTGACCGTCACGCTCGCGCCCCTCGCCGCCGCGCTCGCCCTCCGCTGCTGCGCCAAGGGCGCCGCCGCCAGGCTCGGCGAGCGGCTCTCCCCCGTGACGTTCTACGTGTGGATCGCCATCGTCGTGCTGATTGCCGCGCAGGCGCGGCACTTCCTTGACCAGCAGGCGCACGTGCCATGGGGGCTGCTCGGCACCATCGCGGGGCTCGCGCTTGCCATCTGCGCCGTCAACTTCACGGCGGGCTATTTCATCGGCCGCCCCCGCTACGGGCTGGAGTGCAGCCAAAGCCTGGGGCAGAAAAACAACTCCCTGACCGTCTATCTCGCGCTCACCTACGCCGACCCCATCGTCGCCCTCGGCCCGACCATCTACGTCCTCTGGCACAACGCCTGGAACGCTTGGCAGATTTACCGTTTCACGCCCCGCGCCGGTGAGCGGGAGATGAAGCGTTACTAATCGCCTCATAATAGCATGGGCGCGTTTGCTGTAATTGAAAGACGGCTCACGAGGACGTTCGCCCTCCAAAACACGCAAGGTGGGGGGCGAACGCCCTCGTGAGCCGCGAACGCGCAAGGTGGAGGGCGAACGTCCCCGTGAGCCGCAAATTTCATGTCCATCCCGTTCGGTGAATTGCACACCTCAAAAAAGCTTTTTCGGCCTATTGACTTTTGGGAGAGAAAGGGGTATGATATTGGATTGCTTTTTCTTATAATAGGTGAAATCTGTTTAAAAAGGGAGGGTTTCACCGTTGGGATGGTCAGGGAAGAAGGGAAAAGGAGACTTACAGACTTATGGCGGCGAAGAACGTGATTTCAAAGAAGAAGGAGCCTCTGGCGAAGAAGGCTGCATCCCCTGCGAAAAAAAAGCCGGCATCTAAACCTGTGCCCAAAAAAGCGCCTGTCTCGGAGAAGCGGAAGCCCGCGCCCGCGAAAAAGCCCGTGAAAGCTGCGCCCGCGAAAAAAGCGGTGCCCGCAAAAAAAGCGGCACCCGCGAAAAAAGCGGCGGCCGTGAAAAAAGCGGTGGTTGTGTCGCAGAAGGCATCGGCGCCGTTCAGGAAGAGCGCCGTGCCGGGTAAAAAGGACACGCCGCCGAAAGCCGAAAGCGCATCGACGGCGAAGCCGGTCGCGCAGGAGAAGCTGCCCAAGGCGAAATCGAAGTTCAGGGCTGAGAAGCATACGGGCGGCCCCCCGAAGAAGCGGCGCCCGGCGAGCGCGACGGAGCTTGAGTTCGGTGTTGACCCGGACGGCGACGTGGACGAGATCACGCCGGAGGATCTGAACTTCGACACGGAGGAGCTCCTGAGCCAGGCGGTGGCGAGCGAGCGCGTCGTGCACCCGTACCATGACGATCTGGACGGGGACATGGATGACATGGATGTGTTCCTGGGGCACGACGAGGGCGATGCGGATGACATTTCGTTCGACGTCGGCGACGGCACGGAGTTCGCGGTCGGGTATGACGGCGAGCTTGTGCTGGACGCGGACGTGGCGGAGGCGAAGGCCAAGCGCGAGGAGCGCAGCGAGCGGATTCAGGATTTGATTAAGCGCGCGGAGAATCAGGGCGGGTACCTGACGTACGACGACATCAACGAGGCGTTGCCGGTCGCGCTGATCCGGGAGACGGACATCGAGTCGTACCTGGCCATCCTGCGCGGCATGGACATTGAGATTATCGACGCGTCTGAGGTGGAGCGTTTCCGCAGCGAGCATGACGCCAACGGGCAGCGCGCGGGGCGCGGGAGCCGGATGGATTTCTTTGACGACCCGATCCGGATGTACCTGCACCAGATGGGGCAGGTGCCGCTGCTGACGCGCGAGCAGGAGGTCGAGATCTGCAAGCGCATCGAGTACGCCGAGAGCAAGGAGCGCGAGATGTTCAACCAGTTCGGGTTCACGCCGCGCCTGTACCTGGAGCTGATCGAACGCCTCGAGATGGGCACCGAGCGCTTTGACCGCGTGGTGACGGACAAGTTCGCCGACAGCCGCGATGCCTACATGGACGGGATCGACAAGGTCAAGAAGCGCCTCCACAAGTCCAGGGATAAAATCTTGAAGGCGTACACGGAGATGTGCGCGGCGGACCGGGAGGACAAGCGCAGGCGCGCCATGAAGAACCTGGAGAAGACGCGCCACGACCTCGTGGAGGTCTTCTACGGCCTGAATTTCAAGCAGAAGATTTTGGAGAGTCTCTGTACGGAGGCGGACGAGCGGATATTCCGCCCGTACAGGAACATGCGCATCGAGCAGGGCAAGCTGGAGGGCCAGCGCCCCACGAAGAGGCGCGACAAGCAGTTGCAGGAGATCGCGCCCAAGATGGCGGCGCTGGAGCAGGAGTTCGGCATGGACCCGCAAGAGTTCCTGTCGAAGTTCGAGCAGTTGCGCGACATCCTGCGCTCGGGCCAGAAGGCCCGCACCGAGATGGTGGAGGCCAACCTGCGCCTCGTCATCAGCATCGTGAAGAAGTACATGAACCGCGGGCTCTCGTTCCTGGACCTCATCCAGGAGGGGAACACCGGGCTTATGAAAGCCGTCGAGAAGTTCGAGTACCGCCGTGGCTACAAGTTCAGCACGTACGCCACATGGTGGATCCGGCAGGCCGCCACGCGAGCGATCGCGGACCAGGCCCGCACCATCCGCATCCCGGTTCACATGATCGAAACCATCAACAAGCTGCTCCGCGTCCAGAAGAAGCTTGTGCAGGAGTTGGGACGTGAGCCGACGCCGGAAGAAGCCGCGGAGGAGATGGACATCCCCGTCGAGCGCGTCCGCGCCGTGTACCGCATGGCCCAGCAGCCCATCTCGCTGCAGAGCCCCGTGGGCGACGGCGACGACGCGCACTTCGGCGACTTCATCGAGGACAAGTCTGCGGAAAGCCCTTCAGAGATGACCGCTTACAGCATGCTGAAGGAGCGCCTGCAGGAAGTGCTGACAACCCTGGCCGACCGTGAGCGCCAGGTGCTGGATTACCGTTTCGGCCTGTCCGACGGCTACTCCCGCACGCTGGAGGAAGTCGGCAAGCAGTTCAATGTGACGCGCGAGCGCATCCGCCAGATCGAGGCGAAGGCGTTGCGCAAGCTGCGTCACCCCACCCGTATGCGCAAGTTGGAGGGGTTCCTCGAAACGCGCTAACCACAAACACCCGAACCAAGGAGGTTCATTTTAGTATGCAATACCTTATCGCAGATTGTTTCTTTCAGAAGTTCAACGTTCACACGGTGTGCGCCGCCTGCGGCGTTGTCGGGCTGGCCCTCGGCTTTGTCGCGGGCAGGCTGTCCAAGCGCGGCGGCGGCGCTGCCGCGAGGCGCCCGAAAGCCCCTGCCCGTGTCACGGGCATGGGCGACGGCTCGTGCGTCGAGATTTACGTCGGCAACCTGAGCTACGACATGACCGAGGCGCAGATGCGCAAAGAGTTCGAGCGCTACGGCGCGGTGAAGTCCGCGCGCATCATCTCCAACCGCTTCAACAACAAGTCGAAGGGCTACGGCTTCATCGAGATGCCCAACCGCCCCGAGGCCGAGGCCGCCATCAAGGCCCTCCACGACAAAGACATCTACGGCCGCAAGCTCCGCGTCAACGAGGCCAAGAACAAGTCGCACGATTAGCGGGCAGGTGTCAGGTGGACGGCATGGACAGGATGGACAATGTGCCATCCCGTCCATTTTGTCCATCTTGACCAGCCCGCCTGAAAACGGAATCCCCCATGTCCCCCGACCGCCACGACCGCACCATGCGCATCGACATCGCGCCAAGCGAGGTCGAGACCGGCAACGCCACGGCAAAGAAGAACACCGTGCGCGTCAACCGCTCATGGCGTATGCGCGCGGCGGAGCGCACGTCCTCCTTCTTCAAGCTCCTCGAAAGCGTCTATGACGCCGTGCTCATCACGGATCTCGACGGGAAAATCCTGGAGTGCAACCACCGCGCGGCCGAATTCTTTCTCCAGCCCGCAAGCCAGCTGGTCGGGCAATCCGTCATCACGCTCATCTCGGGTGCGACCGCCTCGCTCATCACGACCATCCGCGCCAACCTCGCCGACAAAAAATACACCCTCGTCGAAGCGCGGTGCAAGCGGACGGACGGCACGTCGTTTGCGGCGGAGATCGCCGTCAACACCGTTGACCTCGACGCGCACGGCCAGCTCTGCTTCTTCGTGCGCGACGTCACCATCCGCCACAACGCGCTGTGCGCGCTCCAAAACGCGAACGAGCGCCTCCAGGCGCACGACCGCGCGCGCCTGGAGTTCGTCTCCAACGTCTCGCACGAGCTGCGCACGCCGCTGACCTCCATGATCTACGCCGTCGGCAACATGCTGCGCGGCGTCGTCGGCCCCATGCCCGAAAAGGTCGTCGTCTATCTCGAGCGCCTGGAGTCCGACTGCCAGCGCCTGATGGCCACCGTGAACGACATTCTGGACCTGCGCCAGATCGAGAACAAAAGCCTCGTGCTGACCAAGCAGGTCGTGCCCCTCGGCGCGGTCATCCGCGACGGCGCAGAGCCGCTGCTGATACAGGCCGACGCCAAGCGCATCACCGTCACGTTCGACCTGCTGGAGCACGAGCTCTTCTGCCTGTGCGACGCGCAGAAGATGGAGCGCGTCGTGCTGAACATCGTCGGCAACGCCGTCAAGTTCACGCCCGCCGACGGCCTCATCTCCGTCTCCCTCAAGCCCTCCCCCGAGAATCCCGGCATGGCCCTGCTCGCCGTCTGCGACACCGGCATGGGCGTCCCGCCCGAGCAGCTGCCCAAACTCTCCCAGCGTTATTTCCGCGCGGGCGACCACGTCAGCGGGACGGGCCTGGGCCTGGCGATCTCCCGCGAGATTGTTGAGCTGCACGAGGGCGCGATGTCCTTCGCCAGCCCCGTCCCCGGCACAAGCAGCGGCACGGCCGTCTATGTCGAGCTGCCGCTCGCGCCAAAGCCCATCGTCACCGCCCTCTCCCAAGAGCCCGAGACCGCCGCGTTCCTGAAACAGAGAATCCGCGCACTCGGTTACGCGCTCGATTTACAGGCGGAAGCGCGAGCCACCCTCGCGGCGAGCGCCGAAGCGCCGCCCGCGCTGCTGATCGTTGACGCGCGCATCACCGACATGAACGTGCGCGAGCTCGTGATGCAGCTGCGCGAGCACCCCAAGGCCAGGCGCCTGCCGATCATCGTCTTTGGCGAGAAAGCCATCGCCCGCGCCGATGTCGAGCTTTACCGCCATTTCGGCATCTTCTACTTCGCCCTGCCTTGGCGCGAGCCAGACCTGCGCAACGCCCTCGCGATGGCCGTGCGCGGTAAACTGCGCTGAAAAAGCGCCCTACATCGAGAGGACGGAAATCTTCGTCAGCCCGTGCTTGCTGCACAGATCCAACGCTTGTATCAACAACCCGTGCTGTGAGTCTCTGGTGCATTTGACCAAGATGCCCGTATTCTTGCCAAACACCGACACACGCCCCAGATGGCGGTCGAGGTCGTCCACCCGCGTCGCCTCGCCGTTGAACGTGAAACCTTGAGCGCCGACGGCAATCGTCACCGCCTCAATCCGGTCGATGTCCTGTATCGGAGGCATCGGTCGGTGGGCATCAAGCTTGGACAGGATGTCGTCCTGCTTCAGCACCACGACGAAGAAAATCAGCAACTGGAACACCACGTCAATCATCGGCGTCATGTCCAGCTTCGGGGATTCGCCCCCGTTCCCTTTCTGTTTATGTCTCATGACACGCCTCCTTCCTTGATGAGTGAAATGAAGCACACCGTTTTAGGGTTCAATTGAAACACATTTATGTTTCTTTTGCAAGCTGAAAACAGGATGAGGGGCGTATTTTGTTTCAATGGAGGGCGAGCGTCCTCGCGAGCCGTCAGACACGATGCAGGGCGGAAGCCCTGCGCTCCCGGCACATGGAGGGCGAGCGTCCCCGCGAGC
>WRJS01000075.1 GCA_009778475.1 Kiritimatiellota bacterium | reverse complement strand
GCGTGCTGTTTCTTTCTCTTTTTTTTGTGTGTGTTTTTTTCCCCCCCCCCCCCCCCCCCGTAGAGACGGATGATTATCCGTCTCCACGTGTCATTGCCTTCGGGAGACGGATAATCATCCGTCTCTACGCCCCCTCATAGCGCACCCCACTTGGACATTGGATATTCCCTGTTGGATATTGGATATTGGATATTCCCGCGGGCGTTCAGCCTTCACGGTCCAATAAAAGAAACGCCCCCGCCCATTGCTGGGCGGGGGCAATCCCTCGGCGGCGATTTTGTTTTCTATCAACAACTAAGGAAAATCACCAAAAGTCGTCGCGCGAGGGGAATCAATCGGCGTTAGGGGGCCTTGGTCTTCACGGCCTTGACCTTGAAGAACATCTTCGCCTCGTCGTTCGTGGCGAACGTCGCGACGTGCGCCACGCCGCCGCGGGCGACCGAGAAGTGCGTGACTTCCGTGTGTTCCGCCCATGCCGAGAAGGGCAAGCTCACGTCGGTGCTGGCGTAGATGACGTAGGTGAAGGCGGTCGTGCCGAGGCGGGTCGCGACGGTGGCGTCGTCGAGGGTCAACAGCGCGTTGCCGCCCGCCACGTAGATGTCGGTGACGGGTACCCATTCCTCGCCCGTGATCGTGACGTTGCCGGTGGGCACATCAATGATGGCGACGACCTCGTCGGTATCGGGGTCAATGATGATGACCTTGCCGAGGTCGGGGACGAAGACGTAGTCGTAGCCTTGGCCGGTGCCTTCGTCGTAGGGCGGGAAGCCGGGGACGGGGGCGACCTCGAAGGGGTAGCCGGGGATGCCGGGCTTGGTGTGGCCGATGCCAGTGCCGGGGGTGACGTCCACGAGGTTGTCGCCGTACTCGCCGCCGACGGGGGTGTCTTGGTATTTGCTTGGGAAGTCCCATGTGTCGTCGTCGTAGTCGAAGACGAAGTAGTGGCCGGGGTTGGCGGGGTCGGGGACCCAGAACTCTTTCTTGTCGCCGGTGCCGGGGTCGAAGATGTCCACGGTTCCGTCGGGGACGTTGATGAGGGCGTTGGTGGTGACGTTGCCGTTGCCGTCGTCCTCGATGACCCAGATGCCGGGCTCGGAGGGGTCGAAGATGTAGCGGTTGTCAGGCCACGGGTAGCCGGGCAGTTCGGGGACGGTGAAGGTGTCGTCGGCGCCGCCTTCGCTGTCGGGGTGGTGCTCAATCTCGTTGCCGGGCTGGACTTCGACGAGGTGGCCGCCGTCTTGGTAGAGGGGGTCGGTTTCGTCCAGCTCCTTGGGGAGGTTGGGGTCGTCGCCCGTGCCGGGGGTGATGACGAAGAAGTCGTCTTCGCCGGGGGAGGAGAGGTCGGGGACGACGATGCCGCCCTCCGCCGCAGGGACGTAACGGGCGTAGAGGGTGTAGTCCTTGATGTCGGAGGGGTTGGCGACGTAGTAGGTGTACGGCCGCCCGTCGTCCTCGACAATCGTCACGGTGTCGCGGACGAACTTCGTCCCGCCCGAGGGGGCGGTGTACCAGCCGAGGAAGACGTGCCCTTCGGGCGGCTTGACCGTGCGGAACATCTCGATCAAGGCGGGCGATTTCCAGAGGTAGTTGTCATAGTAGACGCCCCTGTACCCAGCCTGATTGAGCCCACCCCACTCGCCGCCATTGAGGTCGAGCGTGATGAACTGGTTGACGGTGCGGAGGGGGTGGCCGCCGAGCGTCACCGTGCCGCCGAGGATGTCGGAGAGGTTCTCGCCCGTTCCGGTCGCCCACGACTCGGCGTTATGGTACTCGATCCATGTCGTGAAGGTGCTGGTCATGTGTTGCGGGGGAGTACTCACAAGGATTCCACCCGGGTAACCGCCAGGATAAATGGCTCCCAAGTCGTTCACGGAGGGGAAGTAGATGTAAGGAGACAATAAACAATCCTCAAACACCCCCCATCCCATCGTTGTCACTGATGGAGGGACGATGAAGGGCTTGTCGTAGGAGGACCAATAACCAAACGCCTCACTGTCGATTTGCGTAACACCGAGGGGAATCTCGAACGGTTGATTGAAATTCCACCAACTCGCAAACGCAAATTCGCCGATTGTCGTCACGCTGTTGGGGATGACAAAGTTTTGGTTGAACGAATCCCAGTGAAGAAAAGCGCACAGACCGATGGTGGTGAGACCCGAGGGCAGGGTGAACGAACTGTTGAAACTTGTCCAATCACGAAACGCTTCCCCGCAGATTTCCGTCACGCCCTCGGGGATGGTGACGGGCTGGTCGAACGAAGTCCAGAAAGCAAAAGCCCCACAGCCGATGTTGGTGAGGGCGGCGGGGAGGCCGTAGGGCAGATCCACGAGGGAGGAGAAGCCTTGGAACGCCTCGTCGCCGATGTGGGCGAGGGTGTCGGGGAGTTCGAGGGAGAGGAACTCATTTGCGGCAATCGTGCCGTAGTTGAGGGAGAAGGGGCCGTTCCAGCCGCTCTCGCCGTCAATGCGGACGAGGATGTGGAGGGTGTCCCAGTCTTCGTCGTAGATGGGGTCGGCGAGGGGGACGACGCCGTCGAAGCCCGCAGTCGGGAGCACGTTGCCGTTCGAGCCGTCCTGCACGGTGATGGTGACGTTGGTGCCGTCCACGGCGACCTTAAGGCGCCAGTCGTCGTAAACACCGTTGGCGTCGTAATGCTCCATGTATTGCTTGGCGGAGTCGAGGCGCCAGTTGGAGTGGGCGGGCGCGGGGGAGGGGTAGTCGAGGACGGGCCAGCCGTTGTTGGAGGGCATTCCGGGGGGGAGGGTCGTCGTCCACCGGAGGTAATCGCCCGAACCGTTGTTGAAGTCCACCCACGCGTTGAGGGAGCCGTTGCCCGTGGAGGCGTTGTAGAGGCCGGTGTAGGTGTTGGCGTTGATGCTCACCGTGGCGTGCGAGCCGTTGGGCGCGGAGCCGGTGACGGGGTATATCACGTTGGACGGGTAGACACCGTTGTTGCCCGCGCCGAAGCCGCTGCTGTGGCCGTAGCGCCAGTAGGCGTAGTCCACCGTGCACTGGTCGCCGCCTTCCAAGATCACACCAATCACGCCGCCGTAGAATTGGTAACCGCCGCCTAGCACCGGACCTTGAATCGTCCCTGTGTTGAGGCAGTTGATCACTTCCGAGATTGCCGAACCTCCCAAAGACCCGACGATGCCGCCCACATAGCCATGAGTATTCCCCGCCGAGGTGAGCAACAGGTTCCCTGCGTTGAGGCAGTTGTGGACTTTCGCGCTACCGATTTCACCGATGATGCCGCCGACAATAATGGTGCCATAATTTATTACTTCTGACTGCGCCTCCAAGGCGGCGAAGTTGGAGCAGTTGCGGATGGTGTAGGTGCCGAAACCGCATGCGCCCGCGATGCCGCCCATGTAACAGGGGCTGTGGTTGTTTTCAGAAAGCCCCCACATTTTGATTGTCCCCGAGGCGACGACGCAATTTTCGATGAGCGCGTCTTGCGCCGATATATTCCCGACGATGCCGCCTGCGTAATAGGTGTTCATGCCCGCTCCCGCGGCAACGGCGATGTCCATGTCCACGTTTGCCAGCACGACGTCCTTGATGACGATGGGGCCGTTGTAGTCCCGCAACCCGCCGAACAGCCCGTAAGTCAATAGACTGTTAACGTAAGCGTTGTAATCCAAATCATCCTCGTGGATGGTCATGTTGGAGATGGTCTTGCGGTTGCCGTCGAAGGTGCCGCGGAACCCGCTCGTGGGGGCGTTGTTGATGACGCCGATGGGGACCCACTCGCGCCCCGAGAGGTCGAGGTTTTTCATCACCTTGACCGTCTTGCCAGCGAAGCCCACGCCCATGCTCCACGTTCCCGAGCCGCCCGCGCGCACGGAGGTGCAGCCATAACCGTAGGAGGCGTAGTGCGCGAGTTGCGCGAGTTGCGCGGGGGTGGTGATGAACACGGTGTTGCCGTCCGCGCTGACGTGGCCGTAGTCGCCGCCGATGTTCGGCCAGTCGAGGTCGCGCGCCTTCGCCCATGTGTCCTTCACGCTGTCGTGGTCGAGGTAGGGCGGGATTGCTTGCACCCACTTCACGCAGTCGTTATTAACGCCGTACACGGTCAGTGTCACGGTTTCGTACGGGTAGGCCGCAAAAACGTTGTGGTCGCGAACGTAAACGATGTCGATGTTGTCATTGACGTAATAGTCGTTGACATACGCGCCGCTCCCGTGGGCTGGGAACGGGGCTGCGCTGCGCGACCACGTCGAGCGGACGATATGGAGCGGTATGGCGAGCGGCTTGCCGAGAAGCCCGCCGGCTTGGATGTCGCCGTTGTTGGTGCCCATGATGTTGATGACGCCGTTGCCGAGGCAGTTGACGATGTCCGAGTACGAGCCGGCCATGCCCATGATGCCGCCGACGAAGACTTCGTTGTCCGTGGTGCCGGTCGTGGTGATCTCCCCGGCGTTGTGGCAGTTGAGGATCCTGCCGCCGTTGTTGCGGCCGACGATGCCGCCGACGTTCAGGCGGGTGTCTTGGGCGCCGGGGTTGACAATGGCGGTGAGGGTCGCGAAGTTGGAGCAGTTGCGGATCATCGTGAAGTCGCTCTGGTTCGCGCCGACGTTCACGCCCGCGATGCCGCCGAGGCACACGAGGCCGCTGTTGACGTCGTTGAAGTTGACGAACAGATCGGCCTTGATGTCGCCGGAAAGCACGGAGCAGTTGTCAATGAGCGCCCGCGCGCCCGTGGCGACCGCGCCCACGATGCCGCCCATGCGGAGGGTCGCCGCGTCCGTGACACTGTTGACGTCCACCGTGATGTTGAGCGTCGCCAACTTGACGTTCTTGACCACCGCCCTGTCGCCCAGCATGGCGAAGAAGCCCGTGGTGATGGTTTCGGCGTTGTTCGCGCTTGCCTGCACGGTGATGCCGGTGATGGTCTTGAGGTTGCCGTCGAAGGTGCCTCGGAAGGGGTTGGCATAGCCATGCGCCGAGTCGCCGACGGGCACCCACTCAAACGAACCCATGTTCAGGTTGCCCGACACTTGGACGGTCTTGCCCGCAAACGTGCTGTCGCACCCGTCCGCCGCCATGACCGCGTTGACCGCCCCCGCGCCCGTCGAGACGATGTACGCGAACTGCGCCAAGTCCCCCGGGCTGCTGATGGCATAGCCGGGGTTTCCCGCCCCCGCGCTCCCGAGACGCTTCCCCGTCTCCGGCCAACTCTGATTCCGATATTGATCCCACGTCCCTTGCGCCAACGCGCCCGTGGCCGCGCCCAAAAGCGCGATTGCGGCCGCCCATTGAGTGAACCGGCGGGCGAGTGCCGCCCGTATGCGTGATTTCGTGTTCATTGCTTCTTCCTTTCCTTTTTATCATTAAACAAGACTTTCCCCGCAACACCCATTGCAGAAAAACCTTCCAGCTTAAAAGATGGATACAATATTACGCGCATTGAATAGGATTTGTCAACTAAATTCTTGACGGAAATTCCAATTTTAGGAATCCAAAGGTCACAACCTGAAATGAACCGCGAAAGACACGAAATGAACCGCGAAAGACACGAAAGGCGCGAAAATGCATGAGCGTTTTTTTTTGTCACATTGAAGGGCGAGGTATGGAGGGCGAGCGTCCCCGCGAGCCGTTAGGCCGCGCCAATGGGGACCCCTGCCTCGCCCTCCATATCACGACAGGTTTAATGGTAGAGACGGATGATTATCCGTCTCCCCGTGTCATTGCCTTCAGGAGACGGATAATCATCCGTCTCTACGACGCTTGCCAGCCTGATGTTGTCGCATAGCACCAAAGGTGCTAAACATGAGTAACCGTCGGTGGAGCGTAAGCGGAACCGGCGGGCGGCGGCGGGGGCAGTCAGAAACCCCAGCCCTGCAAGGGCTGAATGATAGACCTTGTTGTTCAGCCCCTGCCGGGGCTGATAGCGATTGCCTGTCGTCCGCCGGTTCCGCTCGCATACGCTCGCTCCACCGGCGGTTACTCACGTTACACGCCTTCGGCGTTTTCATAGAAGGCCTTCAGGAGACGGATAATCATCCGTCTCTACGACGCTTGCCACCTTAAATGACTATAAATCTTTTTCGCGTATTTCGCGTATTTTGCGGTTAACACGGTCTTGAATCTTGCGGTTCTCGGGCAGGAATGCCCGAGCCACCTTGCGCGCCCTCCAGAGCGCACCCTACTTGGATATTGGATATTCCGTGTTGGATATTGGATATTCTCGGGCAGGAATGCCCGAGCCACCTTATGACTATGCGAGCCCAACCCCAAATTTGTTTGCATCCGAGGCGTTTCATGCTATACTGGTTTTCATTTCGGTAAGGAGGGACTTATGGCTGGCATTTTCAAGGCGTATGACATTCGGGGTATCTACGGGAAGGATTTGACGGACGAGATTGCGTACCGGATCGGGCGCGCGTTCGTGACGTTCGTGGGGTGCAAAAGGGTAGTCGTGGCGCGGGACATACGCCCGCACTCGGAGCCGTTGTTCGCGGCGCTGGCGCGGGGCATCACGGAGCAGGGCGCGGATGTCATCGACATCGGGCACGCCTCCACGCCCATGTCGTATTTCGCGAACGGGACGCTGGGCGCGGACGCGAGCGTGATGATCACGGCGTCGCACAACCCGCCGGAGTGGAACGGGTTCAAGCTGTGCCGCGCGAATGCGGAGGCGATCAGTGGCGCGAAGGGCATCATGGACATCGAGATGATCGTGAGCGAGGAGGCCTTCGCACCCAAGGCGGACGTGCCGGGGACGATCACGCAGGCGGACGTGCGGACGGGGTATGCGGCGCACATCGCGCAGTTCGCGCGCCTCAGCGGGCCGGTTCATATCGCCATCGATTTCGCGAACGGCATGGGCTTCAAGGAGGCCGAGACGCTGAAGGGCCTGCTCACATGGGATGGCCTCTACGAGGAACCGGACGGGACGTTTCCGAACCATGAGGCGAACCCGCTCGAGACCAAGACGCTGGTGGACTTGCAGGCGAAGGTGCGCGGCGGCGGGTATGCGTTCGGCGCGGCGTATGACGGCGACGCGGACCGCGTGGGGTTCGTGGACGAGAAGGGCGAGGTCATCTCGATGGATCTGATCACCGCGCTCATCGCGCAGGATGTGCTGGCGACGCGCAAGGGCGTGATTTTTTATGACCTGCGCAGCAGCTGGGTCGTGAAGGAGGTTATCGCGGCGGCGGGCGGCACGCCCATGATGAGCCGCGTGGGCCACGCCTTCATCAAGCAGCAGATGCGCGAGCATGACGCGCTCTTCGCGGGCGAGCTGAGCGGCCACTATTACTTTAAGGATAATTTCACGGCGGAGAGCGCGGCCATGGCCATCCTCGCCATCGCGAACATCGTGACCCGCGCGGGCAAGCCGCTGTCCGAGCTTGTCGCGCCGATGCGCAAGTATTTCGCGAGCGGCGAGATTAACTCGCACGTCAGCCGCGACCCGAAGGGCATCCTCGATGACATCCGCGCCGCGTATGCGAACGGCCGCGTGTTCGAGCTCGACGGCGTGAGCGTGGAGTACGCGGACTGGTGGTTCAACGTCCGCTGCTCCAACACCGAGCCGCTTGTGCGCCTGAACCTCGAGGCGAAAACCCAAGCGCAGATGGAAGCGAAGCGCGATGAATTGCTGGCGGTGATTAGAAGAGAGAAGTGAGCAGTGGTCAGTGATCAGTGATTAGTGAGCAGTGATTAGTGTTCAGTGACCAGTGTTTTTTCTAATCACTGATCACTAGCCACTGACCACTAAAAAAATTATGATTAACAAACCCATATACGACGAGTTGCAGGGTAAGTTCCGTGCGCACTTCGGGCGCTATCCCGAGGCGGTCGCGTATGCGCCGGGGCGCGTTGAGGTGCTGGGCAACCACACGGATTACAACGAGGGGTTCGTGCTGTCCGCGGCCATTGACCTCGGTACGTTCTTCGCGGTCGCGAAGAATGCGTCGATGACCTGCCGCCTCGTGGCGGGCGACCTGATGCGCGAGGTCACGTTCCATGCGGAGGATGTCGCGCCCGCGTCGTCCGACACGTGGCAGAATTACGTCAACGGCACGTTCGCGGGCCTCGCCGCGCTCAAGTTCCCCGCGCACGGGTTCGACGCGATGTTCCTCGGCAACGTCCCGCTGGGCAGCGGCCTTTCGAGCTCCGCCGCACTGGAGATGTCCGCCGGGCTCGCGCTCGCGAAACTCTACGGCATCGCGACCGACGCGGTGATGCTCGCGAAAATCGGCCAGAAGGCGGAGCATGAGTACGCCGGGTGCAAGTGCGGTCTGCTCGATCAAATCTCCAGCCTCGCGGGGCAGCCCAACAAGCTCATCAAGACGGATTTCCGCCGCCTCGCCTACGAGACAATCGGCATGGGGCCTGACGCTTGTTTCCTCGTGTGCGATACCCGCGCCAAGCACACGCTGGCCGATGGCGCGTACAACCGCTTGCGCGAGTCGTGCGAAACGGCGGCGGCGCACTTCGCCAGCGTCCTGCGCCATCCCGTGACCGCGCTCCGCGACGTGAGCATGGCCGAGTGGGCGGTGTACCGCCACGGGCTTCCTGTGGATGTCGCCGACCGCGCCGCGCACCCCATCGGCGAGAACGAGCGCGTGCTGAAAGGAGTGAAGCTGCTTGCGGAAGGCGACCTCGCGGGCTTCGGCGCGTTGATGTTCGACTCGCACGAAAGCTCGCGCGTGCTGTTCGGCAACTCGTGCGACGAGCTCGATGCCGTCGTCGAGGCCGCGAAGAAAATCCCCGGCGTGCTGGGCGCGCGCCTCTCGGGCGGCGGGTTCGGCGGCTCCGTCGTCGCGCTCGTGCATTCGCGTGACGCCGAGATCGCCTCCGCCGCGCTGTCATCCGCTACCCCGTGCGACATCCGCGTCATCAAACCCGCCGCCGGCGCGTGCCTGGCGGAATTAGGAATGAGGAATTAGAAATTAGGAATGATTGGAACTAATCACTGACCACTAAAAAAGGAGAAACGCCATGTCACAGAACCTGCTCACACTCACCGCTGAAAACTTCGACGCCACCATCGCGGAAGGCGTCACGCTTGTTGACCTCTGGGCGCCGTGGTGCGGCCCGTGCCAGATGCTCGGGCCAATCCTCGACAATCAGGTCGCGCCAGCCGTCGCCGGGCGCGCGAAGGTCGGCAAGGTCAACATCGACGAGTCGCGCGACATCGCCGTGAAGTTCGGCGTGAAGAGCATCCCGACCATCCTGATTTTCAAGGACGGCCAGCTGCTCCAGACCATGGTCGGCCTCCAGTCCGGCGACGCGCTGATCAAGGCCGTCGAGGCCATCCTCGCAAGTTAGGCAGGGCTTCAACATGAAGACGGTGACACTCCACCCCAAGCGCGAGTTCTCGTTGCAACGCCGACACCCGTGGGTGTTTTCCGGCGCGATCGCGCACATTGACGGCGACCCTCAAAAAGGCGGGACGGTGCGCGTGTTGTCCTCAGACGGCACGGTGCTGGGCGTCGGCGCGTTTTCGCCGGAGTCGCAGATCCGCATACGGATGTGGTGCTTCGAGGAGCGCGAGATTAACGCCGCGTTCATTGCCGAACGTCTCGGGGCGGCCATCGGCGGGCGCGCAACCCTCCTCGGCGAGAACGTGACAAACGCCTACCGCCTCGTCAACGCGGAGGCCGACGGGCTGCCGGGGCTGGTCGTTGACCGCTACGGCGATTGGCTGGTCTGCCAGTTCACGACCGTCGGCGCGGAACGCTGGAAAGCGGAAATCGTGGAGGCACTCCGTGCGCTCGTGCCGTGCGAAGGCATCTATGAGCGCTCGGACATCGACGTGCGCGAGCATGAGGGGCTGCCGCCGTCCACGGGCGTGCTGGCGGGCGGGCCGCCGCCCGACAGGGTTGAGATTGTTGAGCACGGCTGCCGTTACCGCGTCGATGTGCGTGAGGGGCACAAGACGGGGTTCTACCTCGACCAGCGCGACAACCGTGCGCTGGTCAAGCGGTTCGCGAACGGGTGCGACGTGCTGAACGCCTTCTCCTACACGGGCGGGTTCGGCATCGCCGCCGTGGCCGCGGGCGCCGCGTCCGTGACGCACGTTGACATCTCGGAGCCGGCCCTCGCGCTCGCGCGGGAGAACACCACGCTCAACACCTGCCATGCGGAGGCCTCGACGTTCATTCAGGGGAACGTGTTCGAGGTGCTGCGCACGTTCCGCGACGCGGGGCGCTCGTTCGACCTGATCGTCCTGGACCCGCCGAAGTTCGCCGACTCGCGGGGCAGCCTGATGAAGGCCACGCGCGGCTACAAGGACATCAACCTGCTGGGCATGAAGCTGCTCCGCCCCGGCGGCCTGCTGGCCACGTTCTCCTGCTCCGGGGTGATGACGGCGGAGATGTTCCACAAGGTCGTGTCCGACGCGGCGGTCGATGCCAAGCGCGACCTCCAGATCATCAAGCGCCTCCAGCAGTCCGAGGATCACCCCGAAGGCCTCTGCTTCGCCGAAGGGCTCTACCTCAAAGGTCTTTTCTGCCGCCTGTAGCGGGGGAACGAGGAATGAGAAATGTTATTTTTTTTCATTTTCCCCTCTTGACAAAAAACCTCTAATATAGTAATATACGCTCATTCAAATACCTGATGGTAGGTGTTTGGTGGTGTCCTAGGGCGACGCTTCCCCCGCGATCGCCGGTACAGGGTCAAACCTGTATGGACGCAATGGAAATATATATGTCCTCCCTGGCGGCGGGTAAGAGCATTTGCTTTTATCCGCCGTTTTTTTTTGCTATGCTATGCCCTGTTTCCCGGAGGAGGATTTTTTGATGGAAGGATTCACAGGAAAGACGGTCATCTTGGCGAACGGCGCGTTCCCGGCGGGCGCCGCGCCGCTGAGCGCGTTGCGCACGGCGGCACGCGTCGTCTGTTGCGACGGCGCGGCGGATAAGCTGCTGGCGGCCGGTATCGCGCCGTCATGGATTGTCGGCGACGGCGACAGTGTGTCCGCAGAGGCGCGCGCGCGTTTCGCTGCGCAATGCGCGTTCACGGCGGAGCAGGACACGAACGATTTGGCAAAGGCGTTCCGCTTCTGCCTCGCGCAGGGCTGGCGCGATGTCGTCATCCTCGGCGCGACGGGCGGCCGCGAGGACCACACGCTCGGGAACCTGTCGCTGCTGGCGGATTTCGCGCGGGAGGCGGATGTGCGGATGGTGACGGACACGGGATGCTTCACGCCGCTGACCGCCTCGGCGCGGCTCACGTCTGCGGCAGGGCAGCAGGTGTCGCTGATTGCCTGCGACGCCGGGATGCGGGTAAGCGCGGAAGGTCTGAAATATCCTGTCCGCGATCTGCCGTTGTCGCGTTGGTGGCAGGCGACGCTGAACGAGGCATGTGGCGCGGCGTTTGAGGTGTCGTTCACAGGCGGGACGCTGCTGGTGTTCCAGGTGTTCGCAGGTGCCCTGTAAAACACATTTTGCGTGATGTGTTTGACAGGACGCGAGGGCGCTCGCAACTTTACTCAACTTCCCTGCGAATAACCTTGCCAGAGCGGAGGCGTTATGGCACACTATGGGGCTTCTGCATTTGCCAGAGTGGTGGAATGGCAGACACACCGGACTTAAAATCCGGAGCGGGGTTAGATCCGCGTGAGGGTTCGATCCCCTCCTCTGGCACCAGCGTATCGGGAGACGGTTCTCGCAGAAGCGCAAGGGTGCAGGCTTTTCATGTGAGCATGGCGCCGCCTCCGCAGCCTGTCTTCGGCAGGCGGGGCGGTTTCTTTTTTGGGCGGCAGTGGCTTCGGAGGGTTATGGCGTTGCAGGGCAAACTGGAGTTGTGCGGGCTGGAGGTGAGTTGCGTCATCGGCGACCGCGCGGATGAGCGGGCGCGGGAGCAGACGCTGACGCTAGACGTGTCGCTGGCGTTGGACATCGCGGCGGTGGCGGCGAGCGACGCGCTGGAGGACACGGTGGATTACGTGTCGCTGGCGGAGGGCATCCGCGCGGCGTTGCGGGCGGGCCGTTTCGCAATGATCGAGACGGCGGCGGCGCGCGCGGCGGCGGTCTGCATGGAACACCCTAAGGTGCTGGGCGCGGCGGTGCGCGTGGAGAAGGCGGGCGCGGCGCAGGGGCTGCGCTCTGCGGCCGCCACGGCGGCCGCAGAGCGAGCGAATGAGGAATCGCCGGGAGCGCAGGGCTTCCGCCCTGCAACGAGCAACTAGAAACTGAAATCAGGAATTATGAAACCACAAGTCAAGAAAGCGTTGCTCCTCGCCGCCGGTCACGGCGTACGCTTGCGGCCGCTGACGCTGGAGCGGCCGAAGCCGCTGATGCCGTTGTGGGGGACCCCGTTGCTGGAGCGCGCGCTGCGTCTGCTGGAGTCGTGGGGCGTGGAGGAGATCTCGGTGAACACGAATTGGCGCCCGGAGGTCGTCTCCGTATGGCTGGGGGGACGCAAGGGGTCTGCGAGGGTCCGCGTGTCGCACGAGCCGAAGATTCTGGGGACGGGCGGCGCGTTGCGCCCGTTGAGGAGGTTCTTCAAGGATGAGCCGTTCTGGGTGATGAATGCGGACATCGCGGCATCGCTCGAAGCTGAGCCGCTGGTGGAGGCGTTTGCGCAGGGCGGTTTCGCGTCGGCGTGGCTGGAGCCCGGGAAGGGGCCGCGCACGGTGGAGACGGACGGGGAGGGGCGCATCACCTGCTGGCACAGCCAGACACCGGGGGCGCCGGGGACGGCGACGTTCTGCGGCCTGCACCTGCTCTCGCCGCGCGTTTTCGATTTCCTGCCCGCGGCGGCGTTCTCGTCGATCGTGGAGGCGTATAAGGCGGCGATGGCGCAGGGGCTGTTCGTGCATGGCGTGACCGTGCCGGGGAGCTATTGGGACGACGCCGGGACGCCGGAGTCCTACCTGCGGATTCACGGCGATGTGAAGCGGCTGGCGTTGGAGGGTAAGCGCGGCGGCGAGTTGTACGACCCGGCGTTAGACAGGCAAAGGGCGGATGCGAAGACGTTTTTCTGCGTGGCGGAATGGGCGGAGGTCGCGGAGAATGTGGTCGGGATCGACAGCGTGGTGTACAGCCAGGCGGAAGTGTCGTCCGGCAGCCGGCTGACAGGGTGCGTGGTGGCCGGCGGGTGCGTCGGGGGGGCGCTGGAGGGCCTGGTGTGCGTGAACGCGTCGGACACGGTTGGGGAGGAGGGGCTCCTCAGCGCGGTGGAGGCGATGGGCTGGCCGCCGGAAAAGACCGGGGTTATGTTTCTCGGGACGCGCGGGTCGGAGCGCTCGTTTTGGCAGGTGTGGCACCGGAAGCGGACGGCCATCTACATCCATTATTCGCTGGCGCGTGCGGAGAACGCGCGTTATGCGGGCCATGCGCGGGTGCTGGCGGTGGCGGGCGTGCCCGTGCCGCAGGTGCTGGCGGACCTGCCCGAGATGCAGTGCCTGGTGCTGGAGAACTGCGGGAACGATTCGCTGCAACGGCGCATGAAGCATGCGCCGCAAGGGCTGCGCAAAAACAAGGTCGATATCTGGTACCGGCTTATCATTGAAGCGTTGGTGAGCATGCACGGCAAGGGGACGGGGGAGGTGTTGCGGCGCGGCGTGAAACTGGAGCCGCATTTTGACGACGCGCTGTATGCGTGGGAGCGCGGGTTGTTCGAGGAGCACCTGCTGAAGGCGCGGTACGGCCTCGAGGGATTGCCGCCGGATGTCGCGGGGGAGTTGCGGGCGGTCGCAGGGCGGCTCTTGGGCGCGCGGCAGGTGCTGGTGCACCGTGATCTTCAGGCGAGCAACATCCTGTTCCGCGGGATGTATCCCGTGTTCCTTGATTTCCAGGGGATGCGGCTTGGCGCGGGCGCGTATGATTTGGCCTCGCTTCTGTACGACCCTTATGTTATATTGCCCGGCTCGTTGCGCAGACGGCTGGCGGCGCATTACGGGGCGTGTTTCCCCGAGAACACGGACGCGGTGACGCTGCTGCACGAGGGGGCGGTGCAGCGGCTGGTGCAGGCGCTGGGCGCGTTCGGGCGGCTGGCCGCGGCAGGGCAGAAGGAGTTTGAGCGTTACATCCCGCAGGGGCTGTCGAACCTGCTGGAGGTCGCGACCGCGCTGGGGCTTAACGCGCTGGCCGGATTGACGAAGGAGTTGACCGCGCGGGAGAAGAAGCGGCAATGACAGAGGCTTTTTGAGAGGATTAACAGGATTGACAGGGATGAAAACGATTGAGAACGTCAACGCGTTCGGCTGCCTCAAAATGAAGCGCGAGATTCAGGAGCGCATCTGCGATGAGACGAAGGGCATGGATGTGGAACGTTCGCGGGCCTCTTTCGAGACGGCGGGCAGGGCGGCGGGGATGTGAGCCAAGCAGGAGTGACGACACAAGGCAATGAAAAAGTTCTTGCATCAGTTTATTGTGAGTGTGCGGCGCGAGGCGAAGAAGCGGGGGAAGCCCGTGAGCCTGACGTCGCGGGGGCGGAGGCGCGTGTTCCATGCGTATGACTGGGGGCGCGACACGTTCATCTTCGAGGAGAGCGCGCTGGAGGATGCGGCGGGGCATCAGCCGATCCTGCTGGTGCGCAAGTCGGATCTGCTGAAGGGCTCGTCGGGGTATGTGATGACGGTGACGACGGGCAACCACGCGGTGGCGGCGGTGCCGCTGCTGACGGGGGAGCACTGGAACCTCGGGCGCGTGCCGTCGGCGCGGCGGAACGCGGTGCTGCTGGGGCGCGTGATCTGCGCGAACCTCGTGGACGGCAAGGTGGAGGTGTCGCAGCGCGACGTGCCGACCGCGCTGCTGGTGGAGGCGGACGAGTGGCTGCAGGGGATGGGCTTCCCGCTGGACACGCTGGTCATGGCGGAGCGCAACCATGAGACGCTGGACCATTACCGCCGGCTGGGCCAGGAGTGGCGCGTGAAGCCGCTGGCGTGGACGCAGCAGGAGATGCGGAGCGAGATCGCGCGCAGCGGCGGCAAGCGCATCAACTCGTCCCTGCGCTACTACCACAGCGTGAAGGGGGTGCATTTCCTGTCCTACGCGGAGTTCCATGCGCTGCTGGGCAAGGACGACGAGACGTGCGTGAAGGCGCTGCACGAGCTGGTGTCGGTGTCGCAGGGGCAGCCGGTGTCGTACCTGCGGACGCAGAAGGTCGGCGGCCACCATGAGGTGGAGCTGTTCGGGGTGCGGCGCGGGGAGGCGGTCGCGCGGGACGGGTGGGTGTCGAAGCTGGAGTACCTCATGCAGGAGGTCACGCTGCGCAAGGTCTCGCGGGAGGAGGCGCGTGAAAGCCTGGAGGGGCTGGACGCGCTGTTCAAGTCCTCGCTGGAGCGGCCCGGCCTGGCGGACGCGGGGAGCGCGGATTTCATCGAGACGCTGTACATGCACCTGACGGGCGCGGTGTATGAGGGCGAGGCGGACGCGCTGTCGCTGGCGTTCGACGGGCGGCGCACGGCGCTGCCGGGCGCGACGTACTGCGGCGGCCGGCCGGCGTTCCATCCGGGCGCGGACGAGCGCACGCGGGTGCTGCTCTCGAGCCTCGGCCAGATGGTGAGCCAGAACGAGGTCATTGAGTACGCGAACATCTACGAGCTCCGGACGCATGACTATGTGAAGCTGGGCGATGGCGTGACGCGCGAAATCGAGTTCAAGACGAACCGCCGCCCGCTCTGCACGAGCATGATCGAGAAGCGCCTGAAGCTGCCCATGCCGGGCTACGGCAGCTACCTGCTGGCGCGCGTCCATGCGTTCAAGGCGCTGGGCGTGAATTTCGGCGAGTACCGCCTGCTGGAGCGCACGGAGCACGAGGCCGGCGGCGAGGTCAACCATTTCCTGCGCGACCGCTACCCCGGGGACTCGCTGGACGAGGTCCCGGCGCGGCTGTACCGGAAGGCGAAGAACGCCCCGGCCGAGGACCCCGACGTGGTGCTGGCGATGGGGGCCCTGCTGGGCGACGTGGCGGCGCAGAACCTGGTGGTGAAGAAGTTCCTCCCGGAGACGCAGGGCTGCCGCTTCGGGGAGGGCAAGGAGATTTTCGAGTTCGCGTACGGGCTGGCGAACCGCCGCGAGATGCCGGTGCGCGTGGGGATGTGTTCGGTGCGCGGCGCGCTGGGCTGGCCGGACGTCGCGAAGACCGAGGCAAACCTGGCGCGGATGTTTGACTTCTACCTGACGTGCTACGCCCAAGTGCTTGGGCGCTTCTGGCGCAAGCACCGCGATGCGGTCGAGCTCCAGGAGCTGGCCGGCCGCTTCTTCGACGGGTTCGAGCTGAAGACGCGCGAGATGCACTGGCTCTACGCGATGCGGCGCGAGCAGTTCAACGCGTTCGACCCGAAGGTGCGGCCGTACTTCAAGTTCGCGCTGAAATGGTCGTTCGCGCTGTGGGCGCTGGACTGCCAGGAGAACAGGCTGGACGCGCTGCGCGAGATGTTCATGCAGAAGGCGACGGCCTACTCGGAGGGCGCGCGATGATTATGTCGAAAGTCGCGGACTGCCGCATGGCGGCGTTCTCGCCGTCCGCCAAGATCCGCGTCGTGCAGGTGGAGGTGACGGACTCGGCGCGCGAGCTGGAGCGCAGCCACCTCTGCGGCCCCACGGCCGGGCTCATTCAGGCGGAAGCGCTCGCGGGCGTGGCGTTGCTGGGCGCGGACTTGGCCGAGGCGGATGAGACGGTGACGCTCCGCATGAAGGCCTCCGGGCCGCTGGCCGGGCTACTGGTCGAGGCGGCCGCGGACGGCGGCCTGCGCGGCTACACGCAGGTGAAGGTGCTGAATGACCTGGACGCGGCGGAGGAGCTCGACACGTCCGCCGCGCTGGGTGACTTCGCGGAGGTGCAGGTCATCCGCTCGCGGCCGGGCAAGGTCATCAACAGCGCGTTGTTCGAGATGTCTCCCGCATCCGTCTCGCGCGGGCTGGAGATGTTCTTCAAGCAGTCGCTCCAACGCCCGGTGTGGGTGCAGACGAGCGCGCTGGCGTACGGCGCGTTCATCGACAGCGCGCGCGGCCTGATGGCCGAGCTCCTGCCCGACGGCAACGCGGACGTGTTCGCGGACCTCGAGGCGTCGTTCTCCGACAACACGGTGCTGGACTGCCTGGAGGCCTCAACCTCGATAAAGACGATTTGCGAGACGCTCGGCCTGGCCGACTGCACGTTTGAGGCGGCGCGGCCGCTGCGGTTCGCCTGCCGCTGTTCGGTGGGGCGTGTGGAGGGGATGCTTGCGACCTTGCCGACGAAGGACATCCGCGCGATGCTCGCCAAGACCGAGCCCGTGCAGGTGTTCTGCCACATGTGCGGCAAGGGCTACCGCGTGGCATCGCCGTGCTTGGAGCAGATTTTGAGGGACCGGGAGTAGGTTTTTCGCCCTGGACATGATTAACAGGGCATTGATTTTACTCAAGGAAGAGAGTTTGCTTGCGCTCCACGGGTCCACTTGGTATCTTGATTGCTTTTAACGCAGGAAAGGGGTCAGATGCCAGGCACATCGAAAGGGTTAAACGCAGACCGCAGTCAGACCATGGGCGAGGAGATCGCGAACGCCATCACGCACGGCGTGGGCGCGGTGCTGAGCCTCGGGTGCTTCGGGGTGGCGGTCGCGTTCGCGGCCGCGCGCGGGGACGCATGGCGCATCGTGAGCGCGAGCATCTACGGGTTCATGATGTTCCTCATGTACCTGAGCTCGACGATGTACCACGCGGCGGTCTGGCCGCCCGGCAAACGCATCCTGAACATCATCGACCACAACGCGATCTACCTGATGATCGCCGGGAGCTACACGCCGTTCTGCCTGGTCGCGCTGCGCCAGCACAGCCCGGCGTGGGGGTGGTCGGTCTTCGGGGCCATCTGGGCGTTCGCGCTCGCGGGCATCGTGCTGCAGTCGCTCTTCATCCACCGCTTCCGCGTGCTGTCCACGCTGACGTATGTGCTGATGGGCTGGACGTGCATCATCGCGGTCTATCCGCTGTGGAAGGCCATGGGCACGATGGGCGTGCTGGGCATCGGCGCGGGGGGGCTGCTCTACACGGCCGGTGTGGTGTTCTACGTGCTGAAGCACCTCAAATACACGCACGCCGTCTGGCACCTGTTTGTGCTGGGCGGGTCGATGGTCCACTTCTTCACCATCCTCTTCTGCGTGATGCTCCCGGAGGCCCCGTAGCGTCACAGCCCGAGGAAGGCGATCGCGAAGCCGCAGAGCAGGATTGCGAGCCCTGCGATGGCATGGGCGTAGCGCTCAAAGAAGCTGAGATTCAGGAAGCGGACCCCTTGCAGCGCCAAGGCGACCGTAACCATCATGGTCAGGATGGTCACGGCCGCGAATACGAGGGTCGAGGCGACGAGGCACGCGGTGCCGACCGCCGTCGCGGCCGGCAGGATGGCCCACACGGCCTCGCACGGGCCGAACGCGAAGATGATGAACAAAATCCACGGGATGACCCTGGCGGTCGCGGGGCGGTCGTGCCAGTGGCTGTGGCCGGCGCAGCTGTGGCTGTGCTTGTGGGAGTGCTCCTCGCCGTTCTCGTGCTGGTGGGTGTGCGTGTGCGGTTTCCGCGCGCGCGCGGCGCGGATGCCCCACGCCGCATAGACTGCCCCGAACGCGATGAGCATCCACGCCGCCGCGCTGCCCCGGTGCTCGTCAATGAATCCCGTCGCGAACTCCTCCGTCACCCACCCCAGCAGGTAATAGAACCCGACCGCGAGCAGCAGCGCGGACGCCACATGCCCCACGCCGCAGACGAACGTCCAGAACAGGGTCCTGCCCATGCTCCAGCTGCGGCACTTCGCCAGTGCGATGAACGGCAGGTAATGGTCGGGCCCCGCCAGCGTGTGAATGACGGCGGCGGAGGCCGCGGCAAAGATGACCCCCCAGAAACCTGCTGCGTTTTCCATACTGCTCCTGTTTTCCCAACGGCCCCTCTGACCGTGTTTCGCATCACTTTACCATCATCCCGCAAGGATTGCAACGTAAAAGGCCGGGGCTGGAAACTCCAGACAACCATCGTTTCTCAGGGTGTCCCCTTTTCTCTGTTTTGTCAATCACGTTGCCAGCCGCGCCATGGATTTTCATCATTAGCCTCTCAAAGCTGTTCCGGCAACGCCCCAAGCTCAAAGCCGATTAGCGGGAGATGATACGCCACCAGCGTCCTGTAAAATACAGATTTCACGATGGAGGGCGAGCGTCCCCGCGAGCCGTTAGGCACATGGAGGGCGAGCGTCCTCGCGAGCCGTTAGACACATTAGGAAACAGCACGTTGTCAGCCTTTTCATTTTCCTTTCCCGCGATACAATATCTTTTCATCGAACACCGTGTATTCAAGTCCGAACTGCCCGAACAACTGGCGGATGTCTTCCGGCACGACACCGTCCTCAACGTACAGGCGGAGATTCTTTTGCCAGTAGTCGCCATAGTAGCGGTGCGAGCGAATCCTTACCCTGAAACTTCCAAAATTGCAAAGCCCATCGCTCGTGAGATAAATTTCGTAATCATCCTTGTAACGTTTCTCTTCGGACGGCGGCGTGATGATGAGCCCGTACATCGTCCGCCTTTCAACGGCACGCCACACCGGATTCGTTTTGAGCGTGTCTGACACAACCCATTCCTGATTGGTATGAACA
>WRJS01000074.1 GCA_009778475.1 Kiritimatiellota bacterium | reverse complement strand
CCCCCGGGGGGCGCGTTAACCAAGGGGGGGGGCGAGCGCCCGCGGGAGCCGTTAGACCCGTGGAGGGCGAGCGTCCTCGCGAGCCGTTAAACACATTGCGGCTCGCGGGGACGCTCGCCCTCCATATCACGCCCTCCATATCACGCCTATCCGAACAGGGTAACCCTCTATCCCGTCACCTGTATTTAGGACACTAGCTCTTGCCGTCTTATTCGCCCGTGTCGGGCTTGCCCTTGCCGATGGCCGGGGCGGGCTCGGACTGTATCTTCGCGATGATCTCCGCGACCACCTCCGGGTGGCTGCGCAGGAACTCCGTCGCCGCGATGGACCCCTGCCCAATCTGCTCCGACCCGAAGCTCAGCCACGACCCGCGCTTCGCCACGATGTTGCGCGTGAGCGCCGCGTCCAGCACCGAACCCTCCCACGAGATGCCCCGCGCATAGAGGATGTCGAACTCCGCCTCCGTGAAGGGCGGCGCCATCTTGTTCTTCACCACCTTCACGCGCGTGCGGTTGCCGATGACCGTCCCCGCAGGGTCCTTGATCGCCCCGATGCGCTGGACGTTCAGGCGCACGGAGGCGTAGAACTTCAGCGCCTTGCCCCCCGGCGTCGTCTCCGGGTTGCCGAACATCACGCCGATCTTGTCGCGCACCTGATTGGTGAAGATGCACAGCGTCTTGGTCTGCGCGATGACGCTCGTGAGCTTGCGCATGGCCTGCGACATCAGCCGCGCCTGAAGCCCCATGTGCGAGTCGCCCATGTTGCCGTCGATCTCCGCCTGCGGGGTCAGCGCAGCCACCGAGTCCACTACCACCACGTCCAACGCGCCGCTCTTGATGAGCTGCTCCGTGATGGTCAGCGCCTCCTCGCCCGAGTTCGGCTGGGAGACGAGCAGGTCGTCGAGGTTCACGCCGATGCGCCGCGCGTAATTCGGGTCCATCGCGTGCTCCGCGTCCACGAACGCCGCCAGCCCGCCGCTCTTCTGCGCGTTCGCGATGACGTGCAGGGCCAGCGTCGTCTTGCCCGACGACTCCTGCCCGTAGATCTCCACCACGCGCCCGCGCGCCAGCCCGCCCACGCCCAGCGCGAGGTTCAGCGAGAACGCCCCCGTCGAGATGACCGGGATATCCTTCGACGCCTCCGCGTCCCCCATGCGCATGATAGCCGCATCGCCAAACTCCTTGCGTATCTGACTCAGGACTGCTTCCAGTTGTGTATTCGACGTTTTCTTCTCGGCCATAATGAACTCCTATTTGAAAAATGATGAAAGTATAATATCAAAAATGCGAAGCGAAAGAAACCGTTATTTGGTTGCCCTTCGGTTTTTTATTTTCGCTGGGCGAATTGCAAGCAAAATGAACCCGTGATTCAGGCGGCGGCGGTAAAGGCTTTGGGCGGCTCGTCTTTTCAGGACGCGGGGTGGTTCATTTAATATTGCAATTTGCAGAAGCGGCGGGTAATGCAATAATGGTTGCGCAGCCCCGCGGGAACTGCTACACTGTCTGCACATCATTGGGTGGCAAAAGGCTCAGGCTTTCCGATTTGGGCGAAGGCCGGAAGGTTGTGGATTCATGATAACACAGTGGACGCGGGCGGTGACGGAGCATTACGGCACGGCCCCGCTGGGGGAGAAGGCGGTTGAGGGGATAAAGAGCGCGCTCGTGTTTGCGGGTGCGCTGCTGCTCTCGCTTATACTGACCCCTGTCTTCCGGGAGCTGGCGCGCAAGCTGGGCATGATTGACCAGCCGAACGAGCGCCGCGTCAACAAGATGCCCATACCGCGCGGCGGCGGGCTGTCTGTCTTCGTCGCGTTTCACCTGGCGCTGGCGGGGTTCGTCCTGCTGGAGGGCGGGGCCCCCGTCAGCCGCGAGTTCTCGTTCTCATGGCAGCAGGCGTTCCTCATCGGGTCGTCCGCGCTTGTCGCCGTCGGCTTCATCGACGACAAGTTCGGGATGAGGCCGTTCGTCAAGCTCGCCTGCCAGGTCGCGGTCGCGTCGTTCCTCTTCGCCGCCGGCATCCGCATCAACGGCATCCTGGTCGCGTTCCCGCTCTGGCTGGATTATGCCGTGACCGTCTTCTGGATCGTGGGGGCGGTCAACGCGTTCAACCTGATCGACGGGATGGACGGGCTGGCGTCGGGGCTCGCCCTCATCGCCTCGGTGGGGCTGGCGGGGACGCTCTTTTTCGAGCGGCAAATGGAGAACATGATCCCCTATTGCGCGCTGGGCGGCGCGTGCCTGGGGTTCCTGCGCTACAACTTCCACCCGGCGACCGTTTTCCTCGGCGACACGGGGAGCATGTTCCTGGGGCTGTGCGTCGCGACGCTCCCGCTGGTGAGCGGCTCGCGCCTGGAGCTGGTGCCCTCCCTGATCGTGCCGCTGCTCGCCATGGGCATACCGATATTCGACACGCTGCTGGCCATCTGGCGGCGCGCGATCCGCACGGCCCTGAACAGGCGCTCCGGGCAGCGCGCGCCGATCATGGCGCCCGACAAGGACCACCTGCACCACCGCGTCCTGAGCCAGACGATGAGCCAGAAGGTCACCGCGTGGATGTTCTACGGCATCAGCGCGGCGCTGGTGTTCGTCGGCATCGCCTGCACGCTGTGGCGGAAGCGGGCCCCGGGCGTGTTCCTGGTTGCGTTCATCGCCGCCGTCGCCGTCATCGTGAAGCACCTCGCGCGCGTCGAGCTGTGGGACACGGGGCGGCTGCTCTCGAGCCGGCGCGTCGCAATCCGCAAGGGGCTCATCACCCCGCTGTACGTCATGCTCGATTTGCTGATCCTCATCCTCGTGTGGCTGCTGGCGTGCTGGGTGCTCTACGCGGACATCCCGCGGGGCCTGCTCATCACGCGGATGCCCCTGCGCGTGGGCGCGGTTTTCATCGCCCTCGTCGTCACGAAAACCTACCGGCGCGTCTGGCGCCGCGCACAGTTCAGCGACTTCGCGCTCCTGTGCGTCGCGGTCGCCGCCGGGGTGGCCGTCGGCGCCGGGCTCGTCGAGATCTTCGACGCCCCCGACGAAGGCATCCTGCGCTTCGGCCTCGTGCTGGCCGCGTTCGCCCTGCCCCCCCTCGTACTCCTGCGGCTCGCGGTGGAGTTCTTCCAAGGCGCCATGCAGGCGCTGAAACGCCACGCGCTGAAGAAAAGCCCGCGCGCGGAGAGGCTCCTCGTCTATGGCGCGGGCATCCGCTTCCGCAACTACATGCGCGAGCAGACCCTCCACCTCGCCGAGGACGACAGCGTCATCGTCGGCATCATCGACGACGATTTCCAGTTCCGGGGGCGGGTGATCTGCGGGTACGACGTGCTGGGCGACCTTGACAACATCCCGGACATCTGCCGCAAGCGCAAGATCGACCGCATCGTCGTCACCTGCCTGCTCGCCGAAGAGAACCGGCGCGCCCTGCTCCAGATGCTCAAGGAACTCAACGTCAAGGCGACAATCTGGGTCAACGAGGAACGTGACTTCACTTGAGCTGCTCCTTGAAGAAACGGACGATGTCGTCCACCTTTCCGCCGAGCGTAATCGTATGCCCGCCGGAGTGGGTCAGCACGGCCAGCGGCGCGTTGACGGGTGACGGGTAAAGCACGGTGTCGGGAGACCAGGGTTTCCCTGCGTCCTCGCATTTGTTCAAGCGTCTCAGGCGGGCCGCCGTCTCCCGCATCCACTCCGGCTTGACGACCGTGTCCGTCTCGCCCATCAGGAAGAACGCGGGCTTCGGAACGCTCAGCTGTACCACAGGCAGGGACACACAGGCACACGGCGCGAACGCGCGGAACGTCTCGGGGTACACCGACCACAGCAGGAACGTCATCATGCCGCCGTTGGAGTAACCCGCGCAGAAGATGCTCCGCTCGTCAACCTTGTACTCCTCTTTCAATGATTTGAGCATCGCGTCGAAAAACCTGATGTCGCGGTCGCCCTGCTCGCCGCGCTTCTGCTGCCAGCCAGACTTCTTCCCCTCGGGGTCAACCAGCAGCGAAGGTGTCGGCAGACCCTGCGGATGCACCACAATCGCCTCCGGCCATCTGGCCTGGACAGGGAATGACCACGCCGAAATCCGCATACCGCCGCCATGCCCATGCCATACGAACACCAGCGGCGCGGCGGTTGTCTTCGCGGTGTCCGGGATGTGAACAAGCGCCTCGCGCCTCACGCCATCTACCGTCCACGTGCGCGGCTGGAGTCCTGCCCCGCAAGCTACTGATGCGCACACGCTCACCAGTCCCAACGCGATTCGTATCATTCTCATTTTTATTTCTCCTTTAGGCAAGCCAGCGGTTGATGGCGGCGGCGGCGCGGCGGCCTTCGCCCATCGCGAGGATGACGGTCGCGGCGCCGAGTACGATGTCGCCGCCGGCGTAGATGCCGTCGACGGAGGTCTTGCCGTTTTCGTCCACGATGATGTTGCCCCGCTTGCTGACGGCGAGGCCTTCGGTGGTCTGGCTGATGAGCGGGTTGGAGCCGTTGCCGATGGCGACGATGACGGTGTCCACGTCCATCAGGAATTCGCTGCCCGGCACCTCGACGGGGCGGCGGCGACCCGAGGCGTCCGGCTCGCCGAGTTCGTAGCGGAGGCACTCGATCTGGCGCACACGGTCGTCCGCGTCGCCGAGGATGCGCACGGCGTTCTGCAGGAGGTGAAACTGCACGCCCTCCTCTTGGGCGTGGGCGACCTCTTCGGCGCGCGCGGGCATCTCGGCGAGGGTGCGACGGTAAACCAGATGCACCTCCTCCGCGCCCAGCCGTAACGCCGTGCGGGCCGCGTCCATCGCCACGTTGCCGCCGCCCAGCACCGCCACTTTCTTCGATGCGTACATGGGCGTGTGCGCGTGCGCGTCGTATGCCTTCATCAGGTTGGAGCGCGTGAGGTATTCGTTCGCGGAGAACACGCCGACGAGGTTCTCGCCGGGTATGCCCATGAACTTCGGCAGCCCCGCGCCCGTGCCGATGAACACCGCGTCGAAGCCGTCCTCCGCCATCAGCGCGGTGATGGTGCGTGTGCGCCCAACCACGAAATTCGTCTCCAGCCGCACACCCATGACGGCGAGCGCGTCAACCTCCTGCCGCACGATCGCCTTGGGCAGGCGGAACTCGGGGATGCCATACACCAGCACCCCGCCGGGCTTGTGGAACGCCTCGAACAGGACGACCTCGTGTCCTTCGCGCCGCACGTCCGCCGCGACCGTGATACCCGCAGGCCCGCTCCCGATGACCGCCACGCGCTTGCCCGTCGGGGGCAAAATGGAGGGCGAGCGTCCCCGCGAGCCGTTGCCGGATTCCATTTCGCGGTCCGCGACGAACCGCTCCACGCGCCCGATGGACACTGCTTGCGACGGGTCTTTCAGTGCCTTGCCCAGTGTGCAGGGCGCTTGGCACTGCGACTCCTGCGGGCACACGCGCCCGCACACCGCCGGCAACAGGCTGTCCTCGCGGATGATTGCGAGCGCATCATCGAAACGCCCCTCCGCCGCGGCCTTGAGGAAATCGGGGATGCGGATTTTGACCGGGCAGCCCGCCACGCACGGCGCGTTCTTGCACTGGAGGCAGCGCATCGCCTCCACCCGCGCCTGTTCGGCGGAATACCCGAGCGCGACCTCGCCCATGTTGCCGCGCCGCACCGACGGATCCTGCGACGGCATCTCCTGCGCGGGAATCGCCATCCGCTCTTTCGGCATCAACGCCTTGCCCTCAATTTGCGCGAGACACGCGACCGCGGCCTCATGAAGTCTCTCTGGTGATGTGTGCATAAGTGGGTTCCCGTTGCAATCCTTTCAAACGGATTACTCATTCTTTACTTCCATAACGCAGCAAGCAGGTCAAGGATTAAGAGTAACAGCCATCCTCCCGCGATGGCCGTCATCCGTTTTCCGCCCGCTTTTTTCTTGGACCACCTTACGCATCCCCAGATGAGCAGAGGTATCCATGCAGAAGTGATAATATTCATTTCCAAACAGGATGCCAGATAGCCGCTTCCGAAAAGCCTGTAGGAAGGCCCGCCCATAATCATAAGGATGCACGCAACAATCAAAACACCCCAGGCGCCAGCGACACCTAACTGCCATTTGCCGCCTTCCCCTTTACACCGCTTCGCAAGACCGTAAGCGAGAAACGGCAGCCAACCGTACATGAAAAGAAGTGAAACGATCGTAACGACACACAACCCGGCACCACTCAGACCGTAATTGAGTACCCCCCCTAAAAGAAGATCAAGACCTGGCGGCCTAACCGGAGATATCTGATTCCGGAACTCCCAGAAAATAAAGAACAGAATGCCGTCAACAATCAAGAGGATGCCTGTAACAGCAAAAAGCGTGCGGCGTATCATTTTCATTCGGCACACCCTTCTTGATGTTCCGCCAGAAGCGTTTCGGCGTTCGCGTAGTCCCGGACAACCTTCACTGTGATGAGCGCGAGCGGTAGGATTATGGCAGAAGAAACCATGGACACAATCGAACTTTCGATCATCTCGTCGAGCGTGTCAGCATGTTTGATGAAATGATTGGCGATGGATACTGACACAACGCTTATGAGCCACAACGCCCACCACCAACCCAGCGCGGCTGTCGAAAGGACTAGGTTCGCCTCCATCCCTTTTTTCGCCAGCCACCCTTTTGTTGCCAGATAGAGTTCTCTCATAATCTGATACGACCTGTACAGGTTTATGACGGGCGCGAACCAGCAGCCTGTAGCCCAACCTTCCGAATACGCGAGACGATGGCTGACACTTCGGTGCAGGTTGTGATATGCCCGCTTAAACCACATGATAAAAGTGATTGCCGAAACGACATAAGCAAGGGCACAGAGGATGCCCGCAATTCCTTCTATCATGTCATTGGCATCAACCGCCTCTTCGGGGATATCCACGCCGTTCGCGATGGATTGATACAGCCCGTATTCCCTATAACTCAAAATCCCGCATATCGCTTCCAACGCCAAAACAATCCATATCCACAGGATCGCCCTTTTCGCGCGCCGCCCGTTCGGCAACAGCACCTTGCCTTTCTGCTGCGCGAGCGTTTCAATATTTTGGTGCACGTCTAACATCTTTTGTTTGATTGTTCAGGAAATACGTGTTATGACGCATCATCTGATTTTTCCCATAAAAAATGCGGTTAGCAAGTCAACAATGTCCGTTCGGATATTTTCGAGGACAACCGCTCTAGAATGTCGTCGAGCTCAAGGTTGGCTTTGGATTGGAGACCGAGGCAGGTCGCGATGCCCACACTGTCTGTACTGTGCCGGCTGGCGAGCGTCAACGGATTCCCCGATGCCGCGTTCTTCATCCCTAAACGATACGCATGGAAATGGACTGCGTCTCCGACCAATGGCTGCTGATGGACATGACCGAAACTAAATTCTTTTTCGAAATATCGCAGGAGGCAGTCTTGCACGACAACCACCAAGTGTTTTCCGAGCGCTTCAAATGTGTGAGCCTTGTGATGGATTTGCACGAGAATCGTCTTGGCCGTCATCTTCCAGTTGATTCCGAACGCTGTGCCCTGCGCGGTGACCTTGGATGCCCCACCCCCGCCCGCCGCCCTTATAAATTGCTGCCTCGCGGGCCATGTGGAACCCGTTGTGTCCAGTGTCTGCAATTCGACCCCGACGAAATCCTTGACCTTGCGCTCCCTTGCGGACACCAGAAAATAATCCACGCTCCCGCCTGGGATAGAGACCTCCGGCACGATATGCAAATCATTCCCCGGCTCGTGTAGCGCGAGCAAATGCACGCTGTCCATGAAAATCTTGCGTCCCTCCAGTAAACGGTGCGGGCAGATGATGGCAGCGGTTTGCGCATCGCCACGCCCGTGCACGACGGCGCAGACACCGATTGTTTTCTTGGGCTGGCTCTTGCGGTTCTTCACGCATCGCCGCCCGAGGAAAGGGCACGCTTGCGCTTGGAGGATAGCCGCCCAATCGGCTGACGCCTCTGCCGTCTGTTTCCCGTACAACTCAATCAGTTTGTTCATAACAAGGTCTCGCAACGTTCTTGGGCATACCGGATATATTCGGGGGAGAGATCGATGCCGACGGATCGGCGCCCCAGTTTGCTCGCCACAGACATGGTTGTCCCCGTCCCGCAAAAAGGGTCTAGCACGACACCCTCGGGCGGGCATGTCGCAAGGATCGGAATTTTGCAGAGGTCTTCGGGATACGGCGCGAAGTGCTCCCCCCGCTTCTGCGTGTCCTCCGGAAGGATATCCCAAACGTCCGATGGCTTGCTCCCGTTCGGGTGGTATTTCAGAAAATAAAAACCCTTGTCGTTCAGTTCCTTCGCTCTCCCGGAAAGGCTTGCCGAGTCTGAATGTGTTGCCCGTTGCTGCCCTCGGATAATCATACGGAAATCGGCGACCTTCCCGCTCGAGACGGACGCCAGCATATCCTCAAGGGCCGCCATGGCTTGCCCCTTTTCCTTTTCGGTCAGCGCAGTGGTCATCTCAAGTTGCCGCTTATACCGCACACCCGACACACCCGTGGCCGAGACCACCGCGCCGTTCACCACCTTTGTCGTTTTCGGGGCGTTACGGATGGCATCCGCGTTGTAGTAATAACCGTGAGGGCTTTTCACGAAATGAAAAATGTTTTCATGGACACTGCGGAGACGGTCGGATGTGTTGTCCGGCCCGCCCTTCACCTTGTTCCACACGACACTGTTGCGCAACACCCAGCCCTGCTCATCCATCATACGGATCGCCAACCGCCACGGGATGCCCAAAAGATGCTTGCCAGAATAAGAGTCCCCGATGTTGAGCCAGAAAGACCCCGTGGGTTTGAGCACCCGCTGAAGCGCCCTGAAAACGCGGAGCAGGTTTTCAATGAACGCCTCCGGCGTCGCCTCTAGGCCGATGCCCCCGTTCTGATACTCGCGCTTGGCCCAATACGGCGGGCTGGTCATAACCAGATCGAATATGCCAGACGGCAGCGAGGCCAGCACATCCCGCGCATCCCCCTGCACGAACAGCGGGTTGAGACGTCCCCCCTCAATGTAATCAGCGATAGCCACCGCGGGCGGACCGGATATTTCGCATGCGAGGTTGCAACCGTTCATATTCGGGACGCTCCCCTCATCCGGCAATGGTGCGCCGTGTGGTCGGCGTCCTCGCGCTGTTTGTAGGCGTTCTGGCGTTTCATCATGTTGTCCCAGTCCACCAGGTGGCCGTCGAACTCGGGGCCGTCCACGCACGCGAACTTCATCTCGTTGCCGACCGTCACGCGGCAGCCGCCGCACATCCCCGTGCCGTCGATCATGATGGTGTTGAGCGACACGAGCGTCGGCACGTCGTGCGGCTTCGTCGCGAGCGCGCAGAACTTCATCATCACGGGCGGGCCGATGGCGACGCACAGGTCGGGCTTCGGCGACTGCCCGCACAGCTCCTTCAGTGGCTCCGTCACCAGCCCCTTGCGCCCGCGCGAGCCGTCGTCCGTGACGATGATCAGCTCGTCCGCGATGCGGCGCATCTCCTCCTCCATGATGAGCAGCGACGCGTTGCGCGCGCCTATGATGATGGTGACGCGGTTGCCCGCCGCCTTCATGCCTTGCGCGATCGGGTGCAAGGGCGCGACCCCGATGCCGCCGCCCACGCACACGACATGGCCCACGTTCGCGATGTGCGTCGGCCGCCCCAGCGGACCGAGCAGCGCGGGGATGGTGTCGCCGACCTGCTTCTCCGCCAGCAGGTGCGTCGTGCGCCCCACCGCCTGAAAGACGAGCGTGACCGTCCCCCGCGCGGGGTCGGCATCCGCGATGGTCAGCGGGATGCGCTCGCCCGCGTCCGCGTCAACCTGCAGGATGACGAACTGCCCCGGCCTGCGCCCCCGCGCAATCAGCGGCGCCTCGACCTCCATGCGGAAGACCTCTTCGGAAAGCTGCTGTCGCGAAACAATCGTGTGCATAATCCAATTCCACCTGAAAAACCGTTAGATAGATATTATCATGCCATATCTCCCTTTCTTGCGCAAGGACAGGTTTTCGCGGGAAAGGGTAGCGATCCTAACGGTCTGGCGACCTAGTGTCCTGTAAAATACAGATTTCACGGTGGAGGGCGAGCGTCCTCGCGAGCCGTTACAGGACACTAGCAAGAGGACAGCAAAACGACAAGCCGAGCCGTTAAGACCTGGCAACTGCAAGCTAAAAACTCACATACCCCATCTGGCGCAGGAGCTGGGGGTTTTTCATCCAGTCTTTCTCGACCTTGACCCACAGCTCGAGCTTGACCTTCACGCCGAAGATGCCGGACAGTTCCGGATCGGCGCATTGGCGGACGTAGCGCAGGTTCGCGGCCTTCGGGCCGATCACGATTCCCTTCTGCGAGGGCTTGTTGACGAACAGCGTGACGGACACCGCCCAGCCCTTTCGGTCCTCGTCGATGTTGTCCACGCGGACACCGAGTTCGTGCGGCACCTCCTGATGCAGGCGGGCGAGGAACTTCTCGCGGATGACGTCTGCGATCGCGAGCTTGCGCGGGTAGTCGGTGACGATGTCCTCGGGAAAAAGGTAATCCGCGCACGGCTGCGCGAGCGCGAAGAGCGTGTCCAGCACGTTGTCCGCGCCCTGCGGGTGGATCGCGGATGTCGCAAGCCATGTGACCTCGCGTTGCGCCTGCTTTTCGGTCTGCACGGTTTGCCACAACTCCCTGAACGCCTTCTCGTAGAACGGCTTCATGTCGCTCTTGTTCAGCACGAACACGACGGGCTGCTCGGTCGCCAGCACGCGGCGCATCCAGCCGTCGTCTTCCAGCTGCGGGCGCGAGCCGGCGTCGAACACCACCAGCAGCACGTCCACGCCTGCGGAGGCGTGGCGGGCCATGCGGTTCAGCAGCGTGCCGAGCGCGCCCTCCGCCTTGTGCAGGCCAGGCGTGTCGAGGAACACGAGCTGGCCGCGGGCCTCGGTCAGCACGCCGCGGATGGTGTTGCGCGTGGTCTGCTCGATGGGGCTGACGATGCTGATCTTCTCGCCGACCATGCGGTTGAGGAGCGTGGACTTTCCGGAGTTCGTGCGCCCCACGATGCCGACCACCGCGCAGCGCTTGGGTTCTATAACATTTCCCGTTTGCATTGACACACTAGTGCTTCCTTTTTCGTTCACCACAATGGACACAATTGTGCCTGTTGCGGTAAAAAATCATCCTGTAAATCCTGTCAAAATGAAAGGCGCAAAAAATTGCGCAGCGCTCATTGCTCCGCCCCTTTCCCCTTCGCGTGGGTGTCGTAGGCGAAATAGGAGTTCTGCCCGGTCGAGTCCAGCACCGCATGCCAGAGGTCGCTGTTCAGGCTCACCTTCTGGCGCTCGATGGTCGCCAGCCTCGTGGGCACGAGGGTGTACCAGTCGCCCTGGTTGCCGACCACGCAGTTCGTGCGCCCCGCCATGGCCGCGTGGACCGCGCTCCGCGCCAGCATGTAGCAGCGGATGGCGTCCGTGCCTTTGGCCGGCACGCTGCGGATGGTATAACTGGGGTCGAAATACTTGACCGATGCCTCGCGCTTAAGATCCTTGCGCCTCGCCGCCTCAAAATGCTCGGTGATGCGGGTCCGCAGGTACTCGCCGATATCCTTCTTCAGGAGGTTGCCGGAGGGGTCGCGGTGCTCGGCCGTGTCGGCGATGTGGCGCTGCCCCGCGCCCTCCGCCACCACGATGACCGCATGATCCTTGCCGGAGCCGAAGCGGCGCTCGATCGCGCTCAGCAGCCCGTGCGGCCCGTCCATCTCGAAATCGAGCTCCGGGATGAGGCAGAGGTTCACCACCGGGTTCGCGAGCGCCGCATACGCGGCGATGAAGCCCGAGTCGCGCCCCATCAGCCTGACGAGCCCGATGCCGTTGTACGCGCCCTTGGCCTCGGTGTGCGCGGTCTGGATGATGTGCGTGGCCTCCGCCACCGCCGTCTCAAACCCGAAGCTGCGCCCCACGAAATAGAGGTCGTTGTCGATGGTCTTGGGGATGCCCACGACGCTGATGGACAGCCCGCGCCGCTTGCACTCCTCGGCCACGTCGCGCGCGCAGCGGAGCGAGCCGTCGCCGCCGATGCAGAACAGCAGGTTGATGTTCATGCGCATGAGCGTGTCCACGATCTCGCCCGTGTCCTGCTGCCCGCGCGACGACCCCAGTATCGTGCCGCCGTTCTCGTGTATCGTGTCCACCGTGTCCACGTCGAGGGGGATCGGCACATACCCGTAGCGCGCGATGAACCCCGCGTAGCCGTAGCGGATGCCCATGATGTTCCGGATGCCGTACTCGAACGTCAGGATCTCCACCAGCCCCTTGATGACGTTGTTCAGCCCCGGGCACAGCCCGCCCGCCGTGACGATCGCCGCGCGGCTCCACGACGGCGCGTGGAAAATCTTCCCGTGCGGCCCGGCGCGCTCGAACGACGGCTCGCGCCCCACGCGCTCCCGGAGGAACTTCAGCACGCGCTCGTTCTCCGAGATCAGGATGCGGTCATTCTCCTTGACGAAGTCACGGCTCCGCACCGGCGAGTCAATCTTACACTCGCCCAGCCGGTCCACGTCCGGCGAATACTCCGACGGGTTCGCCAGAATCTTTTCCAAAATAGACACAGAGGCCTCCTTCCCATAAATAAGACATTATACGCTTGTCTTCTGATGGATTGCAAGCAAAATGAGCCGGTTGAAAATCCCAGATTAAATACGCCACCACAGGAAGGGCGCGGGGCGGGACGGGACATGAAAAGAGGCAAGAAAAGGCTTGAAAAAAGGGGCGTTTGCCTGATCGAGGGTGTTGACAAACAAAACCAAAAAATGGACACCCCCATGCGGGGGCTCGGACTCTGGCGCCGATGCGGCTCTTCACGCAGGGACAGCGGATGGCACTCGAATGGCACTGGAATGTAAACGCGAACTGCGGCAGCCTGAATCACTGCTCATGTTGCGTGCAATTCGCTGGCAAAAAAAAAACCGAAAAGACAGTTGACTATAATTCCCCTCTTGCGGAGGGGGGCTGCCGCAGGCGGGCGGGGAGGTGTTGCGCCTACTCGATGTTCTGCACCTGCTCGCGCGCGGCTTCGAGGCCTGCCTTAAACGCGATCACCAGGCGCGTGATGTCCGCGTCGTTGGCCTTTGAGCCGGTGGTGTTGATCTCGCGGAAGAGCTCTTGGCAGAGGAAATCGAGCGTGCGGCCGCAGGCCTGGCCCTCGTCGAGCGTTTGAGTGACTTGCGCGAAGTGGCTGGCGAGGCGGGTCAGCTCTTCGCTCACGTCGCAGCGGTCGGCGAAAACGGCGACCTCGCGGGCGAGCAGGGCGGGGTCAACGATGCCCTCCTTGCCAGGGGCGAGCAGTTCGGCGAGGCGTTTCTCGAGCTGCGCCTGGTAGCTCTTCGGGACCTGCGCGGCGAGCGGCGTGATCTTCTCGCTGACGCACCGGAGGGCCTCGAAGCGTTGGCGCAAGTCGGCCTCGAGCGCGGCGCCTTCCTGCTGGCGCATCTCGGCGAGTTTCTGGAGCGCGGCCTGCGTGGCGGACTCGATCAGCGCCCACAGCGCGGCAGGGTCGTTGGCCTGCACGGCGCCGCGCATCATCTCGGGGAGGCGCAGCAGGGTGCTGGCGCGTAAGTCGTCCGCCAGCCCGAGCGCTTCGGCGGTGCTGCGCAGGGCGCTGATTTGCGCGCGCGCCTTCTCGGCGTCGATGAGGGGCGCGCCGCCGTTGTCCGCGGCGGCGGCGAGCGTGACCGTCCCCTTGACGTACCCGCGCGCGACCTTCGAGTGTATCAGCGCGTGGAGCTTCGATTCGAGGCACCCGAGCTCGCGGGGCATCGAGACGTTACAGTCAAACTGCTTGCGGTTCACCGTGCCCAGCTCGACAACGGCCTTGATGCCGTTGGCCTGCGCCTCCCCGCGCCCAAATCCCGTCATGCTGACAATCGCCATAGCTTCTCCTTTGTGATGGGTTCCATTATAGGGGCATCGGCGCGGAAGGCCAAACCCTATTTGGGAAAATCTTATTCTCGTTTTCGGCAAGGTTTTTGTTGAATGTTTTCCAAGAAAGGGGTATAGTGTCCTAATATGTTCCTAATAAATGGGTTTTGTTGTTTCGCGGATGGATGAGTTAAGGGAGTGACATGTCGGGTTCGGGGCAGGTAGAGATTGTGAACCGGTATGAGAGCAAGTATCTCATACCGCCGGCGCTTATGCCGGAGGTGAGGGCGCACATCGCGCCGTTCACCGTCCCGGACAGGTTCTGCCGGGGCGACCCGCCGGAGTATTCCATCACCACGCTGCAGCTCGACACGCCGTCGTTCGCGTTCCATTACGCGAAGGAGCTGGAGCAGGACGACCGCTTCAAGCTGCGCGTGAGGACCTACGGCAAGATCGGCTCGGCCCCGGTCTTCACGGAGATCAAGGGGAAGTTCCAGGACATCGTGGTGAAGGCGCGGGCCATGCTGCCGTTCGAGGCGTGGGGCGAGCAGCTGATTTTCTCGACGGACCTGCCGGGCATCTTCAGGAGCCGCCGGCAGGAGAACGATTTCCTGGAGTTCCGCAGGCTGGTGTGGGAGACGGGCGCGCAGCCGGCAATCGTCGTGCGCTACGTGCGCGAGTCGTACGTGGGCACGGGCAGGGATTACCTGCGCGTGACGTTTGACCGGAAACTGGAGTATTGCCCGCGCGCGACGTGGACGAGTTTCGGCGCGGGCGAGTCGTGGTACCCGATGGACTCCTCGGAGGACCAGGCGGAGGATGACTCGTGCATCGTGCTGGAGGTCAAGACGCTCCAGGACGTGCCGGTGTGGGTGGTTGACATGGTCGAGCGGCTCAACCTGCAACGCGGGGGGAACTGCAAGTATTCGACCGGGATGTGGAAGGACGCGCTGTTCAGCCGGATGACGCCGCCGCGAGAGGGCGCAATGGACTTTCTGGCGTGGAGCGTGTGAGTGTTATGCAGGCAGATTATTTGACAATGCTGTTCGGGACGTCGGGGCCGCTCTCGTTCATGACCGTGCTGGGGCTGCTGCTGCTGAGCTTCATGCTGTCGTTCATGTACGCCGCGGTGTATCAGCGGACGTTCAACGGGTTCTCCTATTCGCGCACGTTCGTGCAGTCGATGATCCTCGGGAGCCTCGTGACGTGCGCGCTGGTCATGGCGGTCGGCGACAGCCTCTCGCGCGGCCTGGGGATCATGGGGACGCTCACGATCATCCGCTTCCGGACGCTGATACGCGACCCGCGCGACGCGATGTTCCTCTTCGCGAGCCTCGGCACGGGCATCGCCTGCGGCGCGGGGATGGTCACGGTGGCGGTCGGCGGGACCATCGCCTTCACGGGCGTGGCGCTCTTCCTGCACGTGGCGCCGTTCGCGTCGCGGCGCAACTACGAGGGGATGCTGCGCTTCACCACGACCAAGGACGCGGAGGTCAAGGAGTCGGTTGACCGCCTGCTCATGATGATGTGCGAGTCGTTCACGCTGGTGGCGATGCGCAACGCGCTCCAGGGCGGGGCGCTGGAGTATTCGTACCACATCCGCCTGCGCGACCCGAGTTACCAGAAGGAGCTCGTCAGGGGGCTGTCGGAGATCGAGGGCATCTTCGACCCGCTGCTGATGATGCAACGCTCAACCGTCGAGGTCTAAGGCAGGATTTGCAGAATGATTTTTAACCACAATAGACACAATGGCGCTCACGATGGACACAATAGCAGTGCCTTGAAAATAGTGTCTGTCGTGAACCCTATTGTGTCCATTGTGGTTAACGAAAACGGAGCCGCCACGTGAAACGCAAGCCATACGTCCCCCTTCGGATACGCCTGATCTTCTGGATGCGTAACTGGGTCTGGCTGCTCTGGCTCCTGCTGCTGCCGGTGGTCTGGCTCCTGGTGCCGCTGGAGCGCCTCGCCAACCCCATCACGGGCGTCGTCGCCGCGGAGACGGAGACCGTCGGCGCGATCGAGACGGTGCGCATCCGCGCGCTGCCCATGGCCGTCGGCCAGCAGGTGCGCCCCGGCGACGTGCTGGTCGAGGTCGAGGGCTTCGCCGAGCAGAAGGAACGCCTGGAGGCGCTCGACCACATGGAGCGCATGCTGAACATCCGCCAGAACGCGCAGCAGCAGGAGCAAAGCCTCTTCGCGCTGGAGCTGCGCACGCGGCAGATGCAGGAGGACACGCGCGTCGCGCGCGCCGAGAAAGAGATGGAGCAGGCCCGCGACAAGGCCGCGCTCGAGGGCCTGCGCCAAGAGGCCGCGCACCTCGAGCCGATGGTCAGGCAGGGCCTCATCCCCGACACCGAGCTCACCCGCCTGCGCCCGCAGATCACCGCGCTCACGGAAACGCTCACGAACTACCCCGCGCTCCTCAGCGCCCTCAACGCGCGGCTGGCGTCGGCCGAAAAGGAGCTCGAGCAGATCCGCCAATGGCAGGGCACCCACCAGGCCGCCCTCTCCGACGCCCAGGAGAAGACCCTCGCCACCATCGGCGACATGGTCGGCAGCCTCGAGAAAGGCACCGTCGCCTACCTCCGCGCGAAATCGCCCGGCATCGTCTCGCGCATCCAATACGCCGTCGGCGACGTCGTCCAGGCCGGCACCCCCATCATCCGCACCGCCAACTCGGACATCTCCATCGTCGGCATGTTGCGCCCGCACCAGGCCGCGCTCGTCAGCGAGGGCATGACCCTCGCCGTCGTCAACCCCTTCCGCGCCACCTACAAGCGCCACTACGCGCAGGTCACGCGCATCGAGCCCGAAGTCCTCGACCTCACCGACCCGTTCGCCCCCCTCTCCAACAACCGCTTCCCCATGCGCGGCCGGCGCATGATCCTCACCCTCCAGCGCGGCGACCACGACTTCATCCCCGGCGAGGCCGTCACCATCTACCTCCCCCCCCCCACGCTCCGCCAGAAGATCGGCCAGATCGTCAACCAGATCCAGTGGCGGGTTGACGAGAAACAGGTGAAATGGGAGTAACGCATGACGGAGGATTGTTTTTGGGCAGGACGAACAGGGTGATTTTTTACCACAATAGGCACAATGGATTTCACGATGGACACAATAGCAATGCTTTAGAAATAGTGTCTATTGTGCATCTTATTGTGTCCATTGTGGTTAAAGAAAAACGGGGGATCGCTTTTGGACAGGATTAACAGGATTTTCAGGATCAGTGGTCAATGGCCCGTGACCCGTGGCCAGAACACCTCCGACCCCTGTGTTTCGCTTGTCCCCGCTCATACCATTGCCCCGAAGCGCCTCCTGCTTGGACGTTGGATATTCCGTGTTGGATATTGGATATTCATATTGCTGCTCGGGCTTGTCGCGGGTTGCGCGACGCGCCCCGCGCATGAACCGCCGCCCGCGCCCGCCGCCGCACCGCGCACGTTGCCCGCGCCGCCGCCGCCCATGCCCGAGGCCGGCTACACCTGGCAAGACCTCGCCCGCCACGCCATCGCCGCCAACCCCGACCACGCCGCCATCCTCGCCGACGCCCGCGCCGAATACTTCCGCTACAAATCGCGCACCGACCTGCAAGACCCCCGCCTCGCCCTCGACTACACCAACCGCGACACCGACCGCTACAGCGGCAACCTCCGCTTCTACATCCCCAACCCCTTCGTCAACGAGCACACCCTCCGCACCGGCGACGCCGCCCGCCGCGAGACCGAGGCCCAGGCCGACACGCTGAAACGCGGAATCGCCCTCGCCATCTACGCGCTCGTCCAAGAGACCCTCTGCGAAGAACGCGCCCTGGCCCTCCTCGCCGCCCGCGAAAACGTGCTCGCCGACTGGGCCGCGCACGTCAAAGAGCGCCAAGACGCGCGCGTCGCCACACAGGCCGACGCGCTCGCCCTCGACCTCCAGCGCCTGCGCCTCAAAGCCGCCATCCAGCAGAAACGCCTCGCCGCCCAGACCGCCCGCAGGAGCCTCCACGTCCTCACGCAGATCCCCGACGGCCTCCTCGCCCTCAACCCCGCCCCCCCCAACTGGCCCGCCGTGCTCAACACCCTCGCCGACGAGCAGCACCTCATCGAGGCCGCCTGCGCCCGCTCCGCCGATCTCGCCGCCGCCCGCGCCGCCCACGACAAAGCCCGCGCCACCCTCGACACCGCCAAGGCCCGCCAGATCCCCTGGCTCGCCTACGCCCAGGCCGGTTACGGCGCGCGCGACAGCGGCACCTCATCCCCCTCCGGCGACACCAACGAATGGAACCTCCGCCTCGCCTTCGACATCCCCGTCTTCGCATGGATGAGCGCCGAAAAGAAAATGGCCGCCGCCGCCATGCAGGCCGCCACCCTGCGCGAGCAAGGCATCCGCCAGCGCATCCGCAGCGAAACCACCGGCCACCTCGCCGACCTGCGCCAGACCGTCGCCCTGCTCGACGACTACCGCGCCGCCCTCGCCACCGTCCCCGAGCCTGTGCGCGACGCCATGCCCGACGCCGAGACCTACCACAGGCTCACCGACGCCCGCCTCTCCGCCGCCGAGCACGCCCTCCAGACCGAGCTCCGCTGCGCCCTCATCTACGGCCATATCCTCAACGCCCTCGGCGCATGGGATCCGTAGCCTTCGATGGCATCCGAAAAGGGGCGTTGCCCCCTCCTTTTGCGCCAACGTTTTCCGCGCTCAAAGGCGTTGCCCCGCCAACGAGGCCATGCTAATGTCGCGTATGGGAACGGGAGCCACAGGGGGCGGCGCGCGCGGGGAGTTCAGGGCAGCGGGGTCCCCGTCGTTGCGCGGTTTCGGGTGGGTCCTCCTTTTCCTCGCGGTGGCGTGGTTCGGCGCAAGCGGCGGGCATGAGCGCGTCAGGCTGGTCTCGCTGATCGGCCTGCTGTGGCCTGTCCCCTACGCGCTGCGGGGGAAGGGCGTGGGGCGGCTGCTCCCGGCGGGGAACTACCGATAAGCGGTCCCGCCACGTTTAACCGATGAAGTGATGCAACCACAGCGCAGGACGATTCTCATTCCTTCCTCGTGTCCTGTAAAATACAGATTTCACGATGGAGGGCGAGCGTCCTCGCGAGCCGTCAGACACATGGAGGGCGAGCGTCCCCGCGAGCCGTTAGACACATTGCGACTTCCTGCCCCCCATTGACCGCACACCGCGCCAATGGGGACCCCTGTCTCGCCCTCCATATCACGCCATCCAAACAAGCAACCCCCTTAATTGTTTCAGGTCATGGTCGCCTGTCGGGGAATAAACCATGTACCATTCGATGCATTCCTTCAGCTTGGCCGGGTCTTTCCGTATTTCCGCCGCCATTTTTTCCGATGGCAAGGGGTTGATCGGGGTGGAAGAAATGCCCTGCATCGCCAGACACATAACCGTCACACACACCATGCCCGTTTTCTTCATGCTCTTCTCCTTTCGTCTTCCCAGCCTCAGTGCCGAGGAGGGGTTGCGGGTGCACGTCAAGGAGCTTCCGGCGCGGGCGGCTTGCCGAACCGCTCGAGCGCGGCCTTGCGCTGGGGCGAGCCCGCCCACTCCGCGCTCCGCTCGGAAAGCATCTTGTCCGCGCGCTCAAACGTGTCTTTGTCCTGCTCCCTCGCCAGCGCGGCGGACATGGCCGCAGCAATGGCCTCGCGCGTCTGCGGGTCTCCCTCCGCC
>WRJS01000073.1 GCA_009778475.1 Kiritimatiellota bacterium | reverse complement strand
CGGCACCGTGGACATGGGCGCCTACGAGTGGGTCGCCCCCGCGCCCCCCGGCACCCTCTACGCCGACATCCGCCGCCCCGACGACAGCGGCGACGGGCTCAGTTGGCTCACCGCCAAGAAGACAATCCAAGCCGCCCTCGCCCTCGCCTCCGAAGGCGGCGCCGTCCTCGTCGCCCCCGGTGCCTACGAGCCCATCTCCCGCATCGACAACGCCGCCATCACCGTCCGCGCCGTCTCCGGCGCCGCGCGCACCCTCATCGACGGCGGCTACGACAACCGCTGCGCCACCCTCGGGGGGGAGTTGTACCACGGCACCAACACCGTGCTGGAAGGCTTCACCCTGATGAACGGCAACACCTTCTTCGCCGCCGGCAGCGACGGCGGCGGCGCGTATGGCGGCACGCTCAACCACTGCGTGCTGACGGGCAACGCGGCGGACAACGGCGGCGGCGCGTGTTACAGCACGCTCAACGATTGCCGCCTGTCAGACAACGACGCGTTCAGCGACGGCGGCGGCGCGTATGGCAGCACGCTCAACCGCTGCACGCTCACGGACAACAAGGCGGACTGGGGGTTTGGGGGCGGCGGCGGCGGGGCATGTTACTGCACGCTGACCGACTGCACGCTCACGGGCAACGAGGCGGGCTGGGGGTTTGGGGACGGCGGCGGCGGGGCATATTACTGCACGCTGACCGACTGCACGCTGACGGGCAACGAGGCGTGGGGGGACGGCGGCGGGGCGTATGGTTGCGACCTGACCGGCTGCTTCCTCACGGGCAACGAGGCGATCTGGAGGGACGGTGGCGGGGCGTATGACTGCACGCTGACCGGCTGCTTCCTGACAGGCAACGAGGCGTACTACGGCGGCGGCGCGTATGGTTGCACCCTGACCGACTGCTTCCTGACAGGCAACGAGGCGATGTTCGGCGGCGGGACGTATGACAGCGGACTGGACAACTGCACGCTCGTGTACAACCGGGCGGTGGTCTCCTACGAAGGCGGCGACGGCGGCGGGGCGTATGGCAGCGACCTCGCCAACTGCCATGTCGAGGGTAACACGGCGGAAGGCGACGGCGGCGGCGCGTACAACTGCACCCTCGGCAACTGCGAGCTCAGGGGCAACACGGCGATTTTCGACGGCGGCGGGTCGTCGATCGGCACGCAGGCGAACTGCCTCTTCGTGGACAACACGGCGCGTAACGGCGGCGGCTTGTATTACGGCGTGACCGTCAACTGCACCGTCACGCGCAACACGGCGGACTACGGCGGCGGCACCTACATGGGCGCCATCGCCAACTCCATCGTCTGGGACAACACCGCGCACTATGTCCTCTTCATGAATTACTGGAACGGCACGTTCACCTACTCCTGCGCCCCCGATCTGCCGCCGTCAAACGGCAACATCGACGAAAACCCCCGCTTCGCCAGCCCCGGCGCGGGCAACTTCCACCTCCAGCCCGCGCCCAGACAATCCCCCTGCATCAACGCCGGGAACAACGCCCTCGTCATCGGATTCCGCGACCTCGACGGCAACCGCCGCATCTGGGACGGCACCGTGGACATGGGCTGCTACGAGTCTGGCTCACAGCCTGACGGCATCGTCTTCCACGTGGACGAGAACCAGTCCGACGACTCCGGCGACGGGTTCACATGGGCGACCGCCAAAAAGACCCTCCAAGGCGCGGCGGATGTCGCCACCCTCCTCGGCGACATCGTGCTGGTCACAAACGGAACCTACGCCGCCTTCGCCGTCGTCGGCGAACCCATCACCATCCGCTCCATCGAGGGCGCGGCCAAGACCTTCATCGACGGCGCCAACGCCAACCGTTGCGCCACGCTCAGCCCAAGCGACCGCACGAGCAGCGCCCTCGTCGGGTTCACCCTCCAAAACGGGGTTGCCGACCTCGGCGGCGGCGCGGTGGGCGGCTTCTTGGTGGACTGCGTCTTCACCGGCAACCACGCGACCCTCTACGGCGGCGGTGCGGCGGGCGGCATCCTGATGGACTGCACCCTCGACGGCAACGACTCCGATCACATGGGCGGCGGCGCGTACGACTGCACCCTCGTCAACTGCACCCTCACAGGCAACACCGCCGACTACGGCGGCGGCGCGGCGCAATGCGCGTTGCTCGACTGCACCCTCACCGCCAACGAGGCGCAGTCCTACGGCGGCGGCGTGTTCGGCGCCGCCGACGGCTCCCGCCTCCTCCACTGCACCCTCTCCGGCAACAAGGTGCTCTACGGCGACGGCGGCGGCGCCTACGGCAAATGCGAGATGCTCGACTGCCTCATCGAGAACAACATCGCCAACGGCCACGGCGGCGGCGTCCACGGCGCCGACACCGCCGTGATCGCCAACTCCCGCATCATCGGCAACACCGCCGCCAACAACGGCGGCGGCACCTTCAGGTGCCGCCTCCAAGACAGCCTCGTCGCCGGCAACGAGGCGCTGTATAACGGCGGGGTGAGCTACGGCGAGGCGTACAACTGCACCGTCGCCGGCAACACCGCCACCGTTGCGGGCGGCGCCTACGGCACCATCTTCGTCAACAGCATCCTCTGGGGCAACACCGCCCCCACCGACCCCGACTACCCCGCGTCATCCTGCGAGTTCTATAACTCCTGCGCCCCCGGTCTGTGGCCGAGCGACGGCAACATCGCGTCCGACCCCAGCTTCGTCAACCCAGCCAACGGCGACTACCGCCTCCAGCCCGGCTCCGGCTGCATCAACAAAGGAAGCGACCTCTTGGTGGGCGAGACCAGCCGGCACGTCACCCAATTCCTCAACTACACCGCAGAACTCCTCGCCGAAACCGAGGATGGATACAACGCGATGCTGGCGCTCTATCCCTCCCTCGCCCTCCCCCCCGTCACCCTCCTTGACCGCATCGCCCACTACCGACCCGGCTGCGACCTCGACGGCAACCTCCGCATCTGGGACGGGCGCGTGGACATGGGCTGCTACGAATTCGGCTCCGTCCCCCCCGACGACGACGGCAACGGCGACCTCACCCTCCTCATCACGGACATCACCGTCGGCGACCCGGTGGGCGACCTGACCATGCGTGAGATTACCCTCGACTTCGCTTATGACCGCGCCGACGGCGCCACCCTCGCGGGCGTGACGATCCTCGTCCGCACGTGGCACGACCTCGGCGAACCCCCCGTCTCCCTCGCCCCTCCCGCCACCCTCGATGACCACGGCGGCGGCACCGCCACCCTCACCGTCATCATCCCCGCCGACCTCCCCCGCGCCTTCTTCCGCATTGAAGCGCCCTAGCCGCCGGGAGCGCAAGCCGCCGGGAGCGCAAGCCGCCGGGAGCGCAGGGCTTCCGCCCTGCAACGCCGGGAGCGCAGGGCTTCCGCCCTGCAACGCCGGGAGCGCAGGGCTTCCGCCCTGCAACGCCGGGAGCGCAGGGCTTCCGCCCTGCTGAATTGGAGACTACGGGACTACGGACGCCGGGACTACGAAAAGGACCTAAGTAGTCCCGTACTCCCGGTGTCCCGTAGTCGGTGAATTGGCGCTTTGCAAGCCTTTTCCCGCCCCTTTCCCGGGGTGGCTCATTTAATATTGCAATTTGCATAAATAAAATCATTCCCACAATCGTATAGAACATGATACGATGGTTTGCAAATTGTGAAAGGATTTCGTTATGATTCGGAAAATGGCGGTGTTTGTGGCGGGCCTGCTGTTGGCGGGCAGGGTGGCGGTGTTGACGGCGCGTGCGGATGAGGTGGAGGTGCCGCAGCCTCCGCCGCCACCCGAGGAGGTTTCGGCGTACGCGCCGATGCCGAGGCTGGATTCGCTGACTGTGGCGATGGACGTGCCGGAGCAGCAGCCGCAGGTGCCGGCGCACGTCCAGCGCATCCGCTGGACGCTGTGCTTCCGCACGGAGGCGCGGAAGGCGAAGCTCGTGCTGTTCGAGCGTTTCGACGGCTCGTTCGTGACGCTCCCGGCGGACACGGAACGTTACCGCATCGAATCGGGGGACGACGGCAAGGCGGTTCTGCTCAACGTGCGCGACAAGGGCGAGCACTGCGTGACGTTCGAGACGCAGGCGCGGGTCGAGCGCAAGGATGCGGTGTCGTCCGTGCGCCTCCCGTATTTCGAGGCGTTGTCCGCCACCGCGACCATCACCATGCCGATGGTGGACCTGGAGGTCGAGAGCGCGGAGGCGTTGTGGAAGAAGGTCACGGCGGAGAACGGGCGCACCACGGCCGAGCTGGTCCTCGGTCCGGAGACGATGGTCGGCGACGGGAAGACGTGGGGCATCTCGTGGCGGCCGCGTGCGCGTGACACGAAGGCCGAGACGCCCGTCATCTACGCGACCTTCACGTCCATCGCGCAGCTCAAGCCGGGGGTGGTCGAGACCGCCGTGCAGGCGGCGTTCAACGTGGTGCAGGGCGAGTCGCGCGTGTTCACGGTGAGCCTGCCGGAGAACATGACCGTCATCGACGTGAAGCACCCGAAGCTGGCGACGTGGCGTTTCGACCCCGCAACGCGCCGCGTGGAGGCGGTGATGAGCCAGCCGCTGACGGGGACGGTCGCGCTGAACCTCACGCTGCAGACGGCCTACCCGCCCGCACCGGCGGAGGTGACGCTGGCGGTGCCGTCGGCGGAGAATGTGGACAGGCAGGGCGGCCGCATCGCCGTGGCCGCGCCGGAGTCGCTGCTCGTGCGCGTGACGGATCCGGCGGGCGTGATCGCGGTGGACGCGGCGGACTTCCGGCCGTTCACGCGTATCGCGCTGGACGCGCTGCGCCGCACGTTCCGCTACGACGACCCCAAGGCCGTGCGCATCCCGTTGGGCGTCGAGGAGGTCCAGCCCGAGCTGTATTTGCAGGAGGTCTCCTCGTTCAGCCTCGGCGACGAGCGCAACATCCTGAGTTCCACGTTGCAGGTCACGGTCACCCGCGCCGGGGTGTTCGGCGTGAGGCTCATGCTGCCGGAAGGCTATGAGATCGAGTCGCTCTCCGGTCCGGCCGTGAGCCACTGGGACGACTCGCGCGCCGCCGGGCGCGGCATCGAGGTGTGGTTCAGCGGGCGCGTGCTGGAGACGACGCCGCTCCACCTCGTGCTGTCCTGCGCGTTGCGCGGCGTGCCGCCGTCGCTCACCGTGCCGCACGTCACGCTCTTCGGCGCGCGCCGCCACACCGGCCGCATGGCGGTCGCGGTCGAGCGCGGCGTGAAGCTGACGGTCGATCAGCAGGACGGCGTGTCGCTCAACCGCGACGAGCCTCAGCGCGGCGCGGCCATGGTCTTCAACCTCCTGCGCCCCGACTGGCAGGTCACGCTCAACGCCGAGGTGCTGCCCCCCGTGCTCAAGCCCGACATGCTCCACCGCGTGGACCTCGCCGAAGGGATGCTCCAGCACCGCATCTATGCCCACTATCGCATCGCCAACGCCGGTGTGCGTTTCTTCCGCATCCGCATCCCCGACCCCGCCGCCACCCTCACCGTCAGCGGCCCGAACATCGCCCGCGTCCGGGCGGTCGATGACGAGTCCACGCTGCCCGCTCCGTCCGCCGGCCGCCTCTGGGAAATAGAGCTCCACGGCAAGGTCGAAGGCACCTACAACCTCATCGCGCAATATCAGGAGCCCTACGACGCCGCCGCAGGGTCCGTCACCATCAAGCCCGTCGCCCTCCTCGACACCGCGCGGCAGGCGAGCTGGCTCGCCATCACCTGCTCCGGCCGCATCGAGGTCGCGCCCAAAGGCGAGATCGCCGGCCTCAAGACCGAAGACGCGCGCGCCCTGCCCGCCGACTTCAACGCCGGAGACGTCTCCTCCGCCATCCTCTGCTACCGCGCCCTGCGCGAGGAATACGCCCTCAACCTCTCCGTCACCCGCCACGCCGCCGCCGACGTCCTGCCCGCCATGGTCGAGCAAGCCCGCCTCGTCTCCGTCATCAGCAGCGGCGGCCGCCTCCTCACCCAGACCGCCCTCACGCTTGACCCCGGCCACATGCGCTTCCTGCGCGTCACCCTCCCCGACGAAAAGACCGCGCTCTGGTCCGCCATCGTCAACGGCACCGAAGTCCCCGTCTCCTTCGCCGACGGCACCCTCAACATCCCCCTCGAGGCCGCCACCGTCGGCCGCAAGGCCGAGGTCGTGCTGATCTACGCCGACACGCTCGGCAGCTCTTCGCTCGTCGGCGACCACGCCCTGCGCGCCCCGCGCTTCCCCGACCTGCCCCTGCGCAACATCCAGTGGCGCGTCTTCGTCCCGCCGGACTTCCGCTACGCGTTCCCCCCCTCCGCCTTCCAGCGCGAAGAGGCCGCCCCCCGCCACCGCGCCTTCGCCAAGCACGCCTACGACGACTACAACCGCGAGAACACCAAGCTCAGCCTCACCAAGGCCAAGGTCAACCTCGCCAACATCGACAAGCTCCTCGAGACCGGCCAGCAAGACGAGGCCCGCCAGATGCTCCAGCAGGCCGTCACCCTCTCCCAGGCAGACGAGACCCTGAACGAGGACGCGCGCGTCCAGTTCCGCAACGTCGTCCAGCAGCAGGTCAAGATGGGCCTCGTCAACCGCCGCGCCGACATCCGCGCCCTCAACGGCATCTACGTCGAGAACGACATCCCGCAGGCCGGTTTCAACCGTGGCAACTACGACGCCAGCTACGCCCGCCAGGTCGAAGACCAGCTCGACGCCACCGACCGCGCCGGCCTCGACCTCGTCGCCCGCAAGCTTGTGGACGTTCAGGCCGGTGCCGCCACGCAAGGCACCAGCATACAAGTCGTCATGCCCGAGCACGGAGAGGAGTTCACCTTCACCCGTCCCCTGCAGAACGAGCTCGGCGGCGAAGTCACCCTCCCCTTCCGCGTCATCCCCCCCCGCGCCACCGCCGGATTCCTCGCCCTCTGGCCCATCCTCCCCGCCATCCCCCTCATCTGGCTCACCTTCGGCTTCACCCTCGGCTTCCGCCGACGTGTGACGAATGAGGGCTGAGGAATCAGGAATACGGGGAAACCCTATCCATAATAATCGTCCTTTTTCTTTGTCTCGCGCAGAGGCGCGAGGGCGCAGAGATTTTGACAGGATCGCCCCAACCAACACGGTATATCCAACGTCCAAGTGAAAATGCGCTACGCGACAATGACCCGTGCGGCGGGGGCGCCGCGTGCCACCTTAAAGATGTTTTCGCTTTCGCGTGAGAGCGTGTGTGTGCTATTATTATCCCGTTTCCACGCATACGGCAGGGGGGATTATGGAAGACGATGTTTTGGAGGAGAGCGGTGCGCAGGAGCCGCAGAAGGGCTGTCTCATGAAATTGCTGGTGCCCGCCTTTGGCGCCATCATGGCGCTCGTGTGCATCTATTGCGTCATGACGCCGGGCGCGGGGCTGCTGAACGGTCATCGGCCTGTTCAGGTTGGCAGGTATGAGCAGCCGTCCCCGCAAAAGAAAATCGCCGGCAGGTCGGCATACCGGCCTTCTGTCGAAATCAGCGCCAGGTATAATAACTATGGCTTTTCAACCGTGAAACACAAGCACGACGGCAACTGCTCGCAAGACTCCTATTTCAGCGTTGACGGTGCGCCGTGCCTAGGCGAAGGCGGCTATGCGACGCTAAAGAGGCAATACGACGGCAATGGCCTCCTGACGCAAGAGTCTTGTTTCGGCGTTGATGGCGAACCGTGCCTAGATAGCGATGGTGTCTCAACCGTGAAGTACCAATACAACTCCAAACGCAACTGTGTGAGAGCATCCAATTTCGGTGTTGACGGCACACCGTGCCCAGATAAACACGGTGTGGCAGTCGTGACGTTTGACTATGACGCTAACGGCTATTGGATACAAACATCCTGTTTCGGCGTTGACGGCGAACCGTGCCTAGGCGAAGACGGTTATGCGACACTCAAGTATCAATACGATGCCAAAGGCAATTGGACGGGGTGTTCCTTGTTCGGCGCAGACGGGAAACCATGTGTTACAGACGGCTATGCGGCATGGAAGGCTCAATACGACGCCAAAGGTAACGTGGTGCAAACATCCTATTTCGATGCCGACGGCAAACCGTGCGTGTCGAGACAGCCAAAACGAGAAACGGAAAAACCATGAACGACTCTCCCAAGCTCTTCCTCATCGATGTGATGCCGCTGTTGTACAGGGGGCATTTCGCGTTCCTGAAATCGCCGCGCATGACGAGCGCGGGCGTGAACACGTCGGCGCTGACGGGGTTCGCGTCGAGCCTGTTCCAGATTCTCGGGGAACACGCGCCGACGCACGTCGCGTTGGCGCTCGACCCCGAGGGGCCGACGTTCCGTCACGAGGCATACCCTGACTACAAGGCGCAGCGGCAGAAGGCGCCGGAGGACATCGTGGCTGCCATCCCGATGGCGGTGGAGATTGCGGATGCGCTGGGCATCCGCGTCCTGCGCGTGGAGGGCTTCGAGGCGGATGATGTGATGGGGACGCTCGCGGCGCGCACGGCGGCGGAGGGCTGGACGACGTATCTCGTGACGCCGGACAAGGACGCGGCGCAGCTGGTCGGGCCCTCGACGCTCCTGTTCCGTCCCGGCAAGGCGGGCGGCGCGGCGGAGGTCTATGACGAGGCGGGTGTGCGCAAGCATTGGCAGTTGTCGTCGCCGTCGCAGATGATTGATTTCCTCGGGCTGGCGGGGGACGCTTCGGACAACATCCCCGGTATCCGTGGCGTGGGCGAAAAGACCGCCACCGCGCTCCTCGCGGAGTACGGCGACATCGAGAACATCATCGCCCATGCGGCGGAGTTGAAGGGCAAGCTGGCGGAGAAGGTCGCGGCGGGCGCGGAGGAGGCGCGTCAGAGTCGGTGGCTCGCGACCATCCGCACGGATGTGCCGCTGGACATCGGCTTGGAGTCGCTTGCCCGCCGCGAGGGCGACACTGCCGCCCTGCGGGACGTGCTGAAAAAGTATGAGCTGTTCGCGATCGGTAAGCGCGTGCTGGGCGAGGCGTTCGACGCGGACAGCGCAGCGACGGAGGGGGAGGCGTTGCGACGGCTGGCGGACGTGCCGCACACCTACGTCTGCGCGAGGGGCGAGGCGGAAATCGCCGCGCTGTTGAAGGCACTGGACGCGGCGGGCGAATGGTCGTTCGACACGGAGACGACGGGGCTGGACCCGCGCCACGACCGCCTCGTCGGGCTGTCGTTCGCGGTTGCGGCGGGCAAGGCGTGGTATGTGCCTGTGCCAGAAAATCGCGATGCGGCGCGGGTGCTGTTGGCGCGGTTCGCGCCGCTCTTCGCCGACCCCTTCAAAATCAAGATTGGCCACAACACGAAGTTCGACCTTACCATCCTGCGTCAGTACGGCGTGGAGGTGCGCGGCGAGATTCACGACAGTATGCTGGCGCATTACGTCATCGACGCGGCCGACCGCCACGGCATGGATTACCTCTCGCGACACTACCTGCGTTACGACCCCATTCCCATCACCGACCTCATCGGCGAGCGCAAGAAGGGCGCACCCCAGACCAGCATGGGCGACCTGCCTCCCGAGGAGGTGTGCGACTACGCGGCCGAGGATGCGGACGTGACGTTCCAGCTTGACCGCCTCTTGCGCAAGGAGGCGCAGGACGTGCGCTGCCTGAATGCGCTGGAGACCTGCGAGGAGCCGCTTATGCCCGTGCTGCTCGACATGGAGACAGAGGGTGTGCGTATCAACGCCGACGCGCTCCGCGCCTACGGGCAGGAGCTCGACCGTGAACTGCTCGACCTCGAGATTAAAATCCGCGACCTCGGCGGCGGCAACTTCAGTCCCTCCTCGCCCAAGCAGTTGGGCGAAGTCCTGTTCGGCCGCCTCGCGCTCGACCCCGATGCCGCCCGCACCGCCACCGGCCAGTACGCCACCAGCGAGGACGTGTTGCTGCGCATCCAAGACCGCCACCCCATCGTGCCGCTGATCCTCGACCACCGCGCCTGCGCCAAGCTCAAATCCACCTACATCGACAAGCTCCCCGAGTGCATCGACCCCGCCACTGGCCGCGTTCACACCACCTTCGCGCAAGCCCTCACGGAGACGGGGCGGCTGTCATCCTCCGACCCCAACCTCCAGAACATCCCCATCCGCACGGAGCGCGGCCAGCGCATCCGCGAAGCCTTCGTCGCCCGCGACGCCGGCCACGTCCTGCTCTCCGCCGACTACTCGCAGATCGAGCTGCGCGTGATGGCCGCGCTCAGCCGCGACCCCGGCATGACCGAGGCCTTCCAACGCGGCGCCGACATCCACACCGAGACCGCCATGCGCGTGTACGGCGTCATGCGCGAGCTCGTCACCCCCGAGATGCGCTCCGCCTGCAAGATGGTCAACTTCGGCATCATCTACGGCATCTCCGCCTTCGGCCTCGGGCAACGCCTCGGCGTGCCGCGCAAGCAGGCCGCCGAGCTCATCGAGACGTATTTCATGCAGTATCCCGGCGTGAAGGCCTACATGGAGAAGGCGATACAGGACGCCCGCGATAACGGCTACGCCGAGACCCTCCTCGGCCGCCGCCGCTTCCTGCGCGACATCCACTCCCGCAATGCCACCTCGCGCCAAGCCGCCGAGCGCAACGCCATCAACACCCCCGTGCAAGGCACCGCCGCCGACCTCATCAAGCTTGCCATGATCCGCGTCCACCGTGAGCTCAACGCCCGCCGCCTCAAGACGCGCATGGTCTTACAGATACACGACGAGCTTCTGTTCGACGTCCCCCGCGACGAGACGGACACCATCCGCGCCCTCGTGCAAAAGGCGATGACCTCCGCCCTCGATATCGGCATCCCCCTCGACGTCAGCGTTGGGGTAGGCGACAACTGGCTCGAGGCGCATTAGTGTCCTGTAAAATACAGATTTCACGATGGAGGGCGAGCGTCCTCCATCGTGAAACAGGGATCCCGTGGTTTTTCCTCCTGCGGGCAAGAATTCCCCAAGGGGCGCATACGGCCCGCGCCACCTTGCATTAGACCGCTTGCGCCCATGCGTCCTGCAAGCGCCGTATCGCGTCGAACGGCGCGGGCGAGAGGCAGACGGGGCGCACGACCGCGAAATTGATTGCCCCGGCCTGCCGCACGTCGCGCAGGTTGGTCTCGTTGATGCCGCCGATGGCGACGGTCGTGAACGGCGCGGCGCGGATAATCTCCCCCGCCTGCCGAGGCCCTAGCGAGGGGTCTGGGATTTCCTTGGTGGGCGTCGCGAACACAGGCCCGACGCCGCAGTAATCCGGGGTCACCGCCGCCGCCGCTTGCGCCTGCGCGGGGTTGTGTGTGGAGAGACCGAATATCCGGAGCGACGGGTACAGGCGGCGGGCTTCGGGGAGCGTCATGTCATCCTGCCCGAGATGCACGCCGTCGGCCTCGCACGCGGCGGCGATGGAGGGGTCGTCGTTGACGATCAGGCGTGTCCCCGTGCCCCGTGTGATTGTGCGCATATTTTGCGCGACGGCCAGGATCGCCTCGCGCGGCGCCTTCTTCATCCGCAGCTGGACATAGCGCAGCCCCGCACGCACGGCGGCCTCTGTGCAGGTCTCGTAGGACGTGGCGGGGTTGGTCAGCACCAAATACAAACCGAATGTTTCAATGGCCATGGCGATTCCAAAAACATGAGGCGTTTCTTCTCGCGGCGCGGGCTGTTTAACCCTCGTAGCGGAAGAGGCGGAAGCGGAAGATGCGGGGGCGGGCGGGTCCGAGGAAGTGGTTGCTGGAGAACGCGGGGTGGCGGACTTGCCAGTTGGCGCCGCTCTCGTCGCCGTTGAGGCGGAGCTCGGGCTTGAACGCGCCGTTCTCGATGCGCCCCATCTCGACGGAGAGGAAGCGCGTGTTGCCTTCGGCGTTGAGCGTGAAGTCGTGTCCCGCCGCGATGAATTCGTCGTCGCCCGTCTGGATGATGATCGCGCCGCCGCGGCCGTTGTGTTCTTTCTTCCCGGCCTCGGCCCGCGCGAGGAGCGTCCAGCCGCCGATGCTGATGCGCTCTTGCGTGGGCTGTTCGTTGTTCTGGCAGAACACGGCGGTGAGGCGGCCGGTGCCTTGCGCCGCGCCGATGAGGGGCATCAGTTGATTGAGAATCCCATACGCGGCGACGATGGGGTGGTTCGTCGTGAAGCTCTCGAACCCGAACGGCGCGAAGCACAGGCCTTGGTGCCGGCCGAACGCCCAGTAGGCCTTGGCGGCGACGTCGTCGTCGCGCGCGTGCTCGGGGATCATCAGGGGGTTGCCGTCGCGGGTGTATTCGGCGCAGATTTCCTTGAACGTGCCGAGGTAGATGTCAGGCGCGAAGAGGTCGATGCTCGGCGCGGCGGCACGCCACACGTCGAGCATGTGCGCGACGGGGCCGCCGCAGGGGTAGTTGCCCATGGGGGCGTCGGGCGCGGGCAGCCATGCGTTGACGTACATGGGCAGGGGGTACTCCTTCTTGCCCGCCACCGTGACGGCCTCGACGTAACGCGCGTAGTGCCACACGGAGAAGGCCTCTTCCGCGCCGGGGGTGCCGCCGAACACCTCGTCCCATGTGCCCTCAGCCTTGAAGCCGCTTGCGCCCCAGCGTTTGAGCAGCTCGGGGTGGAGGCCGTCCTTGTGCGCGGAGAGGTAATCCATGAGCGGCTTGGGGACGGCGGAGGCGAAGGCGGCGTCCGCGTCCTTCGCGTGGTCGCGCAGCTCGGGGCGGATGCCGATCTCGTTCTGCACCTGCACCATGATGACGGTGTTCTTGCCCGCGTCGATTTTTTTGATGCGGCGCATCAGCGCGGCGAAGGCACGCGCGTCCACGTCGCGGTTCGTTTCCGAGAGGGTGGAAAGGAGGGTCTTGAAACTCCCCGCCTTGTTGCGAGCCTCGGGGAAACGCTGCCCGTCGCGCTTGACCCACTCGGGCGCGTAGCTGGACACGCCGTTCTTCCATGACCCGAACCACAGCACGACGACCTTCTGGTTGTGCTTCCGCGCGAGCCTGACCATGCCGTCGATGAGCGTGTAGTCGTACTTGCCCTCGGCCGGCTCGAACTGCTCCCACGCGATGGGCGCGAGGAAGGTGTTGGCGTTCAGCTGCGCGAACTTCGCGAGGACGCGATCCATGTAATCGATGGCCGACGCGCTGGAGTTGTGCGCCTCGCCCGCGATCATGATGAACGGCTTGCCGTCCACGATCAGCTGCGTGGCGTTCCCCGTTTTTTTGAGGTGCGGGACTTCGGCGACCGCCGCAGCCGCGAGCAGCGCCAAGGACAGGGCGAGTGCGTTACGCATCGGGGCCTCCTCAGGCTTTTTTCTTGGGTATCTTTTTCTTCACGGGCTTGACGGGCTTCGGGGGCAGGGTGGCGCGGTAAGCGGCCTCGCGGTCGAAGCAGCCCTGGACGGCCTCGCGCACGGCATCGACGGTGCGCAGCTCGCTGAGGCACTTGCGCACATAGCACGCGCCCTTGAGGCTGTGCAGGTAGCGGAAATGGCGGCAGCGGAAGGCGTTGACGACGGTCTCCTCGATGTCCTCGGCCGTGGGCGGGATGCCGTACTTCGCGCTCAGCACCTTCAGGTGCTCGCGCTCGAGGTCCAGATGGTCGAACAGCACCTTGCCGAGGGTCTCGAGGTTCATCTTGGGGCGGCTGTGGGTCGGCGGGTGATACTTCGGCTTGATGCGCGTCTTGAACGAGTCGCGGATGTTCGTGAATATCCACGGGTTGCCGACGGCCGCGCGCCCGAGCATGATGGCGTCCACGCGCGTCTTCTCAAACATGTGCCACGCGGCATACGGCGTGTGCACGTTGCCGTTGCCGATGATGGGGATATTGGCACGCTGCTTGACCTGCGCCAAGAGGTTGTAATGCACGTCGCCCCGGTGCCCCTGCGAGGTGTAGCGCGCGTGCAGGGCGAGCGCGGCGCCCCCGGCGGCCTCGACCGCCGCGAGCACGTCGTAGATGGCGAGCTTGTCGGGCGACGGGCCCAGGCGCGTCTTCAGCGTGATGGGCAGGCTGACGACCCTGCGCGCCGCCACGATCATGTCGTGGATGCGCTGGGGGTCCTTGATGAGCTCCGCGCCCGCGCCCTCCGCGAGGACCTTCTTTGCCGGGCACCCGGCGTTCAGGTCGATCGCGACGAAACGCTTCGTCTGCTCGACCTTGACGGCCGCCTCCGCGAACACGTCCGGCTCCGTCCCGTACAGGTGCGCGACGACGGGCCCCTCCAGCTTCGTCGTCTCCATCAAGGCCCACGTCCGCTCCGAGGGGTTGAGCAGGGCCCGCGCGTTCGCCATCTCCGTGTAAGACATGGCCGCGCCATGCCGGTGGCTGATGCGGCGCATCGGCGCGTTGGAATAACCCGCCATAGGCGCGAGGAACACAAGCGGAAGCCCGTTGTCCCGCAACCCGAATATCGTATGAAGTGGATTTGACATAATGAGAATATAACATTTCCCGCCGCGTTTTTGCAAGCACAGTTTACACGGATTTTTTTTGCCGTGCCGGAACATGGTTTTTTAGCGTCGTTCAACCTGATGCTGCCACACATCGGTTGTTCCTGAGGCATCGGGTATGAGAACACCCAAAGAGCAAGGGGGTAGGGGCTATACGTGCCACAATGCGGGAAGCATGTTTCGTTCCGGCCCGCCCTGCGGTTGCCCGGTCTATCGGGGTTGTGTCACCGTTGCGATGAACTGCCGCACGAAAGGCGCGGCGGCGGGGGCGACGGTGGAGTGGTCTTTGCCGGGGAGCTCGTGGAACTCGGTGCGTGGGTGCTTGAGGGTGCGCAGGCTGATGGCCATCAGCTCGTTTTCCTCGACGCGGCAGGGGAACTCGATTTTGCGGTCGCCCGTGATGAGGCAGACGGGGGGGAGTTTCGCCGCGCAGTGATAGAGCGGCGCCTCGGGGGTGATGAGGGGGCGGTATTGCTCGCCCGTGTCGCCGAGCGTTTTCTTGACCGCGAAGTGCGTCGTGACCTGCGCGCTGACGGGGATGATGCCGGCAAGGTCGAGGTTGGATTTCCCGTGCGGCTTGAGCCAGCGCGCGTCCATGCCGACGATGGCGCACAGGTAGCCGCCGGCGGAATGCCCGCTGACGAAAATCCGCTTGGGGTCGCCGCCGAAGCCCTGGATGTTTTTGAAGACCCACGCCACTGCGGCGGCGGCGTCCTCGGCAGGCGCAGGCCATGCCACCTCGGGTTTGAGCAGCCGGTACCCGGCGGTCACGACGACGAGGCCGGCCCTGTCCATTTCGGGGAAGTGCTTGGCGCCGCCCGTCAGGCCTCCGCCGTGGAAGAAGACCAGCACGGGAAGGTCCCGTGCGCCCGTGGGCGAAGAGATGTCGAGCTTGCAGCGCTCGGCCTGATGCACGTCCGCAGGGGGCGTGACATACGGCACGTCCGCCGTGATGGTGAATTCGTCGGCGTGGGTGCTCGCCGCAAGGATTGCCAAACCGAACAGGCAACGTTTCATTTCATTTCTCCTGTGTTAGAGCAGCTCGCCGTAGCGTTTCACGAAGCGGTGCTTCATGAACTGCGCCAGGAGCATGTAGCATGCGAGGGTCAGGGCTAGCCAGCCGAAGTAAATGCCGGGCAGGGGCGCGAGGCCAATCCTCGCGCCAAAGGCGGTGAACGGGATGACCGTGAGCGCGGTCATGCCGAGCAGGGTGATGGCAAAGACGTGGAACGAGGCGCGGCTCTGGAGGATCGGGATTTTCGGCGTGCGGAGCATGTGGATGACGAGCGTCTGCGACCACATGGACTCGACGAACCATCCGGCTTGGAAGACGGCGATGAACAGCTTTGACATGCCTGTGCCTCTGACCTCCGTCCAGCCGCCCCCGCAGATTGAGGGGCAGATGAGGAAGAACATGAGCAGGTAGGTGGTGATGTCGAACACCGAGCTGGTGGGGCCTATCCGCAACATGAATGAGCCGACGGAGGATGCGTCCCACTTGCGCGGTTTGCGGAGGTACTCGACATCCACGTTGTCCCATGGCAGCGCAACGCAGGAGATGTCGTAGATCAGGTTCAGCAGCAACAGGTGGATCGGGAGCATGGGCAGGAACGGCAGGAAGGCGCAGGCCACCAGCACGGAGAACATGTTGCCGAAGTTGGAGCTCGCGGTGATCTTCACATACTTGATCATGTTCGCGTAGGTCTTGCGGCCCTCGATGATGCCGTTCTCCAGGACCATCAGGTCTTTCTCGAGCAGGATGATGTCGGCGGACTCCTTGGCGATGTCCACGGCGGTATCGACGGAGATGCCCACGTCCGCGGCCTTCATGGCGGAGGCGTCGTTGATGCCGTCGCCCATGTAGCCGACGATGTGGCCGTTCGCCCGGAGGGTGGTCACGATGCGCGCCTTCTGTTGCGGGGAGAGCTTGGCGAACACGTTCGTCACCTCGACCGCTTCCGCAAGCTCGCGGTCGCTCATGTCCTCGATGTCCGAGCCGAGCAACAGGTTGTCCACCTGCAGCCCGACCTGCTTGCAGATGCAGCGCGTGACCTTGTCGTTGTCGCCCGTCAGGATTTTTGTGGAGACGCCGTATTCCTTGAGTGCGCGGATGGCGGGCTCGGTGGTGATTTTCGGGGGGTCGAGCAGCGCGAGGTAACCGATCAGCACCATGTCCTTCTCGTCGGCGACGGAGAACGCGCCGACGGGCGAGGGGTCGTTCTTCTGCGCGACGGCGATGACGCGCATCCCGTCGTCGTTGAACCGCGTGACGGTGTTCAGGATGTCGGCGCGGACCTCGTCCGTGAGCGGCACGACCTCGCCCTTGTACTCGACGAACGCGCAGACCGCGAGCATCTCCTCGACCGCGCCCTTGGTGATCATCTGGTGCTTGCCCTTTTTGTCCATCACCACGACGCTCATGCGGCGGCGCTCGAAATCGAAGGGTATCTCATCGACTTTCTCATAGAGGGCGGTGAAGCGCTGGAGCTCCTTCTCGCCGCCGATTTCCTCTTTCGCCTTGTTGATGATGGCGATGTCCACGAGGTTTTTCAGCCCCGTCTGGTAATAGCTGTTCAGGAACCCGTGGTACAGCACGCGCGGCTCGACGTTGCCCGTCACGTCCATGTGGATCTCCAGCACGATGCGGTCTTGCGTCAGCGTGCCCGTCTTGTCCGTGCACAACACGTCCATGGCGCCGAAGTTCTGAATCGAGTTCAGGTGTTTGATGATGGTCTTCTTCTGCGACATCGCGACCGCGCCCTTCGCGAGGCAGGTCGTCACGATCATCGGCAGCATCTCCGGCGTGAGCCCCACCGCGATGGTGATCGCGAACAGCAGCGCGTTCATCCAGCGGTTAGGGTCGTCAACCTTTGTGAAGCCGTTGAGGAAAAACACCACCGGCACCATGACCAGCATGAAGCGTATCAGGATCCACGAGACCGAGTTGACGCCCTTGTCGAAACTGGTCGCGACCGCCGGCGTGTTGAGCGACTTGGCGATGCTCCCGAAGAGCGTGTCGTTACCCACCGCCACCACCACCGCGACGGCCGACCCGCTGATGACGTTGCTCCCCATAAAGGCAAGGTTCTGGCACTCCAGCGGCTCCGCCTTGGCCGACAGCGCGGCCGTCTTCTCCTGCGGCTCGCTCTCGCCCGTCAGCGCCGCCTGGCTGATGAACATGTCCTTGGCCCTGATCACGCGCACATCCGCCGGCACCATGTCCCCTGCGGAAAGGTGGATGAGGTCGCCGACGACAATTTCATCCAGCGGGATCTCGCGCCGCTCGTTCTTCGCCCTTGGCGCGTCCGGGGCATCCGCGTCAATGTCATCCTCATCCAGCGGCCACAGCCGCTCGACCGTGGCGGTCGTCTTCACCATCTCGCTCAAACGCGCCGCCGCATTGCCCGAGCGCGTCTCCTGTATGAAGCGCAAGAACCCGCTGATCATCACCATCGTCAGCACGATGGCCACCGTCATCACGCTCCGCTCGCCCGGCTCGGGCAGCACCACGTCCGTCACGAACGAGACCGACGCCAGCAGCAGCAGGATGCAGGTGAACGGGTCGATGAACGCCTTGAACAGCCGCCTGAACAGGGACATCTTCTGCTGGCGCGTGATTTTGTTGACGCCGAAACGCTCCAGCCGCTCCTGCACCATCTCCTCGTCCAGGCCGTCGGGGGCCGAATACTCCTGCACGACGGCATCCGCCGTCTTCCCCGCAATCTCGACCAGCCGCGCATGGATGAGGTTCCTGCGCTGCGCTTCCTGTTCCTTCGTGGCGCGTGACAACATGAGACTATCCTAACTTTCGACCGTGGACACAAACCTGACCTTCCTAGGTCATCAGACGGGACGATAGTAGCATAAGGGGCGGCGGGTTGGAAGCCGAAAGTTCGGCGTTCAACGAATCTTGGCATTGCGCCCCCCTTGACATCGCCCCCGCCCTTGTGCTACGCTGAATCCCGGTCGGATACATGAGGGAAGCGCGCGCCCGGCGGCAGTAGCCAATGCGTTGCGCTGACCACTGGCGGTCGGGCTTGAAACGAAAGGTGACGTTTATGAAAAAGGAAGTGTCGTTGATGTTGGCGATGATGGTTGGCTGCGCGGTGGCGCAGGACGCGCCTGACGGCGGCGTGTGGTCGGGGACGTGGGACGTCACGGGCGTGTGGGGCAAGATGACGCTCGTGCAGAAAGGGGACGCCGTCACCGGCACCTACGCGGGCGGCGGGGAGATCACAGGGACTGCCGCGGGCAACGTCCTGGACGGGACATGGGACCCGCGCAACAGGAAAGGCCCCCTCCGCTTCACCCTTTCCGCCGACATGATGAGTTTCGACGCGCGCTGGGATTACCCCGGCCGGGCAATGACCCGCGCCGACAAAGGCACACGCCTGACCGCGCTGCCGGCCGCTGCGGCCGCCGCCATCAATGCGGCCGTCGCCAACGTTGCCGCCGCTGAAGCAAAGCCCGACGTTGTTGAGGCAAAGCCCGCCGCCGCCGCTGGTCCGAAGACCCGCGAAGAGGTCGCCGCCGCGCTCAAGAACTTCAGCATCACGCTCGTCTTCGAGGCGCAGGGACAGGCGCCCTACCACCTGCATCAGGCAAGTTGCGACAAGGGCGTGGTTGCCGAAATGAAGGGCGATCGCAACAGCCTGTCCTTTGTGGACCTCGTCGCGAAGAAAGAATACGACCTGGACCCCGAGGCCAAGACCGGCGAGGTTGACGATCTGGACCCGGACGACCCCATCGGGGGTTACCTGTTCTTCGACGGGATGATCCTGAGCCACACGTTCGTCCACAACAGTCACAAGGAAAACTTGGAAAAGACCGGGAGCGAAAAAGTCGCCGGCCGCGACGCGACGGTCTATAACGCCATACCCGACAAGGACGCGAAAGCGGACACGCAGTTGAAAATCTGGCTTGACGACGAATACGGGTTCGCGCTGAAATACGTCCAGACCGGCGGGGGCAAACCGCTGTCCATGGAGGTCACCGAATTCAAGGTCGGCGGCGTCACCATCGAGGACATCCTCAAGAAAGTCAACTTGAAGGATTACAAGATCGACTAGTGTCCTGTAAAACACAGATTTCACGATGGAGGGCGAGCGTCCTCGCGAGCCGTAGACACACTACCTATCACTTGCTTTTATCTCACACAAAGGCACAAAGGTCACAAAGGATTTTTTGACAGATACCTTTCACCTTTTACATATTACCTTTTACATATTACTTATCACCTATCACCTATCACCTATTACCTATCACTTATTACCTATTACTTCTCTTTCAATCCCTCATTGCAAGGCGGAAGCCTTGCGCTCCCGGCGATTCCCAATTATGCATTGTGCATTATGAATTATGCATTATAAAGTTTCCCCCTTGCAATGGGAGGGCGGAAAGGGTAACCTTTTCCCCATCTCAATCGGCGGGTGCCGTTTTGAGGCTGGTTCTTTGACCGCCACGGGGAAGGGGTTCCCCCTGGCGCCCTGCCGCGAAGGGAACACTTCCTTCGCAAAGATGTTTTTTTTTG
>WRJS01000072.1 GCA_009778475.1 Kiritimatiellota bacterium | reverse complement strand
GAGGAATACTGCGAGACCTGCGACGAGTGGTGGCAACCCCTGTGGCACGACCAGCCCCACCCCCCCTGCCACACCAACGGCGCCCCCGGGCCCTTCGCCTCCTACGCCGAGCGCGGCACCGTCCGCATTTATAATATCATGGGGCACCCCGTCGAGAAACACCTCGTGCGCTTCTACCCGCACGGCGGTCCCGGCGGCGGGGGCTGCTGCCCCTGCCCCGCCCACGCCGGGCACCACACCGGCCCCGCGAAGCTCGTGTCCGTCACCAGCCACATCGCCCTCACCCGCGCAGACGGCACCCCCCTCGCCGTCAACAGCACCGTCGAGCGGGGCGAGCCCGTCATCGTCGCCGGCAAGTATCCTTCCAGCGCCGCCCCGTGGGACGCGCGGGCCGTGTTCGAGTGGGACGAGGGCGGCGGCAATACCGCGACGCAGACCAACGCCTTCACCGTCATGGACGCGTACATCACTGCGGACATCGACCTCAGCGACACCTGCTACTACAGCAGCAACAACGTGTACCAGAGCCTCTCCCCCGGGCCGGGCGGGTGGGCCGTGCCCGTCACGCCCGGCGGCTCCACGCGCGGGCACTGGTTCATGCTCTGCCCCCGCGCCGGCCTCCCCGGCAACTACACCGTCTCGCTGGAGGGCCCGACCAACGCGCTCCATGTAAGCCTGGACTATTACGGCAGCTGCACGCCGCTCAGCCCCGGCGAAACGCTGGCCGTCCCCGCGGTCGGCGGGTCCTGCTACTGCGTGCTCGACGCCCTCGCCCCCTGCACGGGCACCCTCACCTACACGTTCACAGGCACGGGCATCGCCGAAGGCTTCAACCGTTCCCACTCCCTGCCCATCACGGTGTATGACATCACCGCCGAGCCGATCACGGCAGAGCGGTATTCGCTCGGCTACCTCTTCAACCCGTACGGGATCCTCCTGAACGGCGCCGTGCGGTATAAGATCGACGTGGACGCGTCCATCCCTGACAGCAAGATCACATGGGCGGCCATCTCCGGAAATGTCGGTTTCAACACCCCCGTACCCAAAGGGCGCGACGTCGTTGTGTCGGGCAGTGGCTTGGGCGATTTCAAGATAGAGGCGACCATTGAGGGGCTTGCGCTCGACCCCAAGCCCTGCTTCGAGGGTACGGTGCTGGAATACAGCACCGTGGATGTGGAGGTATGGATTGTGGGCGACGGCACGAACTACGCCACCACGCCATCCGTAGTCTCCAACTTCTTCAACACCGCAAACATGATACACCAGCAGACCCTGATGAACTTCAACATCCGCTCGATCAGCCACACCAACCGGACAGACTGGCTCAGTTTTCCAAACGAGAGTGACGCGCACTATGAAATGGGCGTTGTCCCCAACGAAAAGCCGGGACTCAAGGTCTTTTTCATCAATAGAATCACCAACGGCACCATTGGCTTCTGCGGCGCCAACTGCATCGGCATCGCCATGAACCGAGCTACCCCCGTGACGCTTGCGCACGAGCTCGGACACGCCTGTGGGCTTCTGGATATCTATGGGCGGTACAGGCGTCCCTGGGCGCTCGTCGAGACATCCATCGCTGACGCCGGCGTGACCCATGCCAGCTATATGCACCCAAAAGACTGGGCTGCGGGATATTACCCGGGAGACCTCCTGCACACGAACCTTATCACGCGGCTACTGATGCATGGTTATGCGGTTGATGACGCGCGTTGCATCCCGTACGGGGAAGTCTATGGCGTGTACTTGCCCACAAACGCTACGCAACACGTCACAGGCATGTCTCCAGTCGGTTTCAAGAACATGATTCGGAACCCCACGCACGGGACAGCACCGTCACACTAACGGAAGGAGAACGCGATGAACATCACAAAGAAAGTTGCCTGCCTCGCCGCATTGCTTGGCATTGTAACCGTTTGCTTTGCCGAGCCGTTTGGCATTGTAAAGATGACAGATGAAATGGAACAGGCAGATGACACAGCGGTGATAGGGGCAATCGTCGCAATGTTGTCTGAATATGGGAATGATAATTTGCCGAGAGACCCCGAATACCGCCCCCCCACGGCGCAGGATGTCGCAAAGAAGCATAATGTCCCCCCGGAGCAGATGACGAGGATACTGGAAGGTCTTGTCCGCAAGTGGTTGATTGCCTGGGAGAAGGCGGAAGGGTTCGACAAGATAAGTTATGGAGGAGCGATTTTGACTCTTGCCCTGCAGTTCAAGTATTTCCACGGTCCGGACACTCCCGCCTTGGTCAGGGAGTGCGCGTTATCCTTCGAGGATCGGTTTATTGTGGAAACCTACATCACCATCTCGGGGGGCGGGGGGGATTCCGTTTCCTTGGTGCGGGAGATGATCGCCAAAGGACTCCTTGAAGGTTCCGAGCGCGACCTTCTTTATCGGCACTGGGGGCGTTTCATCGGGCAGCTCAAAGGGAAGGGGCAGGTCGCTGACGCGGATAAGATTTTAGCTTTCATGAAAGAGGAGGTACAGACGGAACAGTATCTGGGTTCCCTGCAGCAACTCGACAAAATCCTTTGCGCCCACTTGGAGGGCTACGCCGACGACCCCCGGCGGCAACCCGTGGTTAAACGAATCAAGGTGATGGAGGAAGAGGCGAGAAAGCAAGCGGAAATAATGGACAGGGAATTAGCGGAATTTAACGCAGGCCTCCGCCGTCAACATGAAGAATGGAAAGCCAAGTATGCCCCGTCTAAACCAGCCCAACCGCCTGAAACAACTGAAGCCCCCCCGCCCGCCCCCCCCACCGCCGGTGAAGGGGGGGCAAGCCAAGGGCTTGACGGGGCAGTGAATTGGAAGGCGAACGTCCCCGCGAGCCGTTGGCCTTATGCCGCCGCCTTGCTCCTTGCCCTCGGCGGAGGCGTTGCGTGGCTTTACCTTGCACAAAGAAACAAATGAATCTTCTGACCGCTAATCGCTGTTCACTGGTCTCTGATATGCAGGACTGGGCGGCCGGATACTATCCGCCCGACCTCACGCAGTCGAACCTTGTGCAACGCTTGCTGATGTACGGCACTGAAACGCCGTTGCCCACGGGTTGCATACCGTATGGGAACGTTGAGGGCTTGCTTGCGATAAGCGAGGGCATGTATGTGTTGGGCGTGCCCAAGGTCGGGTTCAAGGACATGAACAGGAAACCCATGCATGTAGTTTTGAAACCGTAATCAAATGAGGACATGATGAGAAAAACTTCAATGTGGATTACGCGAACCGTTGCTATTGCCGCAACGACCATGGTAGCGCTGTCTCTAGCCGTCTCTGCTGGCAACCGTTTGCTTGACCAAGAGGCACAATCACGAGAGGCATACCTAAGCGCCTTGGCAGACGACACAGCCCTAAAAGAGATTATCCGTTTCTCTTATGATATAAACTCACATAGTTATTCGTTCGGGTCTATGATTGGGGATGCGCAGAGACTTGCAGAAGATGCCGGGAGAGAACGGATCGTAAAGGTAATAGGGGCGATGATTCGCGAAAACCTGTCCGTTATACAGGAGAATGCCAACAATCCTAATAGCCATGTATATGTGGGGGCTCGGCATGATATTAACCATTTGATTGTCATGCTGGAAGGTTTACCCGGCGATGACACCCTTGCAATACTCAAGGAATGCCTCCTATCAGAAAGTGAAGGCACTCGTGCCGACGCAAGGCGAACAGCTTGGGCACTTGGCGCAGATTTAGATGCCACGAATACAATTCAGACGGCAACACTTGAGCCAGCCCAGCCGCCTGAGACAGCGGGAACAAACACATCCCCTCCGCAAAGCCGGATAGAGGGAAATATTGCGGCATCCCCTGCGCCTGTGAAGAGGGGTCTTGCAAATAATCAAGGCGGGGCGGTTTGCGCCGTCATCCTCGCCGCCTCCCTTGCCTTTGCCGCCTTTTGGCTCACCCGCAGGAAACAATGAGGCACACCAAGGAGAAACCATGAACAGGATGTTGCTGAAACCCACGTTGGGTGTCATTATCTGGGCGCACGCCCGAAAAAAGGCGGGGCGGGAATGAGTGAAGCGCGCGGACGGGACGTTCATCACGGTTCAATCGGCAAACGATTTGAATCTGGACAACACAACCGAGCCGCTTCACTTCTACGACCCCGGGCTGTTCCCCGTGGTCTTCGGGGAACAACCGCCGAACACGTTTAACGTGGAGGAACATTGAGATGAAAAGGTTGATTATTGCAGGAATGGGTGTCATGGGAATGCTCATTGCAGGGCATCAGGGGGAAGCTCAACCCCCCACACGAGAGTATCTAGAACTAACGACAATGAGGGAGTCCATGGGACCGCTCGGAAACGCGGAAATCTTGCATCGCCTTTATCGGCTGAAGCATGCAATGAGAGACATTGACACTTCCACGCAAGAGTACCAAGAAAAGAAGCAGGCGGCCAAACGGTTTGTCGAATCGTTCGGGGAGACTATTATCCCATACACGATCAAAAAGCAGAAATATAAAAAACTTACTGGCGGAGGGTGGTTTGGCGGGAGTTTGGAGGAGTTTGACGAATACGTCGTCACACTCCCGAAAGAAATCCAAGAACAACTTGATACCTTGGACAAACACGCCCTGCTGGAGACGTATCTGGATTGTTTTAACGACGAGAAACATTCATTTACTGTGGCGCTCCTGATGATGGCGGAGGCTTCCCCCTACCGTCCGACCACATTAGACATTGGGTCGCCGAAGCCTCCCTATGCCTTTTTAAAGAAAGACAAGAAGGCATGGAATAAAAATATAAAAGAACGTGAAGTGTTCATACGGTCATGTGATTTATCCCGTCTTAGGGGACTAAAAATTGATAAAGAAACAAAGGAGTGACAAAGTATTGCGACCCCGGGCTGTTCCCGGGGGTGTTCGGGGAGCAACCCAAAAACGTGTTCAATGCAGAGACTGGGAATTAAGGAGGTTACTGACATGAGAATGACAACGGCATTAACAGCGACTGCCCTGTTCGCGTGGGCGTTTAATGTTCAAGCGACAGCGCGGGAAACGGACATACTTAAACCCAGATTCCAGAAACAGGAACAAGACTTCCGGCGGCTCATGGACAAATGGATAGCAGACGGGATGGAGTATGAGATCAAAATGGAAGAAAGCACGCGCGACCATTGGCGATGGGGTCAAACATTAACAAACTTTAATCACTCCGTCAGCCTTCCTCTGGAAATTGAGCAGGAGCTTCGGAGATATGACCGTAGCGCAATGGCTGGATTTGTCCGCAAACACATTGATACTCCGCAATATTCTTTTCCCGTGGCAGTCTTGAATGTCGCATTTAAGACAAGTGGTTTTTTGACAATGGATAGCCCGTTTGAAGCCATTGTGAACAAAAACAGAGGCGAATGGAGTGAAAAGGAGACAGAAAAAATGTTTGCGCAGGAGTATGTTCAAGGGCGCAAGGGATATGAGCAAGACATTTTCTCTTGCTCAATTCCCATCGTGCATGCGAACGACATTCCTGCCCCCGACAGCTTGTTGCTGGCCAATCGTAATACAATAGACAAAGACACTAGGCTGGCTAAAGATATTGCCAGCGAAATTTCCAAGGGGCAAAGCTCAATGGCATTCACGAAATTTCCGATGACAGGCGAGAACTTGTCAAAGTGGTTACATCTTTGCCTGCATGACGAACGGAGTAAACTGCCCAATAACCGTTTCGGGTTCATCAAGTGGTGCCGGGAAAATAAGCCCGCCACGAAGCCTTATCTCCTCGCAGTGGCAATGGCACTGTTCACCGTGGACGGTTATGACTTCAATGATGAGAACGGCACCTACACCATGAACGAGCGCGGGAAGATGCTGATGGACTTCATCGCCGAGTTCCCCATCCCCGAGAACGCCACACGGGTGCAGGCCGTGATGGGCGGCGGCAACAAGGACGAGATCGAGGGCATGATGAAAAAACACGGCACGGAGGAAAAATGGAAAGAGCTCCTCAAAAACCCCGCCCACCCCGCGTTCGCCAAGTACCCGCAGGACTGACCGCGGGCAAAGGCAACCGCAAAGCACGCAGGGGCATCCGGGAGATCGAGGCTTCCGGGAGCGCAGGGCTTCCGCCCTGCCTATCATTCGGCAAGGCGGAAGCCTTGCGCTCCCGGCACAATGCCGCCACGGATTATGTGCGGAGCAACCAGACGGTGATGACGTACAGTGACCTGCAGGGCATCAACGGGAAGCTTTTCCTTGAAGCCATCAACCCGAGCCAAAACTGGAGCGACATCCGTATTGTCGTGTCGCTGTCCGTTGACGGCGGCAGCACATGGGTCTGCAGCAACGCAGTCCGTGTCACGTCCATGCGGTGCAATTTCACGGTGGGCGTGGTGAGGCAGTTTTATATTGACAGTGGCAACGGGAACCGTCACCTCTTTGCACCCGACCACTCGACGCCATTAAGCTTGATGACTAGTACCGAACGCTATCTCGAATCGCTGAAAGCCATCGGGAAAAATGAGGAATTAGGCAAGGGATGGGACATCGGAAACAAGTGGTGGCATGACGGCGATGCCACGCTGGGGCATGGCTTCGCCTTTTTCCAGTATGAAGGCCCCGGCCTTGGCGCCGGCCTCTCTTCCGCCTGTGACACTTCTGCACTTGACCACAAGGTTTACGTCGGGAAGACTGGAGGCGGGAATCTCTGGTGGTATGGCGGTGGCACGTCAAACACGCAAGAAGAGTTAGCGTGGTGGGACATCTGCCCGCATAAGATTGAAAACAAGTTTTTAGTCTTGAAGCAGAGCTATACGCTCCACCCTGAGCGGATGAGTGCGCTCTACTCGACGTTTGTGAGCCCGGACCGTTTTGCCCTCTTTGGGCTTCATATTGACGAAAATGTCAATGGTTGGGGGTGCCTGTCACATGTGGGGCTTTCCATGGTGGCTCACAATCTAGACGTTGACAAGATAAATGGTTGCCTTTTCGACAAAGGCGTTCCGTCAACAGCAAACAAATCTGCGTGGGCAGTCATACGTGGTGTTTATTCCTCAATCCCAGACCCGGCAGATCAGGAGGGGAAAGTGGGTTATCGCATAGTGAAAGACGGGATTGATGTCCTAAAGAGTTTTAATTCATCGAGGGGGTGGGAGGAATATGTTGATGAGTCGAGCACAACATTCCGGCAGCTTAGGCGTGCATTATACAGGAAATATCGGGGAAAAACTATGCTCACCGATTCAGGTGAAATCCTCATTGATTCTCCGGCATCCCTCCCGTTGAACGATTCAGTGGACAACTTGCGTTTTTATGACCCGGGGCGTTTCCCAAGGATATTCGGGGAATTGCCGGAAAATGTGTTTGATGTTAAAGCGAACTGAAAAAAAGGAGTAACCATGAAAAAGCGATTAACGGTAATCATCACGGCGGCAGTCACTATCCTGGGGTTAAATGCGGAAGTGGCGGATGTGCTGAAACCCGAATGGCAGCGGCAAGAACAAGATTTGCTGAGGCTTATGGACAAATGGGTGGCAGAAGGGATGAGATACGACATCAAAGTGGAGGAATACACGGTTGCCAAAACGGTTAGGTATTCCCAGAAAGTGGCGGTCGGGACAATAATATGTTTCCGCCATTTTGTCACGCTTCCGCCTGAAATTAAAGAGGAGCTTCAAAAGGTGAAAATGATGGACGGGTTTGCCCGTGAATACCTCGGCTCTCCAAAGTATTCTTTTGCCGTTGCGGTCTTAAACATAGCATTTCATAAGGACGGTTTTTCAACAAAAGACAAACCCCTAAGCGCCATTATTAACAAAAATAAAAACGAGTGGGACAAAACGGGGATTAACATTATGTTAGGGCAAAAGTATATCAATGGTTTTCAGTGGCATGAGCAAGAATATGTCCAATGGGAAAAAAGAAGCGAACAAGATGTGTTCTTGCGCTCAATCCCTGCCGTATATGCAAATAAGGTCCCGCCGCCCAACGTCCTGTTAAAAAAGAATAGCCAGCGGATAGGGGCAAAAGTCAAATTATTAGAACAAGACATCACCAAAGAAATCGCCAGAGGGCGGAATGCCATGTCCTTTAAAAAATTCCCCGAGACACAGGAAACTCTAGAGAAGTGGTTGCATCTTTGTGTGCATGATGAAAAAGAGAGACTGGCGGATAACCGTTTCGGATTCATCAAATGGTGCCGCGAGAACAAACCAGCAACGAAGCCTTATCTCCCCGCAGTGGCGATGGCGCTGTTCACCGTGGACGGCTATTCGTTCAACGACGAGAGCGGCGTTTACACCATGAACGGGCGCGGGCGGATGCTGATGGACTTCATCGCCGAGTTCCCCATCCCCGAGAACGCCACGCGGTTGCAGGCCGTGATGGACGGCGGCAACAAGGACGAGATCGAGGGCATGATGAAAAAACACGGCACAGAGGCAAAATGGAAAGATCTCCTCAAAAACCCCGCCCACCCCGAGTTCGCCAAGTACCCGCAGGACTGACCGCGGGCAAAGGCGACCGCAAAGCACGCAGGGGCATCAGGGAGATCGAGGCTTCCGGGAGCGCAGGGCTTCCGCCCTGCCTATCATTCGGCAAGGCGGAAGCCTTGCGCTCCCGGCACCATGGCCGCGTGCCGTTTGAGCCTGACTATTCAAGATGACTGGTGGCATGACGGGGACGCGCTTCTCGGGCACGGTTTCGCTTATTTCCAGTATGAGGGGCCGGACCTCGGCAATGCGCTTTCCACCGCCTGCTCCGCAGTGGCTGCAACAGGGACGAGATCGAGGGCATGATGAAAAAACACGGCACGGAGGGCAGATGGAAAGAGCGCCTCAAAAACCCCGCCCACCCCGAGTTCGCCAAGTACCCGCAGGACTGACCGCGTGGACAAGGGCGACCGCAAGGGCCGCAAAGGTGAAACCCCGATCAGGCCGCACCCTTCCGGGGGTGGTTCATTTAATATTGTAATTAGCGGTTGGAATTTTCGCTTGACAGCATCGCGTCTGTGAGAATAACATAATGTTAATGTAGAAATTGTGGGTCAGCCTATTCGGGCTGGTTCAAACAGGAGGCTGGTCAGTATGAAACGTTTAATAAGCGGTGTAACCCAATCGGTTGTCAAGGCGGCAGCAATTGCCGTGTGTTCGGTTCTCTTTGCGTCCGTGTTCACCCCCCGTGCGTTTGCGGCGGATGTCTATTGGACGGGCGACGGCGGAAACAACGTCTGGTCCACAGGCGCGAACTGGTCGAACGGCGCTGGCCCGGGGACGGGGGACATCGCCCTCTTCACCAATGATGTCGCACTCGCGGTCGCCATCAGCAACGCGCCGACGATACAGCGCCTGCGCGTCATCGGCACTGCGGGCGTGACGCTGAACATCGCCAGCGGCATGACGCTTTACGTCTCCAACACGGGCGCCGAGGGGCTGCAGGCGATCGGCGCGGACCTCACCGTCAACGGGCCGGGGACAATCGCCCTGTCCATGAACGGCACCACGGGGTTTAATTACCTCGACAACGGCGCGACCTCCGGGAACACGCTCACCGTCAACGCCAAAATCACCGACCTCAACGGCGGGACGACCACGGGTTTCGAGACATGGATTGATGCCGCCAACTACCCGGCCGGCACCGTCACGCTGGGTTATGCGCTCAACGACTTTACGCTGGACATCTATCTCGGCACGGGCCACACCTTCCTCTTGCCCAAGATCGCGGACGCCGGACTGCCTTCCTACATCGGAGCCGGATCCTCCGTCTATATTGGCTACGGGAGCGTCCTGCGCTACACCGGCACGGGCGACAGCACGGACCGTACCCTCCGCCACCAGAGCGGCAACGCGGCCCTCGGCTACAACGCCGTCCTCGAACAGTCCGGCACGGGCCCGTTCACCTGGGCGGGCCCTGTCCTCAACAACGCCAGCGCCGCGAACACGCTCATGCTCGCAGGCGACTCCGCCTCCCCCGCGTTCATCACGGGCAACATCTATAACAGCACCGGGACGCTCGGCGTCACCAAGCGCGGCACGGGCGCATGGACGCTCTCGGGCGACAACTCCTTCACGGGCCCTATCGTTGTTGAGGGCGGCGCCCTCGGCCTCGACTCGCCCTCCGCGGCCGGTGCGACAACAGGGATCGCCCTCGCCGACGGCACGGCCCTCTCCATCAACCCCTCGGCCGCAGACGGCTTCACCGCGTTCCTGCCGCCGGTCGCCATCTCAGGAAACGGCGCGTCCGTCACCGTCGCCGCCTCGCCGAGCGCATCGACCGTGACCTTCGGCGGCGTCAGCGGCAACCTCGCCATCACCGCGCCCAATGCCGGCACGGCGCGGAACCGCATCTTCATCGCGGGCCTCCCCGCGGGCGCGGTCGGCTCGTGGCTCACGCTCAACGGCGGCGCGGCCTGGCACGATCCCGCGAACGGCCTGACCCCGACGACGCTCTCCACGCAGGGCATCGCGGTCAAAGGCAGCACCCTGCCCAACGGCCCGACCGTCGAGGCCCTCATCAACCTGCCCGGCTCGGGCGGGCACATCGCGCTGCCGTCCCCGCTCACGGAGCTCTACGGCCTTACGATGGCTTTCGCGGGCGACGACGCGACGGTTGACACCGCCAGCAAAACGCTGGTCGCCAATGCGGTGGCCATCAACGCCAGCGCGGGCGCGCTCACCGTCGGCGCGGCCGCGAAGGACGGTGCGCTCCTGCCGCCGATTGCCGTGACCTCCCCGCCCACCAGCGCGGATATCGCCGCGCTCGCGCCGCTCATCTGGTACGACCCTTCCGACCCGTCGGCCGTGACGGTCAACGCGGGCCGGGTCGAGGGCCTCGCGAACAAAGGCGCGGGCGGCGCGACGTTCGACGCCGCCGTGGTGCGCTCCGGCTGGGAGGCCCCGCTCTACGCCACCGGCCTTGATTCCCACAGCGCCCTGCCCATGGTCAAGATCAACGCGAACGCGCCCGCGCAGGGCCTGCAGAGCCTCGCGAACACGGGCATCATGGGCAACGCGCCGCGCACGCTCGTCGCCGTGATGAGCCGTAACGTGGATTCAGGGCAGATGCTCGTCTCCTTCGGGGCCGGATCGGCCCGGGCCGTCTTTGAAACCTTTTCCTACGATGCCATCCGATTCCGTTTCGGGGCGTATTCAGACGACATCGACATGCCATACGACAACGTGCCCGAAACGCCCTTCGTGCTGTGCTTCCTTAACGGCGTGGGCGGCAACCGGAACGTTGTCCAAGGCTTCACGGACGGCAACCCGTCCGTCCCCCGCGTGCTGGGCGGGGACCTCAACACCAGCAACACCCCGCTCCACCTCGGGCACCGCAACGGCTCGCACAGCGCCACCTACCGCGGCCAGATCGGCGAGGTGATGCTTTTCAACCGCATCCTTACCGACGCGGAGCGCGCCACCGCCGAGACCTACCTGCTCGCGAAATGGAAGCAGGTTTCGCGCCCCCCCGTGGCGAAGGCGGCAATCACCCTGCGCAATGACAGCACATCCGCGCTCACCGTCAACGCCGCCCTCACCGAGCCGCCCAACAGCTTCATCTCGCTGGCGAAGATGGGCACGGGCGACGTCACCCTCGCGGGCGGCACCGCGCTCTCCGGCCCGGCGCGGATTGACGCGGGCACGCTCTTTGTGGACACGCCCGCGGGCCTGACCGACACCCTCATGGGCGCGCTCTCCGGCGCGGGCAAGCTGGCCAAGGACGGCGACGGCGAGCTGACGCTGTCGTATGCCGCTTTGAACACCTACGCGGGCGGCACGGACGTGCTCGGCGGCAAGCTCCGCATCGGCGCGCCGATGGGACCGGGCGACATCACCATCGCCGACGGCGCGACGCTCGACGTAGGCGGGAACCCCACCGCCAATGCGTTTTCGATCACGAACCGCGTCGCCGTCTCTGGCGCGGGCGTGAACGGCGCGGGCGCGATCGTCAACACCGGGGCGGCGTTCCAATACTACGCCTTCAACAACACGAGTGTCACGCTGGCGGGCCCCACGACGTTCGGCGGCACCATAGGCTGGTCTTTCGCTGGCGCGGGCACCCTCGACCTCAACGGCTACCCCCTCACCAAGGTCGGCACAGGGGACATCCGCCTCTCCTCCTTTGCGGGCGCCACCACCGTCGCCGACCCCCCGCCCGGCACGGCCGTCAACATTCAGGAAGGGGCGTTCGTCCTCGAGAGCAACACCGTCCTTTCGGAGAACGACACCTCGCGCAGCTTCGCCATCGGTGGCGGCGGCATCCTTGGCGTGAGCGCCCTCGTTGCCCCCGTCCACTGGGCGCTCTCCCCCGCCGACGGCGCGGGCATCAGGTCTTTCGGCGGCAACGCGACCAACCTCAACGTGCTGACCGCCCCCGCCGTCCTGAACGGCACGCTCAACCTCACCGCGAGCGGCGTGTTCAGCAAGACCCTCTCGGGGCAGCTTTCCGGCGCGGGCGGCCTGTCCGTCTATGACGGCGGCGGCGGCACGTCCGGCACGGGCGCGCTAAGCCTGCTCACGCATCCGGGCAACACCTTCACGGGGCCGGTCGCGGTGTCCAACGCCGTCCTGGGCCTGCGCTACGCCGGGAGCTTGCCGAACGTCGCGAACCTCTCGCTCTCGGACATCGGCAGCAGCGTGTATGTCTTCGCGGGCGGCGGCGGCTGGACAGGCGCGCAGGTGGCGCAGCTGGCGAACAGCGGCGCGTTCTACAGCGAGCCCGGCAACCACAGGCTCGGGGTTGTCGTTGACGAGGGCGAGGCCGTCGGCCTCCCCGCCCTCACCCCCGCCTTCGGCGGCACCTTGGACAAGTACGGCACCGGCACGCTCGCCATCGACGGGGACGTGAGGATGATCTCCTACTTCCGCGCATTCGCGGGGGAGGTCGTCTTCACCAACGACGCGACGTTCCATCTGGCGAGCATATCGCGGTGGCTGATACTGAAGGACGGCAACGACTGGGACACCACTTCGGCGAACAGGGACGTCAACGCCCTCGTCGGCGGTAACGCGCGGATCACCGGCGACGACTGCGGCTATAACACGCCCGGGCCGGGCGTCAGCATCGGCCACAACGCCGGGAAGGGCGTGCTGGATCTGACGGGCAACGCCGCCGTCACCAACAAGCTCTATGTCGGCTACAACAACGCGGGCGCCAACGGCGCGGTCTATCAGTCCGGCAACAGCGAGTGGTACAACACAGGCGGCGCCAACAACGACGGCCGCATCGGCCACAACGGCTACGGCTACTACCAGCTGGACAGCGGCAGCCTGCACATGAAGGGCTACACGCAGCTCGGCTCGGTGAACAACGCCACCAGCGTCGGCATCCTCCGCCAGACGGGCGGGACCATCCTCTTCAACGGCCAGCGCTACACCATCACGAACACGGCGGGGCTCTTCCAAGAATCCTATGGCGGCGTGTTCGGCATCAGCCGTGGCGGCAAGGCCGTCCTGCATCTCGAGGGCGGCACCTTCACGCATTACGGCGACTTGGCGATCATCGAGTCGAGCGGCGCCAACGCCATGGGGACCATGACCGTGGCCGGCACGGCGGAGGCGTGGATTGACCGCAACATCCGCATGTGCGTCGGCAACGCGGGCCATGCGTCCCTGAACCTGAACGGAGGCCGGCTCACCGCCCCCGCCATCAGGCGCATGAATGTGAGCGGCTCCACCGCCGCCGTCAACTTCAACGGCGGCACGCTCGCGGTGGATCCGGGCAAAGGCGCCGGGAGCCTCTTCATACGCGACGGCGCCAACGCGTTCCCGTTCGACGTCAACGTCTATGCGGACGGCGCGACGATCGCGGTCGGCGAAGGCACGCTGCGGACCGTGGATGAGCCGCTGAAGCGCCCCCTCGGCGCGGGCATCGGGTCCATCATCGCCAGTGGCGGCACGGGCTACATCGCCCCGCCCTACGTCGTCATCAGCGGCGGCGGCGGCACGGGCGCCACCGCCCTCGCGCACATCGACCGCAACAACGGCAACGGCTTCGTCACGCACGTCGAAATCACCAGCCCCGGCTGGGGCTACACCACGAGCCCGACCGTCAGCTTCCTGGGCGGCGGCGGCTCGGGCGCGTCCGTCAGCATCATCACGCTGGCGGATGCCGGGGAGGGCGGCCTGACCAAGACGGGCGCGGGCGGCCTCCTCCTGAACGCACCGAACACCTACCGCGGCCCCACGCGCGTCGAGCAGGGCAGCCTGACGCTCGGCTGCGCCGACGCCATCCATCCCGAGTCCCCGATCATCATCGGCGACGGCACGCTCAACCTCGGCGGCCACACCATCACCAACGTCAGCGTCACCCTCGCCGGATCGGGCGCGATCATCAACGGCAAGGTCGTCACCGCCTCCGCCGTCAAGACCGGCCCCGGCACCGCCACGTGGGACGCGCAGGTCGAGTTCGCCCCCGTCGAGACGGGCGAGGTCATCCCCGGTCTGTGGGAGGGCCACCGCAAAGGCGCCGCCGGCAACTACTGGCTCATCGACTTCCCCAACCCCAGGCAGTCCGTCCAGCTCACCACCCGCGCGGGCAACCTCCCCTCCGGGGCGAACAACACGGCCCCCCGCGCCGAGTTCTGGAACGGCAACTACAATATGTGGATCTACACGGGCTACATCTGGAACCGCGAGACCACCAACATCACCTGGTCGTGGCGCTCGCGGTTCGACGACGACGTGTCCCTCAAGATTGATGACGTGATGATCCTCAACCGCCCCCTCAACGTCGCCGTCACCTCCGCCTACCACACGCTCTCGCCCGGGCCGCACCCGATCGAGATCCGCTTCGGCGACGCCACGGGCAACGTCGGCGACAACAACGGCGGGCCGGGCGGCATCTCCTACGACCCGCTCGCGCGCGGCACCACGGCCTCGGAGAACCACCAGCTGCTGGAGGACGACGGCACGGGCTGGCTCCTCACCGCCAACCTCAACGTCGTCGAGCCGGAGCACGATTCCATCCAAGTGCTGGAAGGCACGCTCCTGCTGCCCTCCGAGGGCATCCGCCCCGGCCTGTGGGAAGGGCACGAAAAAGGATCGTCATCCATCTGGAACACCACGACGGCCAACAACAAGCTCTCCGTCCAGTTGACCACCCGCGCCGGGAACGTCGTGTACGGCAACAACACCACGGGCGACGCGGAACGCAACTTCTTCTGGAAAGACAACTACAATATGTGGATCTACACGGGCTACATCTGGAACAACACCGGCCAGAACCTGACGTGGACGTGGCGCGGCAAGTGGGACGACAACGCCTACCTCAAAATCGACGACACCGAAATCCTTAATTGCGGCTACGCCAATCCCCCGCCCTGTGTGAATTATACCCTCACCCCAGGCCGCCACCCCATCGAGATCCGCTACGGCGACAACACGGGCAACGTCGGCGACTCCGACAACCGAGGCGGCGTGACCTACGACCCCCTCGGGCGCGGCGAGACCGACCCCGCCAACTACATCGTCCTGATGGACCCTGGCGACGGCTCGCTCCTCACCGCCGACCTGCCCGCGTCCAACGCCGACAAGCTGGACGGTATCACCACGACCGTCGCCGACGGCGCGGCGGTTGACACGGGCAGCGGCCCGCACAACGGCCTGATCATCTCGCCCGCGGGCGACTACCACACCGGCACCAACACCGTCAGCGGCCCGCTCAACGGCATGACCTACCGCGTCACCATCCGCGACCCGCTCGCGTTCGCAGGCATCTTCAACGCCCCCGGCCTGTACGAGGGCCTGCTCGCCAACGGCATCGCCCCCGGACTGGACTTCACGTCCCCCAACCCGATGAATCGCGGCATCACGCTCACGGCCGCCGCGGGCAACTGTGCCGTGGGCGGCTACAACACCGCGCCCCGCGACGAGCACTGGAGCGCCCAGTACGCCACCTACGTCTATACGGGCTACATCTGGAACCGCGACCCCACCAACGTCACCTGGACCTGGCGCTTCTCTTTCGACGACCACGTCAGCCTGAAAATCGACGGCTGGCACGTCCACGTCCCTCTGGTGAGCGGCATCCAGTACGCGGACCACACGCTCACCCCCGGCCCGCACCCCATCGAGATACGCGTCTGCAACACGGGCGGCAACGTCGGCGCAGTCGCGACCCTCGGCGGCGCGGTCGCCGCCCTCACCTACGACCCGACCGGCGGCGGCCCGGGCTCAGACCCCTCCAACTTCATCTTCCTGGAGGACCTCAACGACGGCAGGTTGCTCACCCTGACCGCGAACCCCGAGATAGACGGCTCCCCGATCTGCGACGTGATCACCTCCGCCGGCACGCTCGACCTCACCGGCCTGACGATTGTGCCGTCCGACCTGCTCTCCGCCGCGCCCCCCGGCGCGAAGTACGTCATCGCCACCGCCGAAGGCTTCATCGGGATGCCCGTGCTTGACGGCTTCGACGCCAAGTGGAAAACCATCAAGAAAGGCAACGAGCTCTGGCTCACCACCGCCGGCGGCACGATGATTCTCCTGCGATAAGAATGTGGATTTTTGTCCGCATCGTTTTCTCAAGGTGGCACGTGCCCTAAGGAATGCATAATGCATAATTCATAATGCATAATTAACAATTCCTGCATGGTGGATGGAGGGCGAGCGTCCCCGCGAGCCGTTAGACACATTGCGATGGCTTCCTGCCCCATTGGCCGCACGCCGCGCCAATGGGGTCCCCTGTCTCGCCCTCCATATCACGCCCTCCCTATCACGCCATCAAAACAGGGTAATCCTCCATACCCGTCATCAAGCCGAAGCCTAGCGTTCTCTCATGCGTGATCCAGACTTAATGTTGAAATTTGCGAATGCGGAAAATCGGTGTTCCATCTGTGGTTAATCTGTTATATACTAGACGGGAAAAGGAGGCAGTATGAACATGATGAGGGTTTCGGTTTGGATGGCGGCGGTTCTGGCGGGCGGTTCGGCAATGGCCGGGGTGCTGCACGATTTTTCGTTTTCGGCGAAGGAGGGCGGTGCGCTGAAATACGGCGGCGCGGGCCTCGAGACTATCGAGGGGCTGAACGGTAAGGCGGCGGCGGTGGTGGACGAGCATGCGTTCGCCGCGCCGAAGATGGGTTTTGTGAAAGAGCCGTTCTCGCTCGTGATATGGGTCAAGCCGCTGGCGCTCGGCTCGCAGAAAGGGAACGCGGGGACGACGGGCGGGATGCTGGTCGCGAACGGCAACGGCTACACGGAGGGCTTCCGCGTGTTCGCCACGGACTGGGCGAGCCGTCTGCCGCGCTTCGAGATCGGGCGCGCGAACGGCGCGTTCGGCATCAACGCGAAGGACAGCCTGAGCGAGGGGTACTGGAACTGCGTGGTGGCGACGTGGGATCGCGAAGTCATGCGGCTGTACGTGAACGGGTCGCTCTCCGCAGAAGGCGCGTTCGCGGGCGAGGTCTTGCCGGCGCGGGAGGGCTTCCGCATCGGGTTCGCGGGGGCGGGGGTCGGGTCGTTCAAACAGGCGTTCGACAAGGTGCAGGTGTACGACCACGCGCTCTCGCCCGAGGAGGTGGAGGCGTTGCTCGTGAAGACGAAGACAGCCGAGTACACGGCGTGGCGGAAGTTGAGGGCGGCGTACGGTGACCGCAAAAGCGAGATTGCGGCGTGTGTGGAGGTGATGGGCAAAGCGTCGCACCCCGACTGGCTGCGGGGCGAGGCGACGGAGCGGCTGATGCAGATGTGCCGCAACGATGCGGGCGGCGCGTTGCCGAGCGGTGCGCTGGAGAAAATCACCGCGCCTCACCGCGACACCGCGGATGCGGATCTGCGCAAGAAGCTCGCGCTCGCGCTGGGCGAGAGCTACGCACGCGAGAAGAAGACGAAACAGGCGATTGCCGTTTATGAAAAGTTGTTGGGCGAATCGGACACGCTGGACACCCGCGAGACGTATGCGCGGCTACTGTGGTCGGCAGGGCAGCTGGCGGCGGCGCGCGAGCAGTACGCGATGATTTTCAAGGATGAGGCGAACGGCGTTTCGGCGCGGGCGTTGGCGGGCTTGGCGGTGGGCAAGATTTTCATGCAGGAGAAGCGGGAGCGTGATGCTGATGCGGTGTTCGGTGCGGTCGCGGATATGGAGGGCGTTGCGCCGCACATCAAGGCGGAGGCTGCGAATCTCGCGGAAAAAAAAGACCATGCCCCGAACAGCAAGCAACCGTGGCGCGATTTCCCGAAAACCGCGATTGAGTTTTATGTCGCGCCGGACGGCTCGGATGCGGACGACGGGAGCAAGGCGAAGCCGTTCGCGACGCTGGCCCGTGCGCGCGATGCGGTTCGCGCCGCGCCGAAGGATAGCGGCGTAACGGTCTTCATCCGTGGGGGACGGTACAGCGTAACCGACACGCTTGAATTGACCGCCGAGGACTCGGGCGCAGGCGGAAACGCGCGGGTCGTCTGGCGCGCGTACCCGTCAGAGACGCCGGTTTTCGACGGCGGCTTCGAGGTGAAGGGGTTCGAGCGCGTGACGGACCCGAACATCTTGCGCCGCTTGCCGGAGGAGGCGCGGGGCAAGGTCTATGTGGCGGACGCGCGGGCGCAGGGGTACCCCTCCGCAGAGCCGCAGAAAATTTACGGCCGTGCGGACCGGTATGCGAACAACGGCGGCGTGCGCGAGGTGTTCGCGGACGGCGTGCCGCTGCCCATCGCGCGTTGGCCGAACGAGGGGTGGCTGAAGACGGGGGCGCAGGTCGGGAGCGTCACGAACCGCGCGTTCGCGTTTTCGCATGAGCGCATGAAGCGTTGGGGCGAGGCGAAGGAGTCGATGGCGGCGGGCTATTGGTTCCACCTGTGGGCGGACGGCGTGGTGCCGGTCGCGTTCGGGGAGGACAGCATCTCGTTCCGTGTGCGCTTGCCCGAGGAGGGCTTGAAAGCCGACCACCCGTTCTATGTGCTGAACCTGCTGGAGGAGATCGACCGGCCGGGCGAGTGGTACTACGACTGCGCGAGCGGCAAGCTGTACGCATGGTTGCCCAGCCGCTCCGCCAAGGTCGTGATGTCGCGCTGGGACAAGCCGTTCATCCGCGCAAAGGGGGTGAAGAACATCTCCATTTCGGGGCTGGTGTACGAGTACGGCCAGCACGACGCGCTCGTGATGGAGCAGGGCGAGGGCGTCGCGGTGGTGGGGTGCATGTTCCGCCGCCTTGGCGGCTCCGCGTTCACCGCATGGGGCATGAAAGACCTCTTCGTGTTCGGCAACAGTTTCAACACGCTGGGGCACACCGGGATGCGGGTCAAGGGCGGCGACCGCAAGGCGCTGACCAGCGGCGGCATCGTGATCGAGAACAACGAGGTGTTCGACTTCGCGCGCTTCGGTCGGACGTACAACCCCGCGCTCCACCTCGAGGGCTGCGGTGCGCGCGTGGCGTATAACCACTTCCATCACGGCCCCTCCAGCGCCGTGCGCATCGAGGGCAACGACCACGTCTTCGAATACAACCGCGTCAACAATGTCGTCACCGAGTCCGACGACCAAGGCGGCATCGACATGTGGTGCGACCCCTCCTATCGCGGCAACGTCATACGCTACAACTACTGGAAGGACATCAACAGCGGCAACAACGACCCCTGCGGGCAGGCCGCCATCCGCTTCGACGACGCCATCAGCGGCTCGCTCGTCTATGGCAACTATTTCGAGAACACGTCCAACGGGATTTTCGGCGGCGTGCAGATACACGGCGGCCAGTTCAACATCCTCGACAACAACGTGTTCATCAACTGCAAGATCGGCGTGAGCTGGTCCGCGTGGGGCGAGCGGCGCTTCCGCCAATTCCTAGAGGAGCCGCGCATCAAGGGGCTGATGGCCGCGGCGGACATCGACGGCGAGCTTTACCGCGAGCGTTACCCCGAGCTGCCCGTCGCGCCCGAACAGGCCGACCGCAACAGCGTGTGGCGCAACCTCTTCGTGACCTGCGGGCAAGTCTATTTCCGCACACCGCGCAACACGGATGCCCACGCCAACCAAGTCCACGCCGCCCCCCCCGACTACGCAGACATCGCCAAGCACTCCACCTTCCGCCCCCTCCCGCCGCCCGGCGCGATGGGACCCTACGAGAACCCCTTCCGCATCACGAACGGGAAGGTGAAATAGTGCCCCGCCAAATACAGATTTCACGATGGAGGGCGAGCGTCCTCGCGAGCCGTTAGACACGTGGAGGGCGAGCGTCCTCGCGAGCCGTTAGACACGTGGAGGGCGAGCGTCCTCGCGAGCCGTTAAACACATTGCGGCTCCCGGGGGGGCCCGCCCCCCCCATTCCCCCCCCCCCATCCCCCCCCTCCCGAACAGGGAAC
>WRJS01000071.1 GCA_009778475.1 Kiritimatiellota bacterium | reverse complement strand
TTCAAACTCCATAAGCGGGTAAAGTTTGCGGATTGGGTTCATGTCCATTCGAACTGGACTTTTCCGGTCTGGTGGGGATGCTGCCTAGCGCACCTGCACGGCAAAAAACTGGTGATGTCTCCGAGGGGCGGGCTCGACCCCCTGCGGCTGGCGCACTCGGCATGGAAAAAGAAAACGGTCGGATGGGTTGACCGTTGGTGTTTCAGACGCGCAACGGTCATTCATGCGACATCGGTGGCGGAATCAGACTGGGTGGCGCGGTATTTAGGGGAGGGGGCTAAATCAAAAATACGAATCGTTCCCAATGGGTTGTCCATCCCCAATGACGAGCAAGGCAAGCCGCAACCGCCCTCTTCTGACAATAAGCGGATGATATTGAGTTTAGGGCGTCTGCACCCGCTCAAAGGGCTGGATTTATTGGTTGAGGCATGGAAACTTGTGTCAAACTCGGCACACGCGAAGGATTGGAAACTGGTCATTGCCGGACCGGATGAGCAGGGCATGAAAAACAAGTTGTCGGAGTTGTGCGAGAAATTGAACCTGACAAATATCGAGATTTGCGATGGCGTTTATGGCGGGGAGAAGTTGGACTTGCTTCGAAGCGCGGACATCTTTGTGCTTCCCTCCAGAAGCGAGAATTTCGGCAATGTCGTGGGCGAAGCATTGGCGTGTCGTACTCCCGTGGTGATGACGGATGTGGGGGTATGGAAGGCGGAGGCGGAGCGGTGTTTTGGCGCGGGAGCGCCGATCCACTTTGTGGAGACGAGCGCATCGGGCATCGCGGACGGGTTGGCGAAGGTCATGGCTCTGGACGACGCGACTCGCACGGAAATGGGGCGCAACGGACGGACATGGATTAGCAAGGAGTTCCAATGGGAGCGTGTCGCCGAGCGCATGATAGAGGCTTATGGTTAGTGGGTGCGTTTTATTCATCACATAAAGACACAAAGGTCACGAAGATGTGGACAGGGTTCTTTGGTGAAATAAAAAATTCAAAGGGCATCTTTTTCGATGGGTAGGTATTCGACCGCCCTGAAGGGGCAGAGGAGTCCTGAAAACTCGGTCAAGGGTATCATCCATGCGATTTCGGGCTTGATATAAGGGGCGTATGTTGGCAAAGGACACGGAGATTACGCCAAGGTCGCAAAGAGGTTTTATTGCACCCCTTGCGAAACCGCCACGTCCCTTGCGGTGAAAAAAAATCCGCCGATTGAAAATAAAAACTTGGAATGGCTGGGGTCGGTGTGCTATTATATCAAAGATTTTTTGTTGCGATAGGCGTGGTAGAAAGGTTTCGTGCGCGTTGTTTGATGTTTTGTGGTGTTGCGGTAAAAGGGGAACGGGTTGATGTTCAATATGCTAAGCCAATGGAATGATAAAAACCCTTTATGTTTTATTCACATAGTAACGATGGGGGGTTGCATAGTATATTGTCTCTGGCAGTTATTTTTTTTCTTGAGTCATTATGAAAAAGGAATTGGTGAAATTAGAGTCCAATTAGCAAAAGTTATATTAGATAGTAACACGCCAACACCAGACAAAGAACGCTTGAAAAACGAATGTGGACAATGTATTTTTAGCATACTATATAAGAGTAGGGATAAAGGAATAGTTCAATGGGAAAAACACAAAAAAAGACCCATTGATAGAAGAAAAGTAAATTTAAAAAAAATTAATGACAGAGAGGCGTCATTGGTGGATAATATTAGTGCATTTGTAAGAGATACTCGTGCTAATTTAAACAAAATTGATGAAAAGATATCATCGTTTTATACTAATACTGTTGATGAATTTATAAAGGATTTTTATGCCAACTTCTATGACAATGATAAAACAGAAGAAAAGCTGAAATCTATTTGTGACTCCATACAGACGTTTGCAAACGAAAATGACCCCTTTCTGGTAAATAAAGAAAAAATCTGGGGGTGGATGTTTTTTGCATTTATCTATATTCTTTGGGTTGTTCGTGTAAAAAAAGGACAAGAGTCGATATGGAATATATTTGACATAGGTATTTATTTTACTATTGTAGATTTTACTGATGGATTCAATATTCATCTTATATTATCGTCTGGGGTAATAGTAGGAATAATCTCTGCCATATTAGAAGCAAGACGAATAAAGCGCAGTCTTTCATCGACTACTCTTTCATTACGAGATCGTATTAAAGCTTATGGGTCGTGTATTTTATATGTATTTATTTGGGCAGGATTGTTTATAAATGCAACCATTGGTCATAACTATAGTTGGATAGAATATGTTATAAGAGCAGTGACCATATTTGTAATAACAGCGCTGGTATGGCTACTTCTTTTATTAATAAGTCCATTCATAAAAGAATATATGCTAAGTGTCCCCCCAAATGGGGATAGTCAATTTTGACAGTTACCTTGCTTTTGTGTTATGTTAAATCAATTCGTTAAACGAGAGGATAAAAAGATGAGTACAGTGCAATTAAAACCCTATCTTGTGATAGGTGTGGCGGGTGTTTGTTTTGCAGGTCTTTTTTGCGGGTGCAAAAAAGTAGAGCAAGACAAGGTGAAGGTCACGATAAACTCATGGGTCGGGTTCGGACCTTTATACATTGCGGAGAAGGAAGGTTTCTTTAAGGAGAACAACCTGAACATCGAGATTGTCAAACTCGAAGCCGCCCCTGACAGAAGGGCTTCGCTGTTGGCGGACAGAGTTCAGGTTGTCGCATCCACGTTGGACGACATTGCCGTCACGTTGTCCCAAGGGGTGGATGCGGCGGCGTTCTGTTACGCCGATTATTCTAACGGAGGGGATGCCATTATCGCTAAAAAGGAAGTGACATTAAAAACGTTGCATGAGTATGAGGTTGCGGCGCAAAAGGGGTTTGTGAACCATTTCTTCCTGCTGTACGTGTTACATGGCAACGAAATATCGATGAAGCCAGTAAATGACAAAATCAGGAACATGGAGCCGAGCGACGCAGGGGCTGCTTTTATAGCGGGAAAGATTGACGTCGCAGTCACTTGGGAGCCATTTATTTCCCAAGCAAAGAAAAAGCTGGGTGATGATATAATAGTATTGGCTTCTTCTGATAAATATCCAGAAGCGATTTTGGACATATTCATAGCAAAAAAAGACTGGTTAGAAAGCAACCCGTCTTTTGCGGAATCTTTCCGTAAAAGTTGGGACAAGGCTGTTGAATACCTTTTCAATCATCCAGAAGAGTCATATAAAACCATGGGCGAGAAATTGGGAATACCTGTCGGAGCAGTGAAAGAAATGTTAGAGGGGGTACAATATTTAACTGCTGCTGGTCGTAAATTCCCCCCTGGAGAGAAAGATAACGACAGCCCCCTCTTTGATGAGAAAAAGTTAAAAAAAGTATCGGTAGATATACTTGAGATTTGGAAAAAAGCCGGTTATGTGAGGGAAAGTATTCAACCTTCGGATTTGGAAAAAGCCTTAATTGAACTTATCGAGAAGCAATAGATACTATGAGATTCATCGGGAAAGACAAAATAATAAGTGTCATTCTCTTCATTGTGTCGTTTGTTGCTGTGATTTGCATTTGGGAGGTTACAGCAAGGCACAACAACCCTGTCTTATTCCCCAACATAAGCAGGGTTTGCGAGGGGCTGCAGAACACGGTCTTTGCAGCAGACACCTACCAGCATTTAGGGGCAAGCCTCCAGTTGATTTCAATAGCGTTTCTGCTTTCAATACTCATTGCGTTCCCGACGGCATTGCTCTGTTTCAGGCACAGGTTGTTTGCCAAAACAGTTCTCCCTTACCATAATTTCATCCGCTATATTCCAGTCCCGGCGTTTGTCCCGTTTTGCACTGCCATTTTTGGCGTGGGCGATACGGTAAAAATAGTGTTGGTGTTTATCGGGACATATTTCCAGATGCTGTTCCTTTTCATCAATGATTTTGAAAGCGTGCCGAAGGGGTATATTGAAAGCGCGGAAACACTGGGGTTCCGAAAAGTCAACCTGATAACCCAGATTATCATACGAGCCGCCGCGCCAGACATCTTAAACTCCATCAGGATCACTTTCGCTTGGGCTTGGTCATATCTGTTAGTGGCAGAGGTCGTCAATTCAATAAGAGGGGTTGGCTATCTTGTTTTACAGTCGTATCGAGTGTTGAATATGCCACGCCTTATTGCATATCTTTTTATCATAGGAATCTTTGGCATTGTTATGGACATATTGTTTAAGCACATACGAACTTTGTTGTGTCCGCACATAAAAAAGGGGGAAAAGTAATATGTTGCAAATATCAAATTTGTCGATACGTTTTGGCGAAAAAGTCATCTTCGAGTCGATTGATTTTTCCTTAACCCAAAAAGAGATAGTCGCTATAGTCGGGAAGTCTGGCGTCGGGAAAACGACACTGCTGAAAATCATTGCAGGGTTGATTAAGGCGAATACAGGCTGGGTTAAACTCAACAATGAAGTGGTTGAAAGACCATCAAGTAAAATAGGGCTGGTTTTTCAGGAATATTTTGTTTTCCCTTGGTTAAATGTCGAAAGGAACATTATGACGGGGATGAAGTATGGGCAAGAAAAATTAAACAAGGATGAGGCAGGAGCAAAAACACACAAATTGCTTCAATCCGCTGACTTGCTTACGGATAAAGACAAATACCCGTCTGAATTGTCTGGGGGGATGCTTCAAAGAGTGGCGATATGCAGGACTTTGGCTGCCAACCCGTCATTGCTTCTATTAGATGAGCCGTTTGGCGCATTAGATTTGGTTACAAGGATAAAGTTACACAATTTGATAAATGATATTTTTAATCTGACGCAGCAAGGTATCATCATTGTTACGCATAACATTAATGAGGCAGTATCTCTTGCCGACAGAGTCATTCTTTTGTCAGGTAAACCAGCCCATATTGCGAAAGAATGGAGAATCAGTAAGCCGAGAAAGAATGACAGTTTTTTGAAATTAACGGATGAGCAGGATAATGTCCTAGAGGAAATTCTTAAATCATTGGATGACGGAGTCGCATAGCATGAATGACGAGATTAAAAAACATTTTCCTTTTGCCTGCAAGGCAGAGATGCCAAAGGCAGGGGAGTTTTTGTCAAAGTCCACTCAAAAGTATGATTTGTGGTTTTGGGACAATAATACTTTTGTTCTCGAAAACCCCATGAACACCAATGGGGATTTAGTTTTTCCGCCACACCCGGAAAGCATTTATTTGGCGAATTTGATTCCGTTTGCAATGCCTAATGGAAAATTTTTAGACGTTGGTATTGGGTCAGGCATTTTATCCATAACAGCGGCTCAACGTGGATGGAAAACAGTGGGAGTTGATATAAATGAAAAGGCATTAAGGATTGCAAAAATCAATGCCATGCTGAACGAGGCTCAATGTGATTTTATAAAAGATGATTTAGCCCAGGAACAAGAAAAAAACTATTTTGACTTTTGCATTGCTAATTTACCGTTTGAGCCTACCCCAACAGGCGAAAAGAATTTCTTGCACTCAGATGGTGGTGAATATGGCGATTCGTTAATACATAAGTTTATTCCTATTGCGCATACATTACTTAAACCAAACGGTGTTGTTGTTTTGCCATGCTTTAGCTTGATGCGAGATAACAGGTCAAGATTTGAAGAATATTTAGAGAACTTAGAGGATTTTAATTTTATTAGTGCTATCATACGTCTGTCCATACCATTGGATATATCCCCATTGTGTCATAGATTTAAAAACCATAGCGAAGTGTGTTCAAAATTCAAGAAAGAGGGATATAATAACTTTGTTGTCGAGATGGGATTATTGAAAAAGACAGAAGATAACAGGCGTTTTTTAGGTGTCATGGCAAAAATATTAGCCGATAAGTCGTGGTTGTCTCCGTCAGGGATAACTGTATTTAAGTCTTGTGACTAAAATCATTCTCTTGGAATTCACGCCCCTGCGTCTCTGCGCGAGACAAAGAAACTCGCAGGATTTTTTTAGAGGAAATTATTTTCGTGCAAAGACGCAAGCCCCATTGGTCGCGCCTGCGCCAACGGGGACCCCTCCATATGATACGGAAGGGCTTTGCCCTTCACGGCTCGCGGGGACGCTCGCCCTCCAGCGCAGTCGTTGTCCCGTAGCGCATTTAACTTGGGCGTTGGATATTCCCCGAGGGCTTTCAGCCTGTGGGCGGTTCGCGAACCGCCCCTACATTGTCGCCCGAACACCGCGAGACGCGGTGCGCTACCTTTGTGCCTTTGTGTGAGAAAAAACGGCAAAGACCTGTACCCGCACTGGGCTTGCTACGGTTGCTTATGGTATAATAAAAACATGAGAGATGAAGCGTTAGCAACATGAAGATTTCGATTATAACCGCTTGCTATTGTTCGGCTGGGAGTGTCGCGCAGACGATCCGGTCTGTCTTGGGGCAGTCGTGGGGGGACATTGAGTATATCGTTGTGGATGGCAATAGCACGGACGGGACGATGGAGATTGTCCGTGAATATGAGCCGAAGTTTCAGGGGCGCATGAGGTGGGTGTCGGAACCCGATGTGGGGATGTATGACGCGCTCAACAAGGGGCTTCGCATGGCGACGGGGGATGTCGTCGGTGTCCTCCATGCCGATGATGCGTTTCAAGATGACGGGGTCGTTCAGCGTGTGGTCGGCGCGTTTGATGATGGGACGGATGCCGTCTATTCGGACATCCGTTTCGCGGATTGCGCTGGGCGGACGATTCGTTATTACTCGGCGCGGCACTGGCGCCCGTGGATGTTGCAGTGGGGTTATATGCCGCCCCACCCGGGGGTCTATATCCGGCGCGAGTGTTTCGGTCGGCTGGGCGATTACAAGCAGGGGTATCACATCGCGGCGGATTATGAGTTGATTATCCGTTTCCTGCGTAAGAGCCGCTTGCGGGCGCGGTATCTGCCCGTCTGCGCGGTCGAGATGCGCATGGGCGGTAAAAGCACACGCGGCTGGAAGAGTAACCTCGTGCTGAATCAGGAGATTGTGCGCGGTAACCGTGAGAACGGGTATCTGTGTTGTCTGCCCATGCTCGTGCCGAAATACCTGTTCAAGGTGTTTGAGTTTATCATCCCCAAGGCGCGGCGCGTATTGGGGACGGGCAAAGGGGAGCGTTCGTGAGTGCGGTGCTGATTACGGGCGCGTTCGGGTTCGTCGGCGGCAACCTTTCGCGTTATCTCGCCGGGCAAGGTCATACGGTGTGGGCGCTCGATGTCCCTGCCCTCGCCGCGACATCGGGGGGGGCGTATGAGCGCGTATTCAGTTGGGACGCGCTTGCGGATATTCCATGGTCGCAGATTGATGCCGTGATTCATCTGGCGGGGAAGGCGCATGACACCCGAAACGCCAGTGACCCGGAAAGTTACTTTGAAATCAATGCCGGTCTGACGCGCACAATTTTGGATGCCTGTGTGGCGGGCGCGTCACCTGGGCGGGCGCGCACGTTTATTCTTTTCAGTACCATGAAAGCCGTCGCGGATCAGACCGAAACTGTGCTCGACGAGCAGTGTACACCGAACCCGCAGACGCCTTACGGGCGGAGCAAGTTAGAGGCGGAACAATGCGTCTTTAAGATTGCGGAAAAACATGCAGACTGTCTGCGCGGGTATGTGTTGCGCCCGTGCATGATTCACGGTCCCGGCAACAAGGGCAATTTGAACTTGCTTTACAATGTGGTCTGCCGTGGCATACCGTGGCCGTTAGGCGCATACGAAAACCAGCGTTCGTTCGCCTCCATCCCAAATGTGTGCGCGGTGGTCGAAGGGCTTTTAACGGGTGATGTTCCCGCTGGCATTTATCAGGTCGCCGACGACGAACCGCTCGCCACCAACGCGATCATCAGGCTCATGGCGGAGGCACTGCAACGTCGCGCGCGCATCATGCGCGTTTCACCACGGCTTATTCGTGTCGCCGCAAAAATGGGCGATGCGCTGCACCTGCCGTTGAACAGCGAGCGTCTGCGCAAGTTGACGGAATCGTATGTGGTCTCAAACGCGAAAATCAAAGAAGCCCTTCATTGGAAAACAATGCCCGTCTCCGCCATCGACGGTATGCGTTCGACGCTGGCCAGTTTCACATCCCCGAAGGGACAATCCTGCAAATCCTGTCCAAAATAGATGTTCGTTTTTTTTACCACAATAGACACAATAGAATGCACAATGGACACTATTTTCAAGACGTTGCCATTGTGCCTATTGTGAAAACTATTGTGTCCATCGTGGTAAAAATCAATCCTGCAAATCCTGTTAATCCTGTCTAAAAAACTCCTGTAACTCCTGTCTAAACAAGGAATCCTATGAACTTCAAATTCGACTTGAACGACTTTATCCAATGTCATGTGACGCGCCGTCGGCAAAGCCTCCTCGCGGAGGATTTTGTCCGTCACCGCGATGCGCTGGATGAACGCATCAGCAGCAAGCGCGTGTTGGTCATCGGCGGTGCGGGCAGCATCGGCTCGCATTACATCAAGGCGTTGCTCCGTTACGACGTTGCCGCGCTCTGCGTGATGGACACCAATGAGAACGGTCTCACCGAACTTGTGCGCGACCTGCGGAGTGCGGGTTGCTATCGCATCCCCAAAAACTTCGTCACCTATCCCGTCAACTTCCGCGACCGCGTGTTCGCCAAAATTGTTGAGGCGCACGGGCCGTTCGACATCGTCGCCAATTTCGCCGCGCACAAGCACGTCCGCAGCGAGAAGGACATCTTCTCCATCGAGGCCATGATTGAGAACAACGTCCTCGCCGCGCATGATCTGATCGCGTTCCTCGCGGACTCGCCGCCGGAACACTTCTTCTGCGTCTCCACCGACAAGGCCGCGAACCCCGTGAACATCATGGGCGCCAGCAAGAAACTCATGGAGGAGATGATCATGGCGTATGCGGGGCGCTTGCCCGTAAAGACCGCGCGCTTCGCCAATGTCGCCTTCTCAAACGGGAGCCTCCCGCTCGGTTTTCTCGAGCGGTTGCAGAAACGCCAGCCATGGGCTTGCCCGCTTGGGATACGCCGCTTTTTCGTCTCGCCGATGGAGTCCGGCGAACTCTGCCTCATCGCCTCCGTCATCGGCAGCAGCGGCGACATTGTGTTCCCGAAACTCGACGAGGCCACGGACATGATTCCCTTCGAGCAGATTGCCCACGACCTCCTCCATGCGCTCGGCATGGAAGCCGATGTGTGCGCGACGGAAGAGGAAGCCATTGAAAAAATGGTCCGTCTCGTCCCCGACCTTTCAACGCAATCCGTTGTGAAGTGGCCTGTCTATTTCTTCGCGTCCGACACCAGCGGGGAAAAATCCTTTGAGGAGTTTTTCACCGACGCGGAGGAACTCGATTTGGCGACCTTCGCCCAGCTGGGCATTGTCAAGAACGCGCCGCGCCGTGCCGTCTCCGAAATCACGTCCATCTGTGCAGAACTCCGAGCGCTCTTCGCCTCGCGCAACGCGACGAAGGAGCAGGTCGTTCACGTCCTGCGCCATTACCTGCCGAACTTCGCGCACATCGAGACAGGCAAAAGCCTTGACCAAAAAATGTGAGCAGGATTATTTTTCGCGCAGAGGCGCAAAGGAGCGGAGTTTCGCGCAGAGACACAAAGGCGCAGAGGTTTTTTAGACAGGATGAACAGGATTTTACAGGATTAGTTTTGAGTCTCAAATCTGAAATCATCTCTGCGTCTCTGCGCCTTTGCGCGAGACAAAAAACGGACGGATAAATGTTACACAGAGAGCCACAGAGAAATCACAGAGGGTCACAGAGAAATCTTATAGAAAAACTCTGTGCGACTCTGTGGCTTCTCCGTGGCTCTCTGTGTAAGAAGAAAACGATGACCATGTTGTCAATGCGAATGAGAAATACACCATGTACCCTTTCCTGAAACGCACCATCGACATCGCGGCCTCGCTTTTGGCGTTGCTCGTGTTGTCGCCGCTGCTGCTGCCTGTCTGCGTTGTCCTCCTGCTGACGGGCGAGCATCACGTCTTTTACCGCCAGCGGCGCATCGGTCGGCACAACAAGACGTTCGGCATCTGGAAGTTCGCGACCATGCTGAAGGACAGCCCCAACATGACGGGCGGCCTGCATACGACCCGCCGCGACCCGCGCGTGCTGCCGTTCGGGCATTTCCTTCGCATCACCAAAATCAACGAGTTGCCGCAACTGCTGAACATCCTCCTCGGCGATATGTCCATCGTCGGCCCGCGCCCGCTTGTCGATAAGACCTTCGACCCTTACCCCGAACACGTCAAGCGCACCATCTACAACGTGCGCCCCGGCCTGACCGGCATCGGCTCCATCGTGTTCCGCGACGAGGAGAAACTTCTCTCCGAATCCGGCATGGACGTCACGGCGTTTTACGCCCGGCACATCGCCCCCGCGAAAGGCGAACTGGAACTCTGGTATCAGCGCAGGCGCTCCTTCGCCACCGACATGGCGTTGATATTCCTCACCGCCTGGGTCATCCCCTTCCCCAAGAGCCGCCTGCTCCACCGCATCTTCAAAGACCTGCCGGACATCGATGTGCCGGGGTTGGAATAGACCGACCATGTTCTTATTCTCGAGAAAGTTTTTCCCGTTTTTCGTGGCGCAGTTTTTCGGCGCGTACAACGACAATTTGTTCAAGAACATCTTGTTGACGCTGATTGCCTACCGCCTGACGGAGGTCGCCTCTTCGCTGGGGGCGTTGACCGCGGCGGTTTTCATCTTGCCATATTTCCTCTTCTCCGCGTTCGCCGGGTGCCTTGCCGACACGTGGAACCGCGCGAATCTGGCGCGTGTCTATAAGACGACGGAACTGGGACTGATGGCGCTGGTCGGCCTCCTGTTGCCACGGCTGCTGCCTGTCCTCGACAATCCCGAAAGCGCCGCGCTGCCGTTCTGGGGGGCTGTGCGGGTGCTGATGCCGTTGCTGGTCGTCCTCTTCCTGATGGGGGCGCAGTCCGCCTTTTGGAGCCCGGTCAAATACGCGTGGCTTCCGCACATGCTGGAGCGCAAAGACCTCATGGCCGGGAACGCGGTCATCGAGGCCTCGACCTATTTCGCCATTGTCATCGGCACCATCTGCGGCGCCTTCTTCTCGGTGGGCTGGACGGTGGGCGTGTTGCTCTGCTGTGCTGCCGTGGGGTTGTTCGGGTCGCTCTTCATGCCGAGCGCACGGCCGCCGCACCGGCGGGATGTCGCGGCGCAGTCCATGGCCGCCATTGTGCGTACCGCCCTGCACACGCGGCTGCTGCGCCAGACGGTTTTGGGCATCACCTGGTTCTGGATGCTCGGCACGTTCGTCCTGACGCAACTGTTCCCGCTCTGCAGCGACGTGTTCGGTTTCCCGCGGCCTGTCCTCGGGTATTTCCTGCTGGTCACGACGGTCGGGATCGGGGTCGGGTCGTTCCTGTGCGCCAAACTGATCAAGGGGCGCATCAGGACAAGTTACCTGCCCATCTCGTCCCTGCTCGTCACAGGGGCGTTTCTGGGGGTCGCCGCCGTTGCCCGCTTCGCTGACCCCGTGCGGCAGCGGGCGTTGACGATCACGCTTTGCACCCTCCTCTTCCTGTTGTTCGCGAGCGCGGGCGGGCTTTTCGTCGTCCCGCTCAACACCCTGCTTCAGGCGGTCACGCCCAAGGGCCTGACCGCCCGCGTCGTGGCGGGGAACAACATCGTGAACGCCATCGGCATGGTCATCATCTCGCTGGCGTGCGTCGCCCTCGCGCAACTCGGGCTGAGCATCGCGGCGCTGTTCCTCGTGGCCGGGCTGGCGAGCGCGCTCGTCACGGCCTACTGTTGCCGCCTGTTCCCGGGCGAACTCACGCGGCTCTTCGTCCGCTCGCTGCTCAGGGCGTGTTTCCGTGTGCGGGTGGACGGGGCGGGGCATCTGGACAACCTGCCGCCGCGCGTCATCATCATCGCGAATCACGTGTCGCTGCTGGACGGCCTGCTGGTGGGCGCGTGCCTGCCGTTCCGCGCGACGTTCGTGATGGACAAGGCCTGGAGCGAGAAATGGTGGGTGCGCCCCGTGCGGTGGTTCACGGACGTGCTGACGGTCAACGCGGGAAGCCCGCGGGCCGTCGCGGCGATGGTTGCCGGCGTGAAGGCCGGGCGCCGGATCGTGATTTTTCCGGAAGGGTGCATCACGACCACGGGCGAACTCTCGCCCATCCAGCCGGGGGCGGCCTTCGTCGCCAGCCGCGCCGACGCCGCGCTCCTGCCCATCCGCATCGACGGCGCCATCCGCTCAAGGCTCTCCTACATGAAAGGGAAAATCCCGCTCCGGCTTTTCCCGAAGGTTTCGCTGACCGTCTCCCCGTGCCAAACCCTGCCGACCCCAGACACCGCAGACCCCGCCCAACTCCGCGACATCCAGTCCCAAAGCCTGAACGCCATCATGCACCGCTTCTGCAAGACGGACATCCGCGCCTAGCGCGTGTAGTCACGCGATTGTGCCTTGCCCAAAGATGCCAGACTGACAGCCATGAAACAATCTGCGTAATCTGCGTCATCTGTGGTTAAAACAAAGAAAGGTTGATTGTATGTTAAATGATGAACATACACCTATTACGGAGAGCGAGAATCAAATCTATGGTCAGATAAGGGAAATCCTGACCATGGCAAGGGCGAAGGCTTATTCCGCCGTTAATTTCGCTATGGTCGAGGCATACTGGCTCATCGGGAAGCAGATTGTCGAGGCGCAGGCGGGAAATGAACGCGCTGAATACGGCACACACTTGCTCAAGTTCCTTTCAGAGCAATTGACGCGCGATTTCGGGAAGGGATTCACAACAACCAATCTGACGTATATGCGGCAGTTTTACCTCACTTTCCCGATTCGTCACGCACTGCGTGATAAATTGGGCTGGACTCATTATCGCCTGATAATGAAAGTAGCCGAAGATAACGCACGAAACTTTTATATGGACGAATGTGTGAAGTCTCGATGGAGCACCCGCCAACTCGAACGGCAAATCAACACGCATTTCTACGAACGGCTGTTGTCGAGCCAAGACAAGGAGGGGGTGTCCGCCGAAATCCAGAGGACAGCGTCGCCGCCCGACCCCAAGGACTTCATCCGCAACCCCGTCGTGCTGGAATTCCTGAACATCAAACCCTCGCCCGGTCTGTACGAGAAAGACTTGGAAACCGCCGTCATCACCCACTTGCAGGACTTCCTCATGGAGATGGGCAGGGGCTTCTCCTTCGTCGCCCGCCAGAAACGCATCTCCTTCGACGGCCGGGACTTCTACGTCGATTTGGTTTTCTACCACTACGTCCTGAAATGCTTCGTCCTCATCGACCTGAAAATGGACGACTTGGCGCATCAGGACTTGGGGCAGATGCAGATGTACGTCAACTACTACACCCGTGAGATGATGAACGAGGGCGACAGCCCGCCCATCGGTCTCATCCTCTGCGCCGACAAGAGCGAGGCAATCGTCCGCTACACCCTCCCCGAAAACAACAAACAGGTTTTCGCCTCCAAATACATGCTCTACCTCCCCTCCGAACAGGAACTGAAAGACGAGATTCGTATGGCGATTGCCGAGAAAGGGAGCGCCGAATGAGGGATTGCTATTGTGCCTATTGTGAAAACCATTGTGCCTATTGTGGTAAAAAATCCTACGTGTTTCTTCATCTCGCGCAAAGGCGCAGAGATGATTTCAGATTTGAGACTCAAAACTAATCCTGTAAAATCCTGTTCATCCTGTCCAAAGAACCTCTGCTTTTTATCCTCACACAAAGGCACAAAGGTCACAAAGTGTTTCAGACAGGATTTGAAATCATTTTTTTTAATTCAAAAATCCCCTTCGTGTCCTTTGTGCCTTTGCGTGAGAATACCAATTCCCTGTATTGAGCGTTCACCATGACCGTTTGGATTTGTAACCCATTTGATATTCTGCCCGGAGAGGACGGGCGCCCGATGCGGTATGCGCTGTTGTCGGAGGCGCTTGCCCGTGCGGGGCATGAGGTCGTGTTCTGGTCGAGCGACTTCCACCACCTGCTGAAAACGAAACGGCAGGTTCCGTCCGCCTATCGCCACGACGGGGTTGATGTCCGCCTCGTCCCGACCGTGCCTTACTACCGCAATGTCGGGCTGGGGCGGGTGTGGAGCCATTGGCGGTTCGCGCGGGACTGGCGGCGGCTTGCCGTTGCCGATGTGGCGGACACCAAGCGGAAGCCGGACGTGATCCTCTGCTCGACCCCCCCGGTTGCGTTATTCAAGGCCGGTGAGCGTCTTGCCCGACACTTCAACGCGCGAATCCTGCTGGATGTCCAAGACGTCTGGCCCGAGACCTTCTACCGCGTGCTGCCGAAGTTCCTGCGCTGGATGGGGCGCGTGTTTTTCGCGCCCCTGCATCAGGCGGCGCAACGGGCGTACAGGCGCGCGGATGGCGTATCGGCCGTGTCCGAAGCGTACAACGCCATCATCCGGCGCGGCGACGTGCAGGTGTTCCCCCTCGGCATGAAGTTGCCGGAGGGCATTGAACGCAATGCGACGGCGCAAGAGTTGCGCCTCTGCTATGTCGGCAACCTCGGAAGCGGGTATTGCCTGGAAGCCGTTTTGGAGGGGATGGCGCAACTCATCAAAGATAAGAAGAACGTCCGCCTGACCCTTGCTGGGGACGGCCCGAAACGGGGGCTTGTCGAAGGATATGCGTCGCGCCATCCGCAGATCGTGTATCAAGGGTTTGTGAATCACGACGGGCTGGACACACTCCTGCGCAATTCAGATGTCGGCATCGTGCCGATGAGGGGCGAGTCAGGCGTCGCCATCCCCAACAAGGTCGTGGACTACGCGGGCTACGGCCTGGCAATCCTGAACGGCCTGCAAGGGGCTTCCGAAAAAGCACTGTCCGAATATGACGCGGGTGTCATGTATCAGGTGAACGACGCGCAATCCTTTGCGACCGCAGTGACCGCCCTGCTCGACGACCTACCCCGCGTCGCGCAGATCGGGCGCAATGCACGCACGCTCGCCGAAGCGCGTTTTGATGCGGCTCAAATCTACCCCGCCTTCGCACAGTGGCTAGAGGGGCATTGAGTTGGGGCATCCGTCAATCGTCCTGCGGTTATACCCCAGGATTTCCGCCGCCCGCGTGGCTGTGATGTCCACGCAAAAACACCTCAGATTTTTTTCACCCTGTGCCTACTCAATCGTATCATGAAAACCTTGTCTAGGCAAGAGCCAAAAGCGCTCTGAGTTTTCGCGCCATTCGTGTTTTTCGCGGTTCATTTCAGGTTGTGATTTTAGCCTGGATTACGCATCGATGGAAAGTCTCTTCGGGGGGCGGGTTTTAGGACAGGTCTAATCATGCAAGGCGGAAGCCTTGCGCTCCCGGGCTTTCGCCTGATCGTGTTGCGTCAAATAAAAACGACACCGCAAGGGTGATTGTTTTTTGCGGGAGGAGGTTCGAGGGGGGAGGGCTACAGCCCTCCCCCTTGTGTTTGATGGAGGCGGCCGCCCCTGCGGGGGCGGCCGCCAGTTTTTTGGCGGGCAGCCGCAGGTCGGTGTCCACCCCGGCATATACCCGTCTCTCTTTCTTTGCTATGTCCATCCCTCCATTTCCCGGTGTCATGAATGATGACGCAATGCGCGGTGCGAGGAGCGTACGCTTTGCGCTTGCGCTGGCGAGGGGAATGTGGTACCGTATTGCCGTTAAGCCGACAGTTCGGTTGGCTTGTGAGTTTTTCAGTCACATCAGAGAGGAGATTAGGAATGCAGTCATCATCAATTGGGAGACGGGAAGCGCTCGGCATCATCACATTGTCGTGCATCGGCGGCGTGGCGGTCGCGCAGACGAAAATCGGGAATGTCCTGGGTACGGCGGGCGAGGCCAAGGCCGCGCTGAAGGGCCTCAGCGAGAACACGGTCAAAGACCTTCAGGCGGCATACAACGGCGAGATGAACGCCAACGCCCGTTATACGGCCTTCGCCAAGAAGGCGAGCGAGGAAGGCTACAAGTCGGTCGCGGTCCTGTTCAAGGCGGCGGCAGCCTCGGAGGCGATCCACGCCAAGAAGTTTGCTGCCGCGCTGCGGGCGGGCGGTGCCGAGCCGGAGGCGACCATCGCCGATCCCGACGTGAAGGCCACGGAGGAGAACCTGAAGGTCGCCATCGCCGGGGAGAAGGCGGAGGCCACGGAGGTTTACCCGAAGGCGGCCGAGGCCGCGCTGAAGGCCGGGGACACCGCCGCTGCCAAGGCGTTTAAGGACGCGCTGGCCGCAGAGGCGAAGCACGCGCAGTTCTTCTCCGACGCATCGGCGAACCTCGAGGCATGGAAGCCTGCGGGCAAGGCCTTCGCGCTCTGCCCGACGTGCGGCTACACCGTCGCGGCGGCGGACCTGCCGAAGAACTGCCCGCTCTGCGGTGTTGTGGGGTCGAAGTTCGACACGTTCAAATGACGCGTGTTTGATGCTGTCGCATCTGCAAGCCCCCCCCAAAAAAAATCTCTGCGGAAAAGCAACGTTTGTGCTTGTAATGCGCGAACGAAAAGAGTAATGTATTGCTTCCTTTACCTGCTCAGGTGGTGGAATGGCAGACACGTATGTTTGAGGGGCATATGCCGAGAGGTGTGCGGGTTCGAGTCCCGCCCTGAGCACCATATCTTCTTACAGGAATTTCCCGTGCGGAACGCAGGCGTTTATATTTTTTCGCGTTCCGTGCGGAAAGGGATTGACTCGTTTTCAGCTAAAGCGTATTGTATATGGATTATCACTGTTGGAAGGTGCGTCGCTCAGGGAGTGACGGTAACGAAGGAGTTGTTATGAAATCATCGGTTCTGGACTTGAAGACTATTTCCGCTAACGTGCGCCGCGAAGCTGACGCGGCGGTGAATCAGGGTAACGGCGTGCTGAGGCTCGCCCCCAATTGGGTGCCGCGCTCGTTCCTGCACCCGGGGCTGCGCATCAAGCTGCACCCGGAAGACACCTACGCCTACGGTCTGAACCGCGGCGGCATCGACGAGCGCTGGTTCGGCTCGACGACCGAGGCGGCGAACGACGGGCGCGTCCCGGACGAGGGGCTGAGCTATGTCGTCACCAAGGGCAAGCGCTTCCTGCTGCGCGACGCGGTGGACGCGCTGGGCGCGCTGGCCGTCGGCAAGAAGATCTGGTCGAAGTACCGCCGCTGGCCGGTGTACTCGAAGTTCTTCGACAACATGGGCCCCATCCCGCACCACATCCACCAGAACGATGAGCAGGCGAAGCTGATCGGGCAGGAGGGCAAGCCGGAGATGTATTACTTCCCGCCGCAGCACAACGCGACGGGCAACCACTTCCCCTACACGTTCTTCGGGCTGGTCCCCGGCACGACGAAGGCGCAGGTGAAGAAGTGCCTCGAGAACTGGAACAAGGGCGAGAACGGCCTGCTCGACATCTCGCAGGCGTACCGCCTGAAGCCCGGCACCGGGTGGTTCGTGCCGCCGTGCGTGCTGCACGCGCCGGGGTCGCTCTGCACCTACGAGCCGCAGTGGGGCTCGGACGTGTTCGGGATGTACCAGAACCTCGTGGAGGGGCGCGAGGTGCCGTGGGCGCTGCTGGTCAAGGACGTGCCGCCGGAGAAGGCCTACGACATCGACTACATCGTCGAACAGCTCGACTGGGAGCAGAACACCGACCCCGACTTCCACAAGAACCATTACCTCGAGCCCAAGCTGGCCGGCGGTTCGGAGGATGCCGGGTACTTCGACAAGTGGATCTGCTACGGCCGCATCAACGGCTGGCAGCCCGTCACGGCCAAGGAGCTCACCGTGCTGCCCGGCGCGAAGGTCACGATCAAGGACAACGGCGCGTCGGGCCTCATCGCCGTGCAGGGCGAGGGCAAGATCAACGGCCAGCGCCTCAGCACGCCGAACCTCATCCGCTTCCGCGAGCTGACCGAGGACGAGTATTTCGTCACAGACGAGGCCGCGCGCGCGGGCATCGTCTTCGAGAACACCTCCAAGACCGAGCCGCTCGTCACCCTCCGCTACTTCGGGCCAGACGTCAACCCCAACGCGCCGGAAATCGGGAAATGATGGGGACATAAATGTTACACAGAGAACCACAGAGAAGCCACAGAGGTTCACAGAGAAATTCTAAAAAAACTCTGTGTGTCTCTGTGTCTCCTCCGTGAAACTCTGTGTAAAGAAGGAACGGATGAATTTTACCACAATGGACACAATGGTTTTCACAATAGGCACAAGAATAGTGTCCATTGTGCATTCTATAGTGTCTATTGTGGTTAGAGAAAATGGAGGATTAGAAAAATGACTTACCCTAAATTACACAACGCCACATGGCCGGGCGTCGTCGGCAAGGGCGAGGGAACGCCCGAGCCGTTCATCAGCCTCGACGACATGATCGACCTCACCGCGCAGGCGGAGGTGGACGGCGCGCGCTTCGACGGCGTGGACCTCTTCCTGAGCTTACCGCACGTGGACATCGACTCGACCGACGACGACCTCGCGCGGCTCACGGACAAAGTCCGCGCAAAGAATCTCGCCATCGGCTCGCTCGTCGCGCCCGTGTGGTCCGGCTGCGCGTTCGGCGACGACGCCTCGCGCGCGCACTGGCTCGAGCAAGTCCGCAAGGCCTGCGCCATCGGCCAGAAACTGCGCGACCTCGGCGCGCGCCCCTACGGCGTGATCCGCATCGACTCCTCGGGCGGCGTCGCCGACTGGGCGAAGGACTCTGCGGGCAACACGGCGAAAATCATCGGCACGTTCACCGAGGCCGCCGACATCGCCGCGGACTTCGGCGAACGCCTCGCCGCAGAAGGCGAAATCTGCTGGGGCGGCATGCACTCGTGGCGCACCATGCTGGAGGTGCTGGAGGGCGTGAACCGACCCGACGTGCTGGGCTTCCAGGCGGACATGGCGCACTCCATGCTCTACCTGCTCGGCTACAACGCGCCCGAGGACCGCATCGTCCCCGAGGGCTTCGACTGGTCGGACGGCGACACGTTCAAGGCCGCGTACCTCAAGCTCGTCGCCGCGCTCCGCCCGTGGACGATTGACTTCCACGTCGCGCAGAACGACGGCACCGTCAAGGGGCAAGGCACGCACGACAAGACCGGCCGCCACTGCCTGCCCGACGACCCCAACGGCAAACTGAACATCACCTGCGCGGCAGGGCTGTGGCTCGAAGGCGCCGCCGAGCGCGGCATCCGCCACCTCTGCTGGGACGGGTGCATGTTCACCAACGACGTGATGATGAAACCCGAAACGTGGAACAGCGTCCTCGCCGCCATGCTCAATGTGCGCCGCGCACACGGCTGGGAGGCGTGACGTTCCCCCTCAAGCCTGCGGCTTGCCCCCCTCCGTAAACGAAGGGACATAAGGATATCCGGGAGCGCAGGGCTTCCGCCCTGCATTTTAATTGGCAAGGCGGAAGCCTTGCGCTCCCGGCGCGGGACGGCGGCGGCAAGCCGCCGTACTCCATATATGTGACAACATCACGTTAAATCACTATCGCGCTTATTCTATTCGAGCGCGACCTGCACTTTGAAGAAGCGGGTTGTTTCGCCGAGGGGGACGTGGGCGGTGTTCTGCGGCGGGAGGCCGGGGATGTCTTGGAACGCGCCGTTCGCAAAGGGCTGGAAGGGCTGGCGCAGGTCGTCGGTGTAGAGGATGGCGTAGCGGCGGTCGGCCTCGCTGGACCACGTCAGCTTGAAGGTGTCGGGCATGGCGTCGTTGAGGAAGTCGCGGATGACGAAGCGCGAGTGCGGGTCGGTGGGGTCGGTGCCGGCGATGTATTCGGCGAGGTTGGTCATGCCGTCGCCGTCGTCGTCGGCCTGCGGGTCGAAGCCGCCGGGGGCGCGGCCGTGTTTGATCTCCCACCAGTCGGGCAGGCCGTTGCCGGTGGAGTCGAAGTCGAGCGTGAAGCCGAAGGCGTCGGCGATGACGTGGCCGTTGGTCGCGCCCGTGGTGCGCAGGAGCACGGCGGCGGGCAGGCCGGCGGTGAATTCGTGCGTGGCGAGGTTGTGCCACACGCCGCCGGTGTCGCGCTGGCTGACGGTGACGGTGTTGGTGCGGTCGCCTTGGATGATGTCGATGGGGACTTCGGTGGCGCGGGTGTTGGAGGAGGGCCAGTAGCCGAACACGGTCCAGTGGCCGGCGCGGGGGAGGGTGGTGGCGAAGAGGGCGGTCTTGTTGCCTTTGTCGGCGTTGTCGTCGTGCTGGTAGTCGGTGCCGTGGAAGTTGCCGTCGAAGGTGGAGGCGGGCCATGCGCCGGTGAAGGCGGCGGTGGTGTTGTCGAGGATGATCTGCGGCGGGGGGGGGACGGGGGGCGGGGGGGTCTGGGTCGGGCCCATGAGGGCCTGCAGCTCGCTGAGGGGCGCGGGGGGGGTGTGCCG
>WRJS01000070.1 GCA_009778475.1 Kiritimatiellota bacterium | reverse complement strand
AAATACAGATTTCACGATGGAGGGCGAGCGTCCTCGCGAGCCGTTAGACACATTGCGGCTTCCTGCCCCATTGGCCGCACGCCGCGCCAATAGGGTCCCCTGCCTCGCCCTCCATATCATGCCATCCAAACAGGGCAATCCTCTATTCCGTCATCTGTATTTTACAGGACACTCGCAGGGACGCGGGGGGCTACAAGCCTGTAGTCCGTTGCCCAACCGTCCCATAGTCTGTAGTCCCGCCGTCCCAAGGTGGTGCGGGCATTCCTGCCCGCTATCCGTAGTCCCATAGCCTGAGAAAAAATCAGGGCGGCCGAAAAGGCCGCCCCGCTTTAGAATTTTAGAACGCTTGCGCGTTAGAACTTCTCAGCCGCCTTTCCCATACACCTCGATCTCGGTGTAGTGGTTCATCTCGTTGGAGGTGTTGCCGCGGCTGTAGAAGCGGACGTAGCGGCCCTTCACAGCGTCAATCGAGAACTGACGGCCTTTGCAGGTCTCGATGTATTCCTTGTCCTTGCCAACGCCTTGCTTGGAGGAGTTGTCATGGTCGTTATTGAACGCGGTCACAACGCCGTCAATGAAGTCGGGGTCGTTCGATATCTGGCAGATGACATCGCGATACGCGCGCGCCTCGCCGTGGTAATGCCACACGCACGCGCCATAAACCTCACTCTCCTTGCCGAGGTCAATCTGCACCCATTGCGTGCCGGGGCCGAGCTCGACGTAGGTCGCGGCATCATGCTCCTTGTCGCCATCCGTGATGTAGGAAAGCTCGCCGATAATCGGGTCGGAATCGCTGGAGGTGACCTTGCAGTCAAGCGAAAGAATCTTATCGCAACCGGGCGGCACCATAATCGGGTCGTACGGTTTGCCCTCGCGCGGTGGCTCCAAGTTAAAGGCGTTCTTAATCTCTTTCGGAGTCCCCGTGAACTGCGGCTTGGGGTAGGTGATTTTCACTTGCACCTTATCCTGCGCCTCGGCGACAAAAACAAGACCCGCAGCTGCGGCCATAATCATCAGTGTATTCAGTTTCATGTGTCCCTCTCTTTCCGGCCTTTTCTGAGGCCTGTTCTGTTAAACGTAAAATCCCGTCTATTATTGCTGTTCCCGCAAAATCTGTCAATCCTCAATTAACCGACTTGCGCCACTTTTTCCGCAAACCTGTACTTGCGTACAGGCGTGCGCAGTTTATCCATCCACACGGGTTGCTCACGCGCAACCAGTGCGCCGCACCCCGGCAATGCGTCGCAGGCGACCTTAACCTCCTGCCACGTCATACCCAGGAACGCGGTTGACAACCCGTCCGAGAGCGCCGCCGTGGGGGCGGACGACCATACCGCGCCGTGCCGCACCGCCGCAACACCCTTCCGCACATCCACGATGTGCGTCCCTTTCTCCTCAAAGCCCGAGCCGCTGATCGCCATGTCCTTCAGGCGTATCGCGTCGAAGCCCGCACGCTGCTTCCAGTCGCCGCACACCCCGACGGGCCAGCCGTCCTGACCGTCGCCCATCGAGCCGCGCGCGACAACCGTACTCGTCCCGCCGTGCATCAGGAAGTCCGTGAACTCCCACTCGTTTGTAAGCATATCACATGCCACATCGAGCGCGTAGCCCTTCCCGATCGCCCCGAAATCCAGCTCCAGCGGCGAATCGTTGCCGAGGCGGTCGGGCTTGACCGCAATCAGGAAATTCTCGCGGTCGATGATCAGGCGGTTCATGCCGCACGCCGCCAACGCGCCATCGCGCTCCTCCTGCGTCAGCCCTGCCCAGCGGTGCTTCACCTCGCGCAGCACATCCATGATGGTGCCGACCGTCACGTCGAACGCGCCCTGCGTCGCGGCGCACACTTCGGTGGAGATGAGCAGCACGTCCATCATCTCGGGCGGCACGCGGAGCGCCTGCCCGGGCTTAAGGTCGCGGACTTGGGCGACCTCGCTGACATCCAAGAAACGGCTGAGCATTTGCTCCATGCGGTCAACCTTCTGGAACACCCTGTATGCGGCACTCTGCGCAAGCTGACGGTCCTCTTCGACAATCATCAACTCGAACACCGTGGACATGGCCTTGTGCTCGAACCTGTGGCACATGGTAATTAGGAATTAGAAATCAGGAATTAGGAATCAAAGTGGAAGGCAAGCGTCCTTCTTAATTAGGAATTAGAAATCAAGACGATAGGAATGAAGAGAACCCGCTTCCTAATTCCTAATTTCTAATTCCTAATTATCATCCCTACTCTTTGCGTCCTCCCGTGATGAGCATCCAGCCGGAGAGCGCGATGAAGCACATCGTGGCGCAGCGGTGGCCTTGCAGCAGCACGTGCTGCCACCCCGCGCCGAACCACGTCATCATCGGCGCGACTGCGGTGAACAGTACGCACACGCCCAGCACCAGCATCAGCATCCACAGCACGGCGCGTTTCGTCTTGATGCGCTTGCCGCCTCGGAAGAAGATCAGCGCGACCAGGCACGTCGCGAACAGCCCGCCCGCCACCATGTGGAACACGAGGATGTAGCCCGTCATCAGGTGGAAGAACCACCCCAGCACGCCCGACAGCCCCAAGTACGCCGTCGAGGCGACCATGCCGAGCATGGCGAAACCGTTCAGCTTCTCCATTAGTTTGGCGTTGTGCTTGCCGTAGGGGGCGTCCGCCTCGCTGCACCGCAGCATCATCGGGACCGCCGCCGCCACGAACGCGACCGCGACCAGCGCGACGAACGCGAACACCACCCACACGAATATCTTGAACATCGGGCGCATCAGGAACGTCGTGCCGAAGAGGCGGTTGTAGCTGCCGCTGATGCCCATGTACTCGCACTGCGCCTTGACCATCTTCTGGGCGGTCAGCAGCGGGCCGGTGGACTCCACATTCGCAAAGAAGAATTTCGAGCCAACCGTGTGGCAGTCCGCGCACTTGACGGGCTTCGCGCCGCGCGCCATGCGTGCGGGGCGCACGTCATGGCCGACCGCCCACGAGACGGGCGCGGCGGCCTTGTCCTCCTTGGCGGAGAGCTTGCCGTCCGCCGCGAGCGACCAGACCTTGCCGTGCGCCACATAGACCGGGCTTGCGACGCCCTGCTCTTGCAGGCGCGCCAGTCCTGCCGCCACCATATCCTCCGTAAGCGAGTAGTCCGAACCGGCCAACTGGGTGGCGTTACGCGCCACATAGTCATCCCAGAAGGGGATGAAATCCCCTTCACCCTCTTCTGCTATCCAGCCCATCAGAGGGTTCGTAGATGGCGTGGTGACAGGCTTGGAGACCGCCACATCTGCCGTCTCCCCCGTGTCCTCATCTATGACGATGTTTTTCATGTAAAAAACTTTACCGCCCATGACGACCGCGCCTTGCAGATTCTCCTTCGCCGCTTTGTCAGCCGCATCCAGCGTCTTGAGGATATTCTCCAGCAAAGTTTTCTGTTTCTTCAAAACCTCTTTTTGCTCTGCCGTCATGTTGCTGTCATCCGCATCACGGTCAAAGAGCGGCAATGCCACGACGAACCCGTCATCGGTTTGATAATAAAACCCATCTTCGGAATCCGCCTTTCCGGCAGGGACAATCACGCCATCCACATTTGCAACAAATGCCGTCTTGTCCTTAATCAGCGCAGGCTTGCCGGGGATATTGGGGTTCAAGGCGAAAAAGCCCAAAACCGTTCCGACCTGCTCGCGCACATTGAACAAACCATCGCATAGCGCATTGAGAATCTCAGGGTTGATAGGCTCGACTGCATCACCCTTCGCTGTTCCCCAAAATGCGGGCCAGACCATACGCGAGGGCGTAATCTTGCCGTTGGCGTCCTTCACGAACACAGGCTCCATGATGAACGGCTGGGGCGTGACCCACCGCGCGCGGCCGTACACGCCCATGCGGTTCGAGCGGGACGTGCGGACCTGCGCCAAGTCGCCGTTCTCGGTCACGCCCGAATGGCAGACCGTACAGTTGAGCTTCTCGAAATGCACCGACGGCATCCCGACGTGCTTCGGCGCGGGCGCACCGAAACGGCCAGCCTTAAACGTGTCGGTGCCGTTGTGGCAGCCCGTGCAGCTGGCGGTCGCGCGAACCTTGTCCATCGCGCCCGTGTTGTCGCCCACGAACCCGCGGGCCGTGGCGTGGTCAAGCCCGTTGCCGTGGCAGTCCGCGCAGGACATCCCGGCGCGGAGATGCACATCACCGTCGATGTCTTTCGCACCCATCCCCGCCTGCGTCGCCGAGTGGCAGCTCAGGCAGTTCTCGTTGCGCGGCTTGCCAAGCTCCAGCACGGTGCGGTTCTTGGAATCAAACTTGGACACGTCATATTTCATGTGCGGCGGCACCTTGAAGATGGAATCGTCACGGTTGGGCCCGCGGAGCATATCCCAATAATCGTCCACGCGCGACCCCATGCCGCCCACCTCGCCAAGCCCTAGCGCACCTGTCATCGCCCAACGGAAATTATGGCGGGTAATCTGTCGCACCCACTCGCTGTGGTCATACTCCTTGTCCAGACTGTGACACGCAAAGCAATTGATTTCGAGTGGCCCGGACACGTTCCAGCGCACGCGCGACCCTCCCCCATGAGAGGGGAAATCATACGTCCACCTGCCATTCACCACGTCCCAACGCGCACTCGACCCGCCCTCCGCATAGAGGTCATCCGGATCCGCAATGCTGCCGCCGGGCAGGTGCCGCCCGAACGCGCTGACAAACTCCCAGTTCGACATGCCCAACTGCCCGGGCTTGTACAGCCCCGCCCAGTCACGCAAGCCCATGGGGATCTGCGACCCTGTGGCGGCATCAACCAAGAAATACGGTTCGGAAGGCCGACCGCTCTTCGCATCCGCGTGGGTCATATTGAAATGCCATCCCGACGCAATCGCCGCATAATCGTGGCACTGCCCGCACGTCTGCTTCGTGCTGACGGGCAGCGCGTCCTGCGCCGACGGGATAATCGTGTCGCCCAACTCGTCGTTCAACGCTAAGCGGTGAACAGGCGTGTTACGGCCGCCGTCCCAGTGCGCCTCAACCCCCGCAAAGGCCAGCCCTGTTGTCAGGGCCATCGCCGTTATCATCCATTTCTTCATCATAAGAACATCTCCATTCATTGTCGGAAACAATCCAGCCCACACTCGATTACACATGGAAATCTGTGGGCTCGAAGTAGATGGTCTTGCGTTCTTTGACCGACACGTTCGCCGCCAGCACCGCAACAGCGGACTCATACGCCACCTGGGCATTGCAGTTCAGCATCTCGGGCTTGTTCCTGCGGACCGCCGCGAAGAAGTTTTCCAAGTGCGGCATGTGCGCCGGCTTGTTCAGCTCGATGGGCAGCGGATAGCCGGGCGGCGGCGGCGTGACGCGCGCGTCAACCGCAACATTGCTGGTGACCGCCACGGCCGGCGGCTTCTTGGCCAGCGGGCGGATAAGGCCCTGTTTGATGAACTGATCCCAGTCCGGCACGCCCTCACGCGTTTCGCGCTCCACGTTGTTTCCGCGCGATGATATCTCAGCCAGATTCAGCGTCCCGTCCTCGCCCATGAACTTCTCATGGAAACTACCGCTACTGGTGGTGGTCAGCACCTGATAGTAGGCGCGGTTGATTTTGCCTTCCTTGGTCTTGAACTCGTACATCGCCATCACGTTGTCGTTCATCTCGCGGTTGTAATAGTCGCTGCCGCCGATGGCCGTCACCGAAATCGGCACGCAGTCCCACACCCAGAAGAAGATGTCGATGTGGTGTGAACCGAGGTCCACCATCGGCCCGCCGCCATACTTGGAGAACCAGCGCCAGTTCAGCAGTTGCTCCATATTCGCATAACCGTATCTGTCGAGCGTATCCTGCGGGACATTCAAATTTGTCTTTTTGGCGGGCGGGATAAAGTCCGCCACAGCACGATTCCATTGCGCGTAGGCGTGCGTCACGCGCCCCAGCATATTCGCCCCGCGAATGACATTGTTGATGGCGTGGATATAGCGCGGGTTGGAGCGGCGCTGATGACCGATCTGCAGCATCATGCCCGTATCGCGCTGGGTCGTCACCATGGACTTTGCCTTCTCCAGGCTGTTGGACATCTCCTTCTCGCAATAGACGTGCTTGCCCGCCCGCATACAGGCGTTGGCGTGTTCGGCGTGCATCCAGTCTGGTGTGGCGACGATGACCGCGTCGATGTTCTTGTCCTCCTTCTCGAGCATCTCACGGTAGTCCTCATAAGGCTTGACGTCGGTATGCCCCTGCGCACGCATACGCCCGCGGCCGAGTTTCAGCCGCTCGGGGTGAATATCGCAAACCGCACGGAAACGAATGCCGGGGATTTTAACGGCCGCATCATACAAGACCTCGCCTTCGGCACCGAAACCGATGACAGCGACATTGAGCGGGGTGTCATCCGGTCCAAGCGTCTTAGCCGCCTCCTGACTCAGGATGTTGAAAGTCGGCAGGATGGCTGCCGATGCCGCCGTGGCTTTGAGAAAGTCTCTGCGATTGAATGACGTATCCATGTCTTGTGTTCCTTTTCCTTCTGCGAGGCGGATGCTTGTATCCCCTCTGCCGTTGATTTCCGATTGGGTTGATGTTCACGGCCAGCCCGCACGGGCCGGCCTTTCCTTAATTCCTTACATGCGTGTGTAGCGCGGGCCGTCCCCGCCCTGCGGGAACGTCCACTCGATATTCTGATACGGGTCCTTGATCTGGCACGTCTTGCAGTGCAGACAGTTCGAGAAGTCCACGTGGATATGCCCGTCCTCAAGGCGGTACACCTCCGCCGGGCAGAACCGCTGGCACGGCGCACCGAATTTCTTGATGCACGCGTCGCACTTCGCGCGGTCCTTGATTTTCAGGTGGCAGGGCTGATCCTCGTCGTGGATCGTGCCGGACATGAACACGTCCGTCAGGCGGTCCGGCGACGTCGGCGACATCGGCACCTGCGGCGGCTCCGGCAGCTCGCCGCCCTTCAACGGCTTGAGCTCCTCATGGTCAGGCGCCATCGGCACCTGCCAGAACGGGAACGCCCCGAACGTCGCCCACGCGCACCCCGCGCTCATCACGCCCAGCACCAGATTGGTCGAGAACGGCGCGCGCACGTTCTTCACGCGCTTCAACTGCTTCCAGCCCGACGTCGCTTTCAGGCGCTTGCTGTACGGCGCCATCTTCGCCAGCGAGAAATCGTTCGCGTTCCAGCACTCCGCCAGCGTCGTCGCCGCCGCCACGCCGGACTGCATCGCGATATGCACGCCCTTGATGCGCAGCGTGTCCACCAGCCCCGCGCCGTCGCCCACGATCATGACACCGTCCGCAACCACCTCCGGCACGGAATAGTAGCCGCCCTCGGGAATCACCTTCGCACCGTACGCCACGGACTTGCCGCCCTTGATGTGGTCGGCCACGATCGGGTGCGCCTTGAACTGGCGGAACATCAGGTGCGGGTCGTTCTCCGGCCGCGCATAGTCCAGCGCATACGCGAAGCAGATCATCACCTGCGTCGGCGACACGTGATAGATGAACCCGCCGCCGTAGGTCGAGTAGTCCGACGGGTAGCCGAACGTGTGCGAGATCATGCCGTTGCGCGCCTCGTCCGCAGGAATCTCGATGACCTCCTTGACGCCCACCGCGTAGGACTGCTCGCGCGCGCCGTAGAGGCCCTTGCTGGCAATCAGCTTGTCCGTGAGGATGCCGCACGCGCCCTCGCCCAGCACCACGGCCTTGGCGTAAATCTCCTCGCCCGGCAGGTAGTTGGACTTCTCCTTGCCGTGATGGTCAAGGCCCTTCGCGCCCGTGCGCGCGCCGATGACGCGCCCCTTCGAGTCCTCGATGAGCTCCGTCACCGCGAAGCCCGTGTAAATCTCCGCGCCCTCCTTCTCGCACAGCTGCGCGAAATACTGCGTGAGCTTCGTCAGCGAGCCCACGGGGTAATGATGCGCCTGCATCATCGGCGGCACCCACGGGATGGCCATCCCGGCCTTCTCGTTGAACAGCATGTGGAACGACTCCTTGGAGACGCGCGCCTCGATCGGCATCTTCTCGATCTCCGCATCCGAAAGCAGCCCCTTGAAGCCCTCCGGGTCGATCACCGCGCCGGACAGGACGTGGTTGCCCACGCTGCGCCCCTTCTCCACGATGGTCACGCGCGGCAGCGGCTTGCCCTGCTTCTTCAGCGTGCGCAGCAGCGACAGCGCCGTTGACAGCGACGCGACGCCCGCGCCCACGCACAGGATGTCAGTCGTAATTTTAGTTGCGTTAGCCATAGTCTCTACTCTCTCCTTAACAATAGTGTGCCTGTATTCATTAAAAGTGAAATCGTCAGCAGATTGCCGCCCCGCTCGCTGTTGTACATTGTGTTGTCTCGCATACTGCCTCACGTTCGGGATTCAATGCGCCGCGAAAAACAACGGCAAGCTGCGGGCGGATGTCGCCGCGCTCCAACACGCAGAGCGCCTGTGACAGCGTTTGACGGAGGGGTGCGGCGTTTTCATCCGCGCAAGCGGCGTACAGCCGCTGCCAGTCCGCCAAGTCCCCGCGCTCCAAAGCGCACAGCATCCCCTCAAACCCCCATTCCGCCACCGGCGCGTCCGGCGCAACGTCGATGTTCCTAAACGCCACCATCTTGCGGGCCTCCCTTCAACATCGCCTCTGCGACATGGCGGCAAATGTTCACGACAACGCCCCAGTCATGATAGCGCGCGTCCAGCCCCTTGTAACGCGAGAGCTCGCGGGTGGCATCGGCGTCGCTGGGCGACGGCGATGCCAGCATGGACAGGAGCTCCGCGCCGACGCTTCCCGACGAGGAGAGGCACTTCTCGTAATAGTCGTCCATCCCGAGCAGGATGTGCGCGACCGCAACGACGCCCATGCGCTCGGCCAGCGCGGCGAAGTCGAGGTAATCGCGGGTCTGGTTGCGGTTGGTGATGAGGAACGCCTTGACCCTCGCCATTTCCGGCAACGTCGGGACCCTCACGGCCGCGCCGTTCCCGAGCAGGACCGATTCGGCCTCCAAAGGGCGGGCGCGGCGCAATTGGCGCAAGCCGGCCTCCACGCCGCCAAACGTCCCGAGGATGAGTTTCCCGTCACGGACGTGCGCGGTCTGCCATTCCGCCTGGGCGGAAAGCAACTCGAAAATCTCAATGAACCGCTCCTGCAGGTCAGCAAGCACATGGTCATGATCCAGCGACTCACGGTGCCCGAGGTGCGCCGAGACAGCGGTGCCGCCCACGAGCACGGCATCGGGGACAAGCGCTTGGAAACGTGCCGCAGATTCAAGCACGTGACGCATCCGCTCGTTCTTTTCCACCGCCTGTTTCATAACCCCGTCACGCCGCTCCGTTCATTTCCCCGCCTCGAGCGCCTCGATCAGTTTCGGCACGACCTCGAACAGGTCGCCCACGATGCCCAGGTCCGCCACGCCGAAGATCGGCGCGTTCGGGTCGGAGTTGATCGCGATGATCGTGTCCGACGAGCGCATCCCCTCCAGGTGCTGGATCGCGCCCGAGATGCCGATGGCGATATAGACCTTCGGGCAGACCGTCTTGCCCGTCTGCCCCACCTGATGCGCCGCCGTGATCCAGCCCGCGTCCACGCAGGCGCGCGAGCAGCCCACCACGCCGCCGATCAGCCCCGCAAGCCGCTCCAGCAGCGCCATGTTCTCCGCCTTCTTCAGGCCGCGCCCGCCCGCCACGATGATCTCCGCCTCCGCGATGTTCACGGCGGACAGGTCATGCTCCGTGCGCGCGATCTTCGTGTTCGCCGCCACCAGCGTCAGCGCCTCCACGAGCGTGTCGCCCGTGCGCTTCGGGTCCGGCGCCGCCATCTTGAACACCTTCGGGCGCACCGTCGCCATCTGCGGCCGGTGGTTCGGGGTCATGATCGTCGCCATGATGTTGCCGCCGAACGCCGGGCGCGTCTGGTGCAGCAGGTACGTCTCCTTGTCGATCGAGAGCGCCGTGCAGTCCGCCGTCAGACCCGTGCGCGCGCGCACCGCCACCTTCGCGAAGAACGCCCGCCCGATGGCCGTCGCGCCCGCGAGGATGACCTCCGGCTTGTGCTTCGCCACCAGCTGGTGCAGCGCGTCCGTATAGACGTCCGCCTCATACTCCGCAAGGCCCGGCTGGTCCACGACATACACCTTGTCCGCGCCCGCCGCGATCAGCCGCTGCGCCGACTCCGTCACGCCGTGCCCCAGCAGCACCGCCGCCAGCTGACAGCCGCCGCCGCGCTCCTTCTTCAGCCGCAAGCCCGTCGAAAGCAGCTCATACGCCACATCCTGCACCTTGCCGTGCCGCTGCTCCGCGAACACCCAGATGTCCTTGAACGCCTTCAGGTCCGCGCCCTTGGGGGCCTCCTTCTCCACGGCCTTGATGGCCTTGAACGGGCAGGCCTTCACGCACGCGTTGCACGCGCGGCACTCCGCCGCCTTCAGCACCGCCAGCTTGCCCTCCATATAAAGGGCGTCGAACGGGCACGCCGTCACGCACTTCTTGCACCCCTTGCACGCGACGGGGTCGATGATAATCGGTGTGTCGCTCATGACTTCACAACTCCCTTGTCTTGCAGCGCCTTCACAATCGCGGCCACCGCCTCGCCCGGCGCGGCGCGCCCGTCCACGCGGATGCCGCCCGTCTTGACCGGCGGCGCGAAAATCTTCACCACTTTCGTGGGCGACCCGTCCAGGCCGCACATCTCCTTCACGGCGCCCACGTCCGCCGCGCCCCACTTCGGGAGCCCGGCCTTCTTCGCGCCCACCCATCCCGACAGGCTCGCGAAGCGCGGCGTCGAGGCCTCCTTCACCACCGTCATCACGGCGGGGAGCTTGCCCTCGAGCACGTCCGTGCCCTCATCCATGTGCGTCTCCACGGTGAACGTGTCGCCCTCCACGCTCAGGGCCTGCACGTAGGTCACCAGCGTGCAGCCCAGGAACTCCGACACGCCCGGCCCCACCTGCGCCGTGTCGCCGTCGATGGCCTGCTTGCCGAAGAACACGAGGTCCGGGTTCGGGTTAATCTTCTTGATGGCCTGCGCGATGGCATACGAGGTCGCCAGCGTGTCCGCGCCCGCGAACGCCCGGTCCGTGAGCAGCACCCCGTCATCCGCGCCGCGGGCCAGCGCCTCGCGCAACACCACGTCCGCCTGCGGCGGCCCCATGGAGATGACGCTCACGCGCGCCCCGTGCCTGTCCTTCAGCTTCAGCGCCTCCTCCAGCGCATACTCGTCATAGGGGTTCATGATGCTCTCGACCCCCTCACGCATGAGCGTGTTCGTCTCCGGATTGATCCGCACATTCGTCGTATCCGGAACCTGCTTGACGCAAACAATTACGTGCATATCCTTCCCCATCGTGTGTCAACGCATGACAGCTTTTACCATTCGTAAAGCAGATACAATACCAAAAAATACCCCGCCTGTCATGCGATTTTTTGAGGTTTTTTCGAGGTGTTTTTCCGACGGCGATCGACTGCGCTCGACCGACCTCGGCCGCGCTCGAAAAAAACTTCCCCCCCGCGAAAAATTCCCTTTGCTTTCCGCGCCGGCCTCCCCTATACTGTTCCCTTTTTCAACGAGACACAAGAGGAGAGGACAAGGATATGCGTTTACGATTAACAGGCACGCTGCTGGCGTGCACCCTGCTGGCATCCGCCGCGAACGCCGCCACGGCCGTGCAGGGGGTGGTGGCCAAACAGCGCTTCCCGTGGAACGGGCTGGTGGACGTATACTTGGCTGGACGCGAAGTGTCCCGGGAACGGGGGCCATTACGAGGCACTTGCCAACAGCCTCGGCGCGAACGGTTACTACGTCTGGGAGTCCTATGTCGCGGGGCTGGTCCCGACGGATCCCGATAGCCGTTTCCGCGCGAAAATCGCCATCGTCAACGGCGACCCTAAACTCACCTGGCACCCCGACCTGCGCCCCGACCGCATCTATACCGTCCTCGGCGTCCCGACCCTCGACACCCCCTTTATCTGGTCCCCCACCAACACCACCCACCGCTTCTTCAAGGTCAAAGTGGAGATGCCGTAGGAAGAAATGCCGGGGCCGGAATGCGGATATAGTGTCCTGTAAAATACAGATTTCACGATGCAGGGCAGAAGCCCTGCGCTCCCGGCACATGGAGGGCGAGCGTCCCCTGTCTCGCCCTCCATATCACGCCATCCAAACAGGGTAATCCTCTGTTCCGTCATCTGTACTTTACAGGACACGAGCGCGTGCTTTTCAAATCGGCTTCATCGTGTGCGCCGCAATCGACGTGCGGCTATGCAGGTGGGTGATGGCGAGCGCGAGGGCATCAGCAGCGTCGTTCTGGGGCTCTTCGTGGAGGCAGAGGAGCGTCTTGACCATCTTCTGCACTTGCTCTTTCTGCGCCCCGCCGTATCCTGCCACCGCCAGCTTCACGCGCCGCGGCTCGTACTCGTACACGGGCAGGGCTGCGCGTGCGCACTGCGCGATAATCACGCCGCGCGCATGGGTGAGGATCATCATCGTCTTGACGTTCTTGGCATAGAACACGCCCTCGATGGCGACCGCAAGAGGCTGGTACGTCCCGATGAGTTTGGTGATCTCGTCCTGCAGGTGCACAAGGCATGAGGAGAACGCGCGCACAGGGGGGTTCTTGATTGTGCCGTACCATATCGGCACGATCCGCGACCCGACCGCATCCACAACCCCGACGCCCGTCGAACGGAGCGACGTATCGATGCCCATGATGCGGCACACCGTTAACGGATGCCGTTGATCTGTCACGCGAGCCCCTCCAAAAAACGCGAGCCCCCGCATTTCAAATACGGGGGCTCATCGTGTTAGGCGTTCTTCTTCTGCGCGTCGAGCTCGCGCATGGCCTCGCTGCGGCTGAGCTTGATGCGTCCGCGGTCATCGACCCCGAGGCACTTGACCCACATCTTGTCGCCGACCTTGCAGACGTCCTCCGTCGCACGCACGCGGTGTTCCGCAAGCTGGCTGATGTGGCAGAGGCCCTCCAGTCCGGGGAGGATCTCGACGAACGCGCCGAATTCCTTGACGCCCGTGACCTTGCCCTCGTACAGCTTGCCCTCCTCGGCCTCGGCCGCGACGGCGGAAACCTCGTTCTGCGCAATATTCAGCGCCTCCGCGCTCGTGGCGTAGATGTTGACCGTGCCGTCCTCCTCGATGTCAATCTGCGCACCGGAGATCTCGCAGATGCGGCGGATGTTCGCGCCGCCGGGGCCGATGAGCGCGCCGATCTTGTCAACAGGGATGTTGACCTTCGTGATGCGCGGCGCATACGGCGAGAGCTCCGGGCGCGACTCGGGCATGGCGCCAGCCATGAACTCGAGGATGCGCAGGCGCCCGGTCTTCGCGCGTTCCAGCGCGGCCTCCACGATGTCCCACGTCAGGCCGCGCAGCTTGAGGTCCACCTGGAACCCGGTGATGCCCCTGCGCGTGCCGGCAACCTTGAAGTCCATGTCGCCGCAGTGGTCTTCCGAGCCGAGGATGTCCGTGACCAGAATCTTCTGCGACTCATCGGCGTTCGTGAAGAGCCCGACCGAGACGCCCGCCACGGGGGCCTTGATCGGCACGCCCGCGTCCATCAGCGCCAATGCGCCGACGCAGATCGAGGCCATTGAGGAAGAGCCGTTCGAGCCCATGATGTCGGACACCACGCGGATCGAGTACGGGTAGTCTGCGGGGATGACCTGCGCGAGCGAGCGCTCCGCCAACGCGCCGTGGCCGACCTCACGCCGCCCGGTGCTGCCAAGCCGCCCGACCTCGCCCACGCAGTAGGGCGGGAAATTGTAGTGCAGGATGAACGGCTTGGTCGCGTCGCCGCCGGTGATGGCGTCGAGCTCCTGCGCGTCGCGCTTCGTGCCGAGCGTGACGGACCCCATGGCGGAGGTCTCGCCGCGCTCGAAGATTGCGGAGCCATGCGCACGCGGCATGACGCCAATCTGCGCGTAGAGCTTGCGGATCTCGTCCATGCCGCGCCCGTCGATGCGCTTGCCGTCCTCGAGGATGTTCTTGCGCACGAGGTCAATCTCCATCGCGTCGAAGAGCCGCACGAACGACACGTCCGTGACCTCCTCCGGCCATTTCTCGATGGCCTTGGCCTTGAGGTCTTCCTTGATGGCCTTGACCGCGCCCTCGCGCTCGAGCTTGCCCGCGATGAGCAGCGCCTTGCGCAGCGCGTCGCCGCCGTTCGCGTAGAGGAACGCCATCTTCTCCGCATCCGGCTCGGTCTCCGTGACCACCTTGTCCGGCTTGCCCAGCATACGGCGCAGCTCGTGCTGCGCGTCGATAATCTTGACGACCTCCGCATGACCGCACTTCATGGCCGCGAGGAAATCCTCCTCGGAGATTTCGTCCGCGCCACCCTCCATCATCAGGAAGCGCTCGCGCGTCCCCGCGTAGATGAGGTCGAGGTCGCTCTTCTTGCGCTGGCCCTGCGTGGGGTTGACGACGAACTGACCCTCGACGCGCCCGACGCGCACGCAGCCGATGGGCCCCATGAACGGGATGTCGGAAATGTGCAGCGCGGCCGAGGCCGCGTTCACCGAGAGCGTGTCCGTCTCGTTCACGCCGTCGGCGGAGATGACCATGTTGTTCACCTGCACGTCGTTGAAATAGCCGTCCGGGAACAGCGGGCGGATGGGGCGGTCCGTAATGCGCGCGCACAGGATCTCCTTCTCCGTCGGGCGGCCTTCGCGCTTGAAGTAGCCCCCCGGGAAACGGCCTGCGGCGTAATACTTCTCGCGGTACTCCACCTGCAACGGGAAAAAGTCAATGCCCTCGCGGGGCTTGTCCGTGTTCGTCACTGCGGAGAACACCATAGTGTCGCCCAGGCGGACAACCGTCGCGCCGGCGGCCTGACGGGCCAGAAGCCCCGTCTCAATCGTCATCTGCGCATCACCTACCGTGATGCTGACAGAGGTTGTATCATTCATCTCTCTTGCCTTTCAGCTGAGTAAGGACCGGAAAGTGCCTTGCCCAGACTGGCTCACCCGTTCGGGTGAAGTTTACCTGCGTGAAAAATCTCCGCCACCACGGCGGGAGGGGTTACGGGCAAGACAAAGAAAATGCCGCGCAACCCGCCGGCCCGCCACGCTAGCGACGCAGACCGAGATCCTTGATGATCTTCTGATAGACCGGCGCATCCGTGCGCTTGAGGTAATCCAGCAAGCGGCGACGGGTGTTGACCTTCCGGATCAGCCCGTAACGCGAGCTGTGATCCTTCTTGTTTATCTTCAGATGCTCGGAGAGCGCCTCAATCTCCTTTGAGAGCGTCGCGATTTGCACTTCGCTCGACCCCGTGTCACGCTCGTGACGCTGGAACTGTTTACGAACAACAACTTTGTCAATCTGACTCATAACACTTCTTAATCCTTAATTCCGCACGATTCCCTTACCTTGTCACTTTCCGGCGAGTAATATAAGGGGTTCTGCGCCTGAAGTCAAGCGAAACAAAGCACACATTTTGCGCCCGTCAAGAACCCGCAGCGGGGATACTCCTTAGACACACCGCAGGAAAAAGCCGCACTATACCAAAAACGCCCCACGGAAGTCAACCCCAAAGAAACGCGAATGTTTGAAAAATGAATCCGCAGGCGAGGAGGCTCCTCTGGCATGATTGTTGCTCCATGGTTCGCGTGACCCTTACGTCACAGGAAAGGGGATTTGAAAGATGACGGATTTGAACAAGTGGACGCAGAAGGCGCAGGAGGCGTTGCAGCGGGCGCGGCAGATGGCCGTGCGTTATGCGCAGCAGCAGGTGGACGGGTTGCACCTGCTGGCAGCGTTGCTGGAGGATGAGGCGGGGCTGGCTGTGTCACTTTTGCAACGGGTGGGCGTGCCGGTGTCACAGTTGCGCGCACGGTCGGAGGAGACGCTGAATGGACTGCCGCGCATTTCCGGTTCGATCGAGGAGGGCAAGATTTATGTCACCCAAGCGTTGAATGATTTAATCGTGCGGGCGGGCGATATGGCGGCGCGTTTGAAGGATGAGTACCTGTCGGTGGAGCATCTGCTGCTGGCGATGGCGGACGCGGGGAAGAAGTCGGACTGCGGTAAGCTGCTGGCGGATTTCGGCGTGTCGGTGAGTAAGCTACTCAACGCGCTGAAAGAGGTGCGCGGCAATCAGCGCGTCACGACCGACAACCCGGAGGGCCAGTACGAGGCGTTGAAGAAGTACGGCAGTGACCTTGTGGAGATGGCGAAGGCGGGCAAGCTCGACCCCGTCATCGGGCGCGACGCGGAAATCCGCCACGTCATCCGCATCCTGTCGCGCAAGACCAAAAACAACCCCGTGCTTGTCGGCGAGCCGGGCGTGGGCAAGACCGCCATCGTCGAAGGCCTCGCCCAGCGCATCGTGCGCGGCGACGTGCCGGAGGGCATCAAAGACTGCACCATCTTCGCGCTGGACATGACCGCGCTCATGGCGGGCGCGAAATACCGGGGCGAGTTCGAGGAACGCCTGAAAGCCGTGCTGAACGAGATCAAGGCCGCGGAGGGGCGCATCCTGCTGTTCATCGACGAGATTCACACCATCGTCGGCGCGGGCAAGACCGAGGGTTCTTCGGACGCGGGCAATATGCTCAAGCCCATGCTCGCGCGGGGCGAGTTGCACTGCATCGGCGCGACGACGCTGGACGAGTACCGCAAGCATCTGGAGAAGGACGCCGCGCTCGAACGCCGCTTCCAGCCCGTGCAGGTGGACGCGCCGTCGGTCGAGGACACCATCTCGATTTTGCGCGGTCTCAAGGAGCGTTTTGAGCGCCATCACAACGTGCGTATTCAGGACGCCGCGCTGGTGTCGGCCGCCGTGCTGTCCGACCGCTACATCCAAGACCGCTTCCTGCCCGACAAGGCCATCGACCTGCTCGACGAGGCCTGCGCCTCCATCCGCACGGAGATGGATTCCATGCCCGCCGAGCTCGACGAAATCACGCGCAAGGTCACGCGCCTTGAAATCGAGGAGACCGCGCTCAAGAAGGAGAAGGATGCCGCCTCGAAGGCGCGTCTGGCGGAACTGCGCAAGGAGCTTGCGGATCTCAAATCCAAGGCCGACGCGATGACTGCGCGTTGGCAAGCGGAGAAGAAGGCGCTGGAGCAGACCAAGGCCTTGCGCGGGCAGCTGGAGACCGCGCGCGTCGAGTACGACCGCGCCGAACGTCACGCCGACCACACCAAGGCCGCGGAACTGAAATACGGCACGATACCCGACCTCGAACGCAAGCTGAAAGAGGCGCAGGAGCTCACCGCCTCCGCCACCGCCATGTTGCGCGAAGAGGTCACGGCGGAGGAGATTGCGGAAGCGGTCTCACGCTGGGCGGGCATCCCCGTCACCAAGCTGATGGAGGGCGAGCGCGAGAAGCTGCTGAAGCTCGCGGACATCCTGCACCTGCGCGTGGTCGGTCAGGACGAGGCCGTGGAGGCCGTCGCCGACGCGGTGCTGCGCTCACGCGCCGGCATCAAGAACCGCCAGCGCCCCATGGGCGCGTTCCTGTTCCTCGGCCCCACGGGCGTGGGCAAGACGGAGCTCGCGAAAACGCTCGCGGCTGAGCTGTTCGACTCGGAGGCGTCGATGGTGCGCATCGACATGAGCGAGTACATGGAGAAGCACACCGTCTCGCGACTCGTCGGTGCGCCGCCCGGCTACATCGGCTACGAGGAAGGCGGGCAACTCACTGAGGCCGTGCGCCGCAAGCCCTACAGCGTCGTGCTACTCGACGAGATCGAGAAGGCGCATCCCGACGTGTTCAACATCCTCCTGCAAGTCCTGGACGACGGCCGCCTCACCGACAGCCACGGCCGCACCGTCAGCTTCCGCAACGCCGTGGTCATCCTCACCAGCAACATCGGCTCCGAGTTCCTCGCCACGGACGGCGCGGAGATTTCGGAGGCGGCCCGCAAGCAGGTGATGGCCCTGCTCAAAGCCAGCTTCCGCCCCGAGTTCCTCAACCGCCTTGATGAAGTGGTGCTGTTCAAACCCTTGGGCAAAGAGCAGATCGCCGCCATCGTGCGCCTGCAACTCAACGACCTCCGCAAACGCCTCGCGGAACAGGAGCTTGCGCTCGAGCTCGACGATGCCGCCATCGCATGGCTCGCCGAGAAAGGCTTCGACCCCGTCTATGGCGCCCGCCCCGTCAAACGCGCCATCCAACGCGAACTCGAGACCCCCATCGCCCGCAAGATCATCGCCGGAGCCTTCCCCCCCGGCGCGGTGGTGCGTGTCAACGGGACGGCGCAAGGGCTAGACGTGGGGGGCTGATTTCGGCTGACCCCTACGCGCGTTCGGGGAGGAGGTGTTTGTTGGCGTCGTCGCTGTTGGTGAAGCGCATGGCCTTCTCATCGTAGGTGAGGCGCTGGCCGGGGAAGCGCAGGGCGATTGTGCCGAGCAGCCCGATCTCGCTCAGGCGGCCGCCGTAGCTGAACGGTGCGCAGTTCGTGTGCTTGCCCGCGCGCACGGCGCTGAGCCAGTCCTTGCAGTTGCCGCCCGACACGCGCGGGATGGTCCGCTCCGGACGCTTGAAGGCCTGCATCTTCGACTCCGGGATGAGGCGTATGCCGCTCGAACCGTGCGAGCCGTGCAGCAGCGTACCGCCGTCGCCGACGAGATACGCGCCCGTGTGCTTGTTGTCGAAATCGCGGTCCTGCTCCAAGTCCGCCGGGCGCGGGACTTTCATGTTGCCGTCGTACCAGGTGATTTTGAAAGGCGCCCCGTCCTTCAGCACGAACTCCATCGTCACGCGCGTACCCTTGGGGTAAATCATGGCATCGCGCTTCGGGTCGTAGTTGGCGTCCACCTCTGCGGTCAGGGCGACGGGCATGCTCAGCTCGAGCGCCCAGAACGTGCCGTCCAAGACGTGGCACACCCAGTCGGCGAACACGCCGTTGCCATAGGGCATCCAGCCGCGCCACTTCTCCGGCACGCAGTCCGGCAGGTAGGCGCGCTTCGGCAGGGGGCCCTGCCACAGCGCCCAGTCCAAGTGGCCCGGGACCTCGGGGCGCTGCTCCAGCAGGTCGAGGGAACGGTAGTAGAACTGCGGGAAGTCGTAGCACCACGCATGAAGCTCCTTGGGCTTGCCGACCGCACCGGCCGCGACCCACTCTTTCATCAGGCGCACACCCTCCTCGCTGTGGCCCTGATTGCCCAGCTGCGTGATGAGGTTCTTCTGCGCGGCGACGGCCATCATCTCGCGCCCCTCCGCGACCGCGTGCGCCAGCGGCTTCTCGCAGAAGACGTGCTTGTTGTACTTCATCGCCTCCATGACCGCGGCATGGTGGACATGGTCGGGCGTGACGACGGTCACCGCGTCGATCTGGTCATGCACCTCCGCCAGCATCTTGCGGAAGTCCTTGTAAAGCTTCGCGTTCGGATATTTCTCGCGCACCCACCCGAGGCTGTGGTCGTTCACGTCGCAGAACGCGACGAACTCCTCATCCGCCATCTGGTTGAGGTCCCCCCTTGCCTGCCCGCCCGTGCCGATGGCCGCGAGCCTCACCTTGCGGTTCGCCTGATCCTGCGCAACCCCCCGCAAAGGGATCACCTGCATCCCGACCGCCGCGCCTGTCGCCTTCAGAAACGTCCTACGTTGCATAACAGCTCCTTCCCGTTTTGTAAATGATGAGAATAGTATAGGGTGAGGCGGCGCAGAGTGCAACAGCAAAATTAGAAATGAGGTGCAGGAGATTTCTGCGCAACAGACACGATGGTTTTCACAAGATGCGTTCAAGCATGGGGTGCGGCGGCTATATGCGCCCCGCAGGGGAAACCCGCCGCACCCCATAAAGGGGACGGAGGGGACCTAGGGGACGGAGGTGTTTTCTGGAAGCCGCAAACGGAAACACCCCTTCTGACCCTTTGCCCCCTTGGCCTCCTTCACCCCCTAAGTCCCTTTCTCACTCTCCTTTCTTGGAGAGTCCACCTCCAAGAAAAATTCACCTCCCCGCTTTTTGCCCTTGCAAAGGGGGGGCGGATAGGGTAACGTTACATCATCTTAGGCAACGGGTGTTGTCTTGGGACTGGTTCTTTGACCGTCGCGGGAAGAGGTTCCCGCGACACCTTGCGGCGAAGGCAACACTTCCTTCGCAAAGATGTTTTGTACGTTGTACAGAACATCCAACTGAAAATATCCTAACTTGCAGATAATGTGCAACGCACTTATTCGTAAGCATTTTCGAACTCCAAGTGTAAAGTATGAGGTGCGTCCTTTTTTTAGGCGTGTCTCTGAAATACATACAGTGTTTGGAGTTGGGCATTAGGATAGCCTCAGTTGGGCATTGTTAAAAAATCAGAGGTGCGTCTTTCCATGCCGATGGGAAGCCGACCGTATAAAATGAACGGGCGAGAAGGAAAGGAGAGCAGTTATGAGAAAGTACATTATGTCGGTACTTTTGTTACTCGGACTGGTATTATGTATAACGGGATGTGACTCTGAAGTCCAGTTGCCTACAAAAACAGGTGGTGGCGGGTTGCAACAAATTTTTGATCCCGCCACTGGTCAATATCGGTAAGTTTAAGGTTTGAGTTATATGGCACACGGGATTTCTCGTGTGCCATATTCAGGCTAAAAGGCTATCCTGTTTGGATGGCGTGATATGGAGGGCGAGCGGCCCCCCGAGCCGCCATGTGTCTTACGGCTCCCCCCGGGGGCGCCC
>WRJS01000069.1 GCA_009778475.1 Kiritimatiellota bacterium | reverse complement strand
AAATAAAGGGTATTATCTTTTTTTGTTTTGGCTTTTTTAAATATTGGGGGGGGGGTAATAGGGGGGGCGGGCGTCCTCGGGAGCCGCAGAAGCATATATATCGTCATTTCATGTGAAGTTACGACCGCCATCTATGAAAACGCCGAAGGCGTGTAACGTGCCTAACGGCTCGCGAGGACGCTCGCCCTCCATCGTGAAATCCGTGTTACAGGACACTAGGTGGCACGGGCATTCCTGCCCGTGATTCTTTCTGCCACCTTGTATTTCACAACAAGCCTACTGTTGGCGGTCAAGGAGGCCGGGGATGGCCTCGAGCTCAGCGCGGGTGAATACCTTGCCTTGGCGGAGGTCGTCGGCGTTGTCGGCCAGAAATTTCCGCCATGCGTCGCGGAGGGCGAGGCGGGTGGCGCGGGAGTGGTCGGTGCGGCCGGTGCGGAAGCCCCGCCCGTCGCCAAGGATCGCGCCGGAGACGTAGCCGAGCGCGTCGTTGTAAAGATGCTCGTCGTTGAGGCGGTCTGCCCACGCTTGCAGGAGTTCGTCTCCGCCGCCCAGTTTCTTTGCGGCGTTGGAGGCAGCGCGGAAGAGCCATTCGTGCTGCTCGGTGGCGACGATTTCAATCAGGGGTTCGAGGAAGGCTGTGTTGCCGGACTCCCCGGCAATCTCGCAGGCCGCACGGCAGACGCCGAGGTCTTTCTCCTCCAGGCGGCCTTTGACGAACGCCACGCACGCGTCGGGCAGGGGCTTGGGGATGGAGGCGAGCGCGGCGAGGGTTGTGGGGTAGCAGTTGCCTTTCCCGAATGTGTCGAGCAGGACGAGCCAGCGCGGCGAGCGCGGCCCCGGCTCATCCGCCAGCCAGTGGAAGTAGAGGAGGATCTGGGCGTCCCCGCTCATGCGGCCTTCGCGGATCGCGTCATAGCCTCTGGCGTGGAGCGCGTCCATGGCGCTGATGAGGTCGCGCAGGGGCTGGGGCAGGTCGAGGATGTTGTCCTTGGGGTCGTTGCGCGGGCTGACCATCGGCCCCAACGTGCGATCCATGGCTTTGAGGACAACGGGGGCGTCGTCGGGCGTGCCGATGTGCTGCATGATTTTCGCGCCGAGGACGGCCTCCTCGGAGAGGTCGTCCATGCGGAAGTAGCCGGAGCCCCCGGCGCTCGGTTTCGCGCCCGGTTTTTTCGCGGCGGGGGGGCGCTGGAGGAGTTCGGCCGCCCATGCGCGGAGGGTCGGGGCGAAGGCGTCATCCCATGCGTTTTCGGCAAGGTGCTGGCGGAACTCGCGCGTGAACGGCGGGCTGTTCCAGAACGACGGCCGCTCGTTCGCGGGCGGCGGCAGGCGCATCAGCAGGAGGCGCGTGGCCGCGAGGGCGAGATCGGGGTCGTCGCTCGCGGTGAGGGCGGTGAGTGCCTCCGTGGCCTCGCGGGTGGCGATGCACCCGAGGCCGAGCAGGGCGCGGTGGCTGCCGGTCTTGGCGTGGCGCAGCAGCGGCGCGAAATAGACGGGATGGGTGAGGAGCGTGAAGTCGGCGGCGTCCGCCTCCAGCAAGCCGTCCACGACAGCCGCGGCCTCGTCGGGGGTCGGCTCGCGGAACGTGAGGACAGTCTCGCCGACGGGGCGTTTGCGCTCGCCCTCCTCCTTCCAGCCGAAGTCGTGCGCGGCGCGGACAGTGTAGCGGCCGGGCTTGACAATCTTGCAATAGCGCATCAGGGCCAGGGTGTTCGTGTGCGCCCCCCCGGCGGGGATTTTCTCGGGTCCCGTTAGCCCGCCCATGCGCATCTTCGACGGGTCGGGGTCCTCCGCCGCCTGGCCCGTCTCATCCACGGCGGTGACGTTGAACCGGAGCGCGCGCGACGCGCCACGGTAGTCGCCGCCGAACTCCGCCTCGAACGGCTGCTCGCCCGTGTTCTCGAGGACGAAGCGCACCAGCACCTCCTCGCCGAGGAAATATTCATTGCGTTCCGTGTGCAGCGTGACCCTCGCGCCATCCGGCACGGGGGTCTTGGCATTCGCGGCCCAGTGGTTCATCTCGTCGTCACCCACACACACCTGCGCGGCAACCAGCCCCGCCAGCAGGAGGGCGCAAAACCAGCGTGTCATCATTTGACTGTCTCGCGCAGAGGCGCAGAGACGCAACGCTTTTCCGGGAGAGGCTGTCATAAATAATCCTCCGTTTTCTTTAACCACAATGGACACAATAGAATTCACAATGGACACTGTTTTCAAGACATTGCCATTGCGCCTATTGTGAAAACCATTGTGCCTATTGTGGTAAAAAATCATCCTGTCAAAAAATCCTCTGTTTTTCTTTAACCACAATGGACACAATAGAATTCACAATGGACACTATTTTCAAGACATTGCCATTGTGTCTATTGTGAAAACTATTGTGCCTATTGTGGTAAAAAGTCATCCTGTTAATCCTATCAAAAAATTCTCCGTTTTCTCGAATGCTCAATCTGGGTTCACTTGCTCGCCCGCGTCTCCCGTGACGAGATCAAAGCAATCCTGTTTGTTCGCTCCATTCGGTGCGCATGAGCGCAAGGGCGGTGTTGTCAGAAGGGCGGCGGATACGGTGGACGATGATCCACGGGGAAAGGTGGGCGGCCTCGCAAAGCACCGTGTCGCCGTGGAGGGCCTCTGCCTTGAAAGTGATGTCCAGGCGCGTGACCTGCCGCGTGCGGAGAAGGTCTCCGGGAAGGCATTCAAGGCCCCACTCGATGTAGTGGACGTTGTTGACGTGGTTGTTGAAGTCGTGGTCGCTGCGGCGGACGGTGAGGGGGCAGGACCATTCGGGAGTCCCGAGGTCGGGTATCTTGCCATCCGCCTCCGGCACGCCGGAGCGGGGGGTGCCGTCGGGGGCGAGCGCGGCGAAAGCCTCGGGCAGGCGGGCAGGGCGGCGGGCGGCGACATCGACGTAGAGCCATTCGCTGACACCTTGGAGCAGGAGTTCTCCCGCGCTGTCGGTGGCAAGGAAATCGCGCTGGGCGGCGAGCTTGCCGCGTACCCCGGCGGGCCAGGTGCGGACGTTGACCTGCTCTTGCCACGCGGCATAGCGGTGGATGATGAGGTGGAGGTGGCAAAGCATCCATGTGCGGTTGGCCTGCTGAAGATCGTGGATGCCCAGACCCAAGCGTGTGGCGTGTTTCCCTGCGACCTCCTGGAGGTAGTTGCAATAGGCGGGGAGTGTGACGCGGTTGCTCACGCCGGACTCGTAGGCGCGGACAAGGAAGGTGTCGTCGTAGTAATGGAGGGGGAGGTCCATGGGAAGTTCTATAGTCATTTTAATTGATGTTGTCTCGCTTGCGTGGAACCACCCCGTCAGCCTACGGCTGCCACCCCTCCAGCGGAGGGGAATCCTGGATTCCCCGCCCAGACGTGAACCCGATACCCGGCGCCGTCGCCATCCGAAGCTCACTTCCCGACTTGATAAGCCGCCAGCACCGCGCCATGACGGATGTAGAGCGTGCCGTTGGCGACGACGGGGTGCGCCCAGTGCGGGCCCTCGCCGTAGGTCACGCGGAACGAGCCTTTGACCGCATACTTCGCCGCGTCCGCCTCCAGCAGGAAAACCGTACCGTCCTTCTGCGAATAGGCGATCAGGCGCGCGGGCGTTTTCACGAGGCTGGCGGACTCCGCCTCCTCCACGCGGTAGAGCGTCTTGCCCGTCTCGGGGTCGATCGCGTGCAGCTTCCCTTTTGTCGCCGCAGAGAACAAGACCCCCTCGTGCAGGATGAGGCCGTAGAACTGGTTGTCCGCGTCCTTGTTCTCCCAGACCTGCGCGGCGGAGAACGCGCCGCCCGCGTCCTTGCTCACGCGGAACAGGTGCGTCCCGTGCTTGTAGCCGCAGCCCACGGCGAGGCGGTCGGTGCCGATCAGCAGGGGCGTGTTGGGCTGTATGCCGCGGTCGTTGCGGTACGGGGTTTTCCACAGCACCGCGCCCGAGTCCGCGTCCAGCCCAGCCAGATGCCCACCCGTGTGCGTCACCACCTGCCGCACGCCGTGCAACGTCAGGAGCATCGGCGAGCAGTAGGTGGCCGCGTCGGACAGCCCCTTGGAGATCCAAAGCGTCTCGCCCGTCTTGGCGTCCAGCGCCGCGACGGTCGCATCGGGGCCGCCGGGGTGGCAGATGATTTTGCCGTCATACACCAGCGGCGACTCCGCGAAGCCCCAGCGCAGGTTCTTCCCGCCGAAGCGTTCGATGAGGTTCACGCGCCAGACGGGCTTGCCGTCCGTGGAGGCGCATACCACATCCATCATGCCGCTCACGAGGAAAATCCTGTCTCCCACGACGGTCGGGGCGGTGCGGGCCTCGGGGTAGGACGCGCCCCACTCGGGGCCGTAGTCGAGCTTCCAAATCTCCTTGCCGCTCGTGGCCTCCAGCGCGTAAAGGAACCCGCGCAGGGTGTCGCCGGCCTTCGCGTTGCCGGTGACGTAGAGCCTGTCGCCGACGGCCGACGGGCTGGAGTAGCCCGCGCCGAGCGTGACCCTCCACAACTCCTTCGGGCCGCCCTCGGGCCATTCGCCTTTGACGCTCTCCTCGGCGACGCCGATGCGGTCGGCGCCGCGCCACTGCGGCCAGTCCGCCGCACGCACGGCCACGGTCACGACGGTTGCGGTTAAAAGGACACAAACGGTTGTTCTCATGACGCTACCCTCCGTGCCCTAGTTCACATACAGCACCTTGCGTGTGCCCTTTTGGATTTTGCCGATGACGACGGGGCTTTGCTTCGCCAGCGCCGTGAGGGTCTTGCGCACATCCCGCGGGCGGCTGATGATGACATAGCCGATGCCCATGTTGAAGACGCGGTACATCTCGTCGCGCTCGACTTTCCCTTGGCGCTCGATGAACGTGAAGAGCGTCGGCACGGGCCACGTCGCGCGGTCAATGACGGCGTCGCAGTTCTCGGGGAGGACGCGCGGGATGTTGTCCAGGAAACCCCCTCCCGTGATGTGCACCATGCCCTGGATGGGAATCTTCTTGGTCATCAGCGCCATGACGGGCCTGAGGAAACTGCGGTGCACGGACAGGAGCGCATCGGCGGTCGTCAGGCGCGTGCCGGGGATGTGGTCGTGCGGGGTCAGCCCGCACTGGTCGAAGATGACTTTCCGCGCGAGGGAGAAACCGTTCGTCTGGAGCCCCCCTGATGGCAGTCCGATCACCACGTCGCCGGGCTTGATGGTCTTGCCGGTGATGACCTTGCGTTTCTCGACCGCGCCGACAATCGTCCCCACGAGGTCATACTCGCCCAGCGGGTAGAGACCGGGCATCTCGGCGGTCTCGCCGCCCAGCAGGGCGCAGTCGTTCTCCTTGCAGGCCTTGACGATCCCGGAGATCACATCCGTGAACACTGCGGTGTTGAAGCGCGCCGCACCGATGTAATCCAGAAAGAAAAGCGGCCGCGCGCCTTGCACGAGGATGTCGTTTACGCAGTGGTTGACGATGTCCTGCCCGATGGTGTCATGCTTCTTGGCCATCGCGGCGACCTTGAGCTTCGTGCCGACGCCGTCCGTGCTGGCCACGAGCAACATCTCTTTGCCGGGAGACTGGAACAGCCCGCCGAACGTGCCTATCCCGCCGACGACGCCCTTGGTCTTGGTGGTGGCAACCATCTGCTTAATAACTTCAATCCCTGACATCTTGGAGTCAATATCAACCCCTGCCAGCGCATACGCCGAGACTTTCTTTTGTTGAGCGCTACTGTACTTAATCATCATCTGTCCCCTGCTGCAATACCCTCAGTTTCAAAAAGCGGGTTTAAAATAGCACAATACACCCGGATTGTCCAGCAAAAAGTGAATCCTCACTCAAAAAACAAGAAACCCACCCTTTGGGACAGGGTGGGCTTTCCAAAAACGTCAATTATAGCGGTTCAGCATGGAATTGGGGAGCGGCATCATGGCATCCCGCTCGGAGGGTGCATTCCACGGCAATTCCGTGTCGTTCGGGGTGTCGCACATACATCCCGAGAGGGCAAGCACCCCCAGCAGCAGGAACGCCCCCAAAAGCCGCAACCACACGTTTTTGTCATCACATCCGAACATAACCCTGCCTGCGGCCGGAACACAGGATACGGAAATCACTTCCATTCCCTGTCCGACGCGCGAGATGACGAATACCCCCTGCCGACACCCGCGTTGTCGTCGTCCAGCGGGCCGCTGACACACCCCGTCAGGGTGATGCCCAGCACACCCAGCAGCAACAGAAACAGCGCCCTCATCAGCACGGCGGGGACGCTCCTGTTAGAAGAAAACGACATCGCCCTTCTCCACGGGGGACTGTTGCCAATCGCTCAGGATATCCGCGACGACAATGTTCTTGCCGCGGACAGGCTGGCGGAGCTTGACGCGCGTGACGAAATCGCCGGTGGCGCTCTGGCGCCCGGTGCGGCGGACGTTCATGTTCACCTGCGGCAGCGCGTTCTCACGCTCTTCCCCGAGCATCTCCCGCATCGCGTCATTCGAGAACTCGATGATGGCGAACTTGAACTCGTCGTTCGCCTCAATGACCTTGCCCTTGTCCCCGGCGCTCATCTCGAAGCTGCTGAGGATCTCACCTCCGGGAACCCCGCGATCAACACCTTGCCGCATTTTCCTTATCTCTTCCTTCAGCGCCTCATTCATCTCATACGATTTTGCCAGATCATCCGTCAGACCGGCCTTCTCCGCGCCAAGTGTCTCGACCTGGTCCTCCAAGTCGGACACGGTCCCTTTGAGGTCCCTGATTTCGCCCGTCTGCTTGGCGACGGTCGCCTTCTCTTTCTCGAGGCTCGCATTGAGCTCGACGATTTCCTCTTTGCGCTCGGTCAGGTCTTTCAAGGCCACGCGGCCGTCAAGTTTCAGCTGGTTGATTTCCTCAACGGAGTCGGTGAGCTGTGTGCGCAGCTTGCTCATCCCGGCACGGGTCTTGTTCAATGTGGCCTGCTGGGCTATCGCGCGGGTCCCTAACAGATCGAGCAGCTCCTGCATGGTGCCGGGGCCGGTCGTGACCTTCTGGCCGTTCACCGGGCTGACTTTGATTTTGCCCTCTTCGTCAATGGCATAATAAGTCATGAGCTGAATCTGCTTGTCGTCGGAGGCGAAGGACAGCGTCGGAAGGTTCTGGGTCTCCAGCCAGCAGGGATAGGTCTCCAAGAGATCCTCCTTCTCGGGATTGGGCAACACGCGGTCCGCGACGGGCGACGTGTCCTTCAGCAGCTCCAACGCCGATTCGCCATCCGCGAGCTTCGCGTCCTCCTTCTCGATTGTCTGCGCGATCTGCCCGACCTGCTTCACAAGCGCGGCGTTCCGACCGAGCAGTATTTGTCGTTTGTTGAAATTATCAAACGCAAAATACAGTGAAGCCGCCGACAGAACCGTAATCACAATAACCAACACTCGTAGTAACGTACTCATTTTATCACCTCTCAACAACACACATGGTTTCGATTGATGATGAAACAATAGCCCAAAACCGTTCCGAATGCAACAATAAAAAAACAGAAATCGAAATTTTTTTTCAAAGGGGCGAAAAGGGCAATATGAAGTGCGGCGGCTTGCCGCCACTTTTAACCGCAGGGAACGGGGGACAGGCATTCCTGTCTGCCCCCTTGGTCTTTCATTGACAGGCAGGAATGCCTGCCCTCCGTTGAATCGGTAACCATGTTGATCAGGTTTGCGATCATGCCTCAGAAAATCAAGTCGCGGATGTCGTCGAAGGTGAGCTTCTGCATGACGGCCTCGTCGGTGACGCCGACGGTGGCGTTGATGATGGCCTGCTTCCGGCGCTGCATGGCGAGCACCTTTTCCTCGACGGTGTGCTCGGCGATGAGCTTGATGCTATAGACGGTGCGCTTCTGGCCGATGCGGTGGGCGCGGTCGGTGGCCTGGTCTTCGACGGCGGGGTTCCACCACGGGTCGAAGTGCACCACGGTGTCCGCGCCCGTGAGGTTCAGGCCCGTGCCGCCGGCCTTGAGGCTGATGAGGAAGAGCGGGATGGAGGGCGTGAGGTTGAAGCGCTGGCATTGCGCGAGGCGGTCCTGCGTGGAGCCGTCGAGGTAGCAGTAGGGGGTGCCTTGCTGGTCGAGCGTGCCGCGCAGGAGCTTGAGCATGGAGACGAACTGGCTGAACACGAGGATGCGGTGGCCGCCGTCGATGGCCTCGTCGAACAGCTCGAGGGAGGCGTCGAGCTTGGCGGAGGGCGCGGCGTAGGCGCCGGGCGGGTGGTGGTCTTTGAGCAGGTCGAGGTGGCAGCACGCCTGGCGCAGGCGCATGAGCAGGGCGAGGATCTCGAAGCGCGAGCGGTCGAAGCCCTTCTGCTTGACGAGCCCGTGGATGGTGCGGCGCGACTCGTCGAGCAGGGTGTCATACGCACGCCGCTGGTCTTGGGTCAGCGTGCAGAAGGAGGTCTTGATGATTTTGTCGGGGAGGTCTTTGGCGACGTCTTTCTTGATGCGGCGCAGGAGGAACGGGTTGAGCTTGCGGCGGAGCTTGATCTGCGCGAGCTCGCCGTCGCGGTCGCCCTCGGCGATGGGCTGCTCGTAGTCGAAGCGGAAGTTCTCGTACGTGCCGAGGTAGTCGGGCATGAGGAAATCCATGATGGACCACAGGTCCGCGACGCTGTTCTCAATCGGCGTGCCGGTCAGCACGAGGCGCGTGACGGCGTTGACCTGCTTGGCGGCGACGGCGTTCTGGGTGGAGCGGTTCTTGATGTGCTGCGCCTCGTCCAGCACGGCTACGGAGAACTGGACGGCCTGGTAGGACTCGAGGTCGCGCCGCAGGAGGGCGTAGGAGGTGATGACGATGTCATGCCCGGCGATCTGCGCGAACAGGCTCGCGCGGTCGGGGCCGGAGATGACGAGGCGGCGGAGGTGCGGCACGAAGGTCTCCGCCTCGCGGCTCCAGTTCTCGACGAGGCTGGTGGGGCAGACGATGAGCGCGGGCTTGCCTTGGGCGCGCGCGTCCATGCGCGGCAGGCTCAGCCATGTGAGCGTCTGGAGCGTCTTGCCCAGCCCCATCTCGTCGGCGAGGATGCCGCACAGGCCGGACTCCTCGATGAAGCGCAGCCAATAGACGCCCTCCTTCTGGTACGGGCGCAGGGTGCTCTCCAACGCGCCGAGCGGCACGGGCTTGAGGCGCGTGTTGGCGGCGCGGTTGCGTGCGGCGGCCTGGTCGCGCCAGTCGGGCGGGTCCTCCACGTCGATGCCGTCGAGCGCCTGGAGCGAGGCCTGCACGAACGGCGCATAAACGGGCGACATCTCGAAATGCCCCGGTTTCTCGCCGGCCCTGCTGCGGCAGTCGCGGAAGACGTTGCGCATGGACTCGACGGCCTCGCGGTCGATCAGCAGGGATTCGTCGCCGGCGGTGACGTAGGCGTCGCCGCGGTTGATGGCGCGCTGGATTTCCGCAGCGGGGAACGCGCCCCGGCCCGGCAGGTCGAACGTGATGCCCACGTCGAAACAGCCGTTGCGCCTCTCCTCGATCTGCACGACGGGCGTGATGACGGGCAGGGCATCCGCCCACTCCAGGAGGCGCGGCGAGAGGGTGGTCTTCCAGCCGAAGCGCCCCAAGGAGGGGTTGCCCGTGCCGAGGAAGTTCAGCACCTCGCGGATGCCCGTGAGCGTGTAGGAGCCGTCCGCGTCGTCGGGGTCGCGCGCGAAGCCGTGCGCCAAGAGCCGTGCCACGGCCTTCGCCTCGGCGGCCATGTTGCGCGTGCGGTAGGTCAGGATGTCGTCGGGGTCGGGGACGGCAAACTCCTCCTGCGCATACGGGGATGCCGCCGTGAACGCCTGTTTGCCGTACATCGCTTGCAGGCGTGCGCGGAGCGCGGCGCGTGAGCCTTGCAGGTGGAGGTGGAAAACGGGGTTGCCGGGGACGATTACGAAAAGGTCCGGCGGCACCTCCATCTCGACGCGCATGAGGGCCTGCAGGGACGGCAGCTCGCGCATGAGGAACGTCAGCACGCGCGAGCGCGGGATGATCTCATCCGCCTGATAGATGGCATGGTACGGCGCGGGCAGGATTTTCTTGACGGGGTAGAGCACCTCCCCGCACAGCACCCAGCCGCTGTGATGGCTCACCAGCCACGTTAACGAGTGTGGAGGGTGGAGGGTGGAGAGTGGAGTGCGGGGGGCGTTGTCCACTCCACTCTCCACACTCCACACTCCACTCTCACATTCAGGCACCAGCCGCAGCTCCCCCGTCGCCTCGTCGAGGCTCACACGCAGGTGCGAATCCACGGGCGTCGGGCTTATCGCCAGCTCGCCGCGCCCCGCGACCGCGATCCCCGCGTGCGCCGCGATCGCCAGCACGTTCAGGAAATCGATGGCCGGCAGCTGGTTGGTGTCCTTCGGCGGGCCCTCGCAGATGTCCTCCAGCACCGACAGCAGGTTGTCGTCCTCGTCCGATAGCGCGAACGCCTCCTCCTGCGTGATCTGCTCGGGCAGGATGAAACCGTCCGCCGCCAGCAGCACGAGGCTCACCGGCACCTGCCCTTGGCGGAACGCCTCGACCCACCCCGGCGGCACCGTCAGCGCCAGCCGCGCCGGGATGCCGAACCTGTCGCGCCGGATCATCCGCGTCTGCGCCTGCGCGATGCGGTTCGCGCGGCGCTGGTCCTCGACGTGCTTCTGCACGCGCAGCGGGTCCGCGTGGCGCAGCACCAGCGTGAGGCCCAGCGCCACGACGTGGAGGCACACCTGCCCGTCGCGCTGGTTCGTCACGCACGGGCAATGGCTCTCGATGCGGTCGAACGCGCACACGCGTAGCCGCGTGCGCAGATCGCCGCCGTCACGCGCGATGACGCCCGTAATCCAGCCGTCGCGCATCTCCGCCTTCAGCACCGCGCCGCGCTTCACCAGCGCCTCGGCCTGCTGATAGACCGCCTCGCCGCCCCACTTGGCCAGCCCCGTCTTTGTCAGGTCAGATGCCAGCATCGGAGCACCCTCCCGCACAGGCAGCGCACCGCAAAGGCAAAACATGGAAAAACAAAATCATGCGGGCATTATAACACAGGGCGGCGGAATTTGGAATGGCGAATTAGAAATTAGGGGCAACGCGAGACGGGGTTGAATTACGGCCTTGCGTGTGGCACGCCGGTTATTGTAAAATAGGAGGCGGACATGAGGTTTTCGTTATGGATAGGATTGACGGTAAGGGCGGCGCACTCCACGTGGGCGTAAGGGTCTGCGTTGGCGCGGCCGCGGGCAATGCGGGGGAGGTTCCCTGCGGGAGATTGGATATTCAAAAAGGTTGATTCCCTGTGTTACTGATAAACAGCACTGATGTTGGCGCCGACCCGCTCGCCGCCCTGCGCATCCTTGCGGAGACGCCCGGCGACGACATCGCCATCCCCGCCGCCTGCCTCCCCGTCCTCACGGGGCCCGCGCGGCTGCGCCCGAACGGGCGCGGGGAGCTCGCGGGCTATTTCATCTTCCCTGCGGCAAAGACCGCGCACGACATCCCGCCGTACAGTTGGATGGAACGTTTCATCGCGTTCCAAATGCTGCTGAGCATCGCTAAGCTTCTCGTCCTGATCATCTTCCTCGTGCTGGCCTTCGACGGCCGCCCCGTATTCTTCCTGCAAGAGCGTTACGGTGCGGGCGGCAAGCCCTTCCGCATCATGAAGTTCCGCACCATGCACCGCCGCGCGCCCGAGCTGCACGCCAAGCTGCAAGCGCGCAAAGGGCCGGGCGACCGCCCCTTCAAGCTCGCCGCCGACCCGCGCGTCACGCGCCTGGGCCGCTTCCTCCGCCGCTGGTTCCTGGACGAGCTGCCGCAGCTCTGGAACATCGTCTGCGGCGATATGCGCTTCGTCGGCCCCCGCCCTCTGCCCGCCAGCGACCAGGCGCACTACACCGAGCCCTGCCACCTCCTGCGCCTCAACGGCAAGCCCGGCCTCACGGGCCTGTGGCAGGTCTCCGGCCGCAACGCCCGCACCTTCGACGAGATGTGCCTCCTCGACGTGTACTACCTCTGCAACCGCTCCCTCCGTTTCGACCTGCTCATCCTCCTCCGCACACTCGCCGTGCCGTTCCAGAAATAAAATCTCAAGCGCCGGATAAATAAAATCGCTTCCGCAACCGTATAGAACGTGGTACGATGGTTTGCAAATTGGGAAAGGATTTCGTTATGATGCGCAAAGCGATGGTGTTGGTGGCGGGCCTGCTGCTGGCGGGCGGGGCGGCGGCGAAGGTCGAGGACAAGGCGCGGTGGACGGCGTTCGGGCTCGAGGGCGAGGTGCAGGGCGAGAACGCGGTGTTCACGCTGTCGCTGACGTTCGAGGACATGGCGCGCGATGACGCGCTGGAGGTGCTGCGCGGGGCGGCGACGGTTCAGGCGTCGTCCCTGCCGAAGGGGCTGAGGCTGGTGCGGCAGGGGGAGGCCTACACGCTGGAGCGGGACCCGAAGGCGATGTGGCTGTGGGGGAAGCGCAAGGGGGAGGCGTCGCTGACGTTCGCGGCGCAGACGCGGCAGGAGGGCGCTTGGCGCGTGACGCGGTTCAGCCTGCCGGTGCTGCCGGTGCGGGACGCGAAGGTGCGGATGGCGGACACGTCGCTGGAGGCGGTGATGGGGGGGACGGTCGTGGCGGAGGCGAGGGTCGCGGAGGACGGGCGGAAGGTGCTGGCGGCGAAACTGGTGCCGCGGCCGGAGTTCGTGCTGTCATGGCGGCCGGACGTGCGGCTGGCGCAGTCGGACCTCGTGGCGTCGTGCGATGTCAACACGGTGGCGACGGTGAGCCCGGGGGCGTTGCGGGTGGACTCGGTGTTCACGTATCAGGTGGCGCAGGGGCAGCTGAATGAATTAGAAATCAGGAGTCAGGAATTAGGGGACAGGCGGCAGGAGGGGAACGTTGAGGGGGAGGGGGCGGCCGCCGGCCCGTCTCTCAATGTCCTCTCGGTATCGGGGCCGGACATTCAGGATTGGCGCGTGGAGGGGGATGTGCTGCGTGTGCAGCTGGCGCACCCGCAGTCCGGGGCGTACCGCCTGGGGGTGGTGTGCGAGCGTCCTCTGGGGGCGTTCCCGTGCGCGGCGGAGGTGCCGGTGCTGGTGCCGCAGGGCATGATCCGCGTGGGGGGGGATGTGCTGCTGGGGACGGACAGCGCGGTGCGCCTGCAGGTGGCGTCGTCGTCGGGCTTGACGCAGGTGGAGGCGGGGGCGTTCCCGAAGGTGGCGCAGGAGGGGGACGCGGCGCGGCATATCCCCGCGAAGAGCGTGTTCGTGTGGCAGTACGCGGCGCTGCCGTTCGCGCTGTCGGTCACGGCGGATAACATCGCGACGCTGCTCAACGCGGAGATGAATATGCTGGTGTCGGTGGCGGACGCGGCAATGACGCTGGACGCGACGGTGCAGATGGATGTGCGCGACGCGCCGACGCGCGAGGTGCGGATCGAGATCCCGGCAGACCCGCGCTGGGTGGTGGTGTCCGTGAGCGGCTCGCCGTTCGCGGAGAATGACGTGGACACGGTGGCGGCCGGGGAGGGGCGCGAGATTGTGATCCCGTTCCGCAAGCCGGTGTCGGGGAACGTGACGGCGATGGTGCGTCTGGAGGCGCGGCTGGCGGCTCTTAAAGGGGAATCAGGAGTCAGTGGCGCGATCGCGGTGCCGAGGCTGTCGGTGAAGGGCGCGAAGGCGCAGCGCGGCTATCTGGTGGCGGCGGCGGAGCGCGGGATGCGCCTGGTGCCGCAGGGGGCGCAGGAGCTGAACGACATCCACACCGCGTCCGTGCCGTTCAAGGCGGAGGGGGCGCAGCTGGCGTACCGCTTCCGCGAGGCGAACTGGTCGCTGGGGCTGGCGTTCGAGTACGCGCAGTCGGCGATTCATTCGGAGGTGTTCCATCTGGTGTCGTTGGGGCAGGGCGTGGTGTACGTGTCGGCCGCGGTCAACGGGCATATCAGCGGCGCGCCCGTGCAGACGCTGCGCTTCCGCGTCCCGGCCGCGATTCAGGGGCTGGACGTGACGGGCGTGGACATCGACTCGTGGAGCCGCAAGGACGACGTCTGCACCGTGCGCCTCGTGAACCGCATCCTCGGTGACTTCACGCTGCTGTTGAGCTACGACCACCCGATCTCCTACGACGACGCGACGCTGACCATCGGCGAGATTGAGACGCTCGACACCGCCAGCGAGCTCGGCTACATGGCCGTGGCCACCTCCGCGCCGCTGGGCGTCATCGAGGCCGCCGCGCTGCCGCCCTCGCTCATCCGCATCCCGCGCGACGAGCTGCCCGAGGGCTACGCCGCGACCGTCACCGCCCCCGTCGTCGGCGCATGGAAATACACGCGCCCCGACCACGCCGTGGCGCTCCGCATCCAGGCGCTGGACAACCGCCAGCCGATTGATCAGGTGGTGGACTTCCTCCAGATCGAATCCTCCATCGGCAACGAGGGCGAGTCCGTCACCACCGCGACATGGCAGGTGAAGAACACCTCGCGCCAGTATCTGGAAATCCAGTTGCCGCCCGACGCGACGGTGTGGAAGGTGCGGCAGGGCGCGGGCGCGGCCACGCGCGACATCCCCGCGCAACAGGCCAACGACCGTCTGCTCGTCCCCGTCGAGCGCCCGCGCAACCCCAATCAGGCCATCTCGATCGCGGTGACGTATGCCCAGCCCGCGGCCACCCCGCGCCGCTACGGTAACGTCGATCTCACCGCGCCGCGCCTGCCCGACACGCCCGTCACCTTCGCCACGTGGCGCGTGAGCGTGGACGAGCACCGCGCGTTCGCGAACGCCACGGGCGGCTCGATGAGCCGCGAGCGGCAACGCCGCATCGTGCCGCTGTTCTTCGACAACGCCCTGTTCGACGCCGCAGGGTCGTCGCTGACGTTCTACCGCACCGCGACGCTGGGCAGCGAGCCGGCGCTGAGCGTGAGCGTGCGCGTCGTCCCCGCGCTGCTGGGCGGCGCGAACACGCCGCTGCTGGTGACGTGCGGCGTCATCTGCCTGTTGGGGCTTGTGCTGGCGGTCTTCCCGTGGCGCGGGCGCCGCATCGCGCTGGCGACGGGCATTGCGGCCGTGTTCATGGCCGCGTTCACGCTGCCCGCCACCGCGCCGGTTGCGTCGTCTGTCGGCGCGGGACTGTTCGTCCTCGCGTTCCTGATATGGATTGTGCGCGGCATCGCGCGCCTCTTCAAGCGCCGGCCCGCACCTGCGCAAGATGACGACGACGACCCGCCGCCGCTCATAGATATGCCGCCGCCCGCCATATAGGTGGCAACGTCAATTTACATTACAGCAGGTCTTCACACCCTGCTCGCGATACGTTGCAGGATTATCTTGGCGCAGGCGATTTGGTCGGGGATGGTGCCGTTCTCATCCTTTACGCGCCAGATGTCGGGCGTGATCTCGTCGGCGACGCAGATGCTGCCGGAGACGTCGAACCCGAACTCGACCTTAAAGTCAATCAGCGTGAGGTTCATCTGCGCCAGCTCCGCACGCAGCACATCGCCGACCCGCACGAGCAGGTCAAGCCCGGCCTGATATTGGCTGGGGGCGAGCAGGCCTTTCATCAGGCACAGACGCTCGGAGATGAGCGGGTCGCCCTGCGCGTCGTCCTTGAGCGTGACCTCGGCGTAGGGAGGGTCGAACGGGACGCCGCTCTCCAGCGTGAAGCGGCGGCACATACTGCCGGCCGTGAAGTAGCGCAGCACGAACTCGAGTTTGGGGACGGTGACCGCCTTGACCTTCATCAGGCATGAGTCCAGGTCCGCGCCGAGGTAGTGCGTCGGCACGCCGTTCTTCTCCATGAGCTCGAAGAAATATTGCGTGACCTCCAGCCCCACCCGCCCCTTGCCCTGCACCGAGCCGCCGACGGTGTTTGAGCCAGGGTCGAACACGCCGTTCTCGCCTGTGGCGCTGTCCTTGAACAGGAGGTAGCGTTCCCCTGTTGCCGCGTCCATCAGCACATCTTTCGTCTTGCCCGTATAAATGGTGTCCATCTCTTACCCTCTACTCCTCGTTCACGCCGTTCAGGCGGCAGCCTTGTTTCCCATCTGAAAACGTGCGCAATGATATAGGATTTGCGCGGCAAGGTCAATCCTCTTCGGCACGCGTGTCCTGTAAATACAGATTTCACGATGGCGGGCGAGCGTCCTCGCGAGCCGTTGCAAGGTTTTCAATCGCCCCGATTCAGAGGATGCCCGAGAAGGTGATGCGGTCGCGTTCGGCTTGGTCAAATTTGGCGGGGTCGATGAGGCGGCGCTTGGCGCGGCGTTCGGCGAGGATGCGCATGGGGTCGTCGCCAAGCGCGGCGAGCGCGTCTTCCTGCGTCCGTTGCGGGGGGGCGGCGATCTCGCCGTTGAGCTCGGCCTCGGCGCAGAAGGGGAAGATGAGCGCGCCCGCCGGGCAGAGCCGCGCGCACGCGGGGCAGCCGATCTTGCAATACTGCGGCATGGCCACGCGGATTTTCCCGCTGGGGGGCAGCGCCTCGTCCACCGCATAGACCGAGAAGAGGCAGTAGTCCGCGCAGGTGCCACACCCCGTGCAGCGCGTGCGGTCGATGACGGGGAACCAAGGGGTGCCGTAACCGCGCCTGAGCGCGTCGCGGTCGAACGGGACCTGCACCCAGGTGACGCGGCACGCGCGCATATCAACGGCGGCGTAGTCGAGCAGGGCCTGCGCGGCGCGGGGGCGCGACGCGCCAATCACAACGTCGCCGCCGTGCGCGATGGCCTGCGCCAGCGCGGGGATTTCTTTCTCGAAGGCCTGGCTGGCGAGGCCGGTGATTTCGATGACGCTGCCGGGCGCGACGCTGGCGCGCGCGGCGACCTGCTCGCGGCTGTCTGCCGCCAGCGCGTCGTGTGGTCCTAAGCTGAGCAGAAGGGCTGTCATAGTGCGCCTACCGGATCTTGATGAGGATGACGAAAAGGATGGGCGTGAGGAACGCCTGTATCAGCGTGAAGCGCATGAGGATCTGCGCGTTGCTCCACCTGTACCGGGGGCAGTGGCGGAAGTGGTCGTGCAGGGGGAAGCGCACGCTGTGGAGCGCGCGGATGATCACGTTCTGGCCCGCGACTTCCCGCGCGTCCAGCGTGTGCGTCGGCCGCACGTCTAGGCCTGCGCGGCGCAGCCCGCGCAGGAAGACGAGTTTGAACAGCCCCAGGCCGCCGTTGACGAGCACGACGGGCGAGACCACGAAAATCAGGAACGGGTTGCCCGAGACCAGCACCGCGGTGCCGACCAGCATCCCGAACAGGCGCGAGCCGGCGTCGCCCATCAGCGCGTTGCTCGGCTCGGCGTTGTGCCACAGGTAGCCCGCCAGCGCGCCCGCGTAGATCGCGGTCAGGATTGCCCAGCGCGCGCCGAGGGGGTTGTGCGGGATGCGCAGGTAGTCCGCGACGGGGCGGTAGCCCACTACGCCGTAGAGCAACGCGACAAGCGCGAACAGCGACACCAGCGTCAGTGTCCCCGCAAGGCCGTCCACGCCGTCCGAGCAGTTGGTCACGTTAATCAGGATGAAGAGGATTGCCGCCGCGACGGGGACGTACAGCCAGAGCGGCAGGATAACCTCGCCCTTGAGAAACGGCATCCACACGCCCCCGCCCTGTATCGCGTAGATGAACGCCGCCGCGACGGTCGCCACGGCCAGGTCCAGCAGGCCCTTCTTGGTCTCGCTCCACGGGAGGGTGCTTTTGTCGTCGAGGTAGCCGAACATCATGCACAGGTAGAGGCAGGCTAGGACGCCGTACTCCGCCAACGTCAGCGGCACGCATAGCACGATAACCGGCAGCACCAGCAGGGACATCAGCATCCCCGTGCCGGTGGGCTTGTTGATGGACGTCAGGCCGCCGTCGGCCGCGAGTTTCTTGCCCCTGTCCTGCGGCATATACGCCCAGAAGAAGGGGAACACCCGCCAAATTATGAAGCCCGCCGCCAGCGTGCCGACCGCCAGAAGCATCAGGTGGGACCCCAGCAAACGAAACGGCCCCCACTTTTCCGTCAGAGACGGCGCAAACCAGTATAACATACGACTCCCCCGGATCGAAAAAATCAGTTGCGTTTCAGCGCCTCGCACAGTGCCGCGATATGCGCGGGCGTGGTGCCGCAGCAGCCGCCGATGATGCGCGCGCCGGCCGCGAGGAACGCGGGGACGTGCCGCGCCATCTCTTCGGGCGTGGCGGGGAATACCGTATGCCCATCCTCGACGACGGGCATGCCCGCGTTGGGCATCGCGATGAGCGGCAGGTCGGTCACGGCGCGGATGCGCCTCACAATCGCCAGCATGTGGTCAGGCCCCAGGCCGCAGTTCGAGCCGACGATGTGCGCCCCCGCGTCCGCCGCCGCGCGCGCGAACGCCTCGGGCGTCACGCCCATCATGGAGGCGTAGCCTCCGTCCGGCTGCGGGTCGAACGTGAAGCTCGCGAGGCAGGTGAGCGCGGTGTTCTCGCGCACCGCGCGGATAGCGACGCAGCACTCCTCGAGCGCGGTCATGGTCTCGACGATGACCGCGTCCGCGCCGCCTTCCGCGAACGCCAGCGCCTGTTCCTTGAACGCCTCGTAGAACGCCTCCTCGGTCTCGTCGCCGTAAGGCTCCATGAACGCCCCCGTCGGCCCCATGCTGGCCATGACGTGCTGGTTTGCGGCGGCGACCTCACGCGCGAGCGCGACACCGGCGCGGTTGATTTCCGCCGCGCGCTCCGCGAGCCCGTAGTGCGCGAGCTTGTAGCGGCTGCCGCCGAAGGTGTTGGTCTCGATGATGCTGCTGCCCGCGTCGCGGTACGCCGCATAGACGGCGCGGACGCGGTCAGGGTGTGCGGTGTTCCACAGCTCCGGGCATTCGCCCGGCTGGAGGCCCAGCCCGTGCAGCTGCGTACCCATGCCGCCGTCACAGATCAGCGGTGTGTTTTTGACGTGTTCTTCAAGTCGGTTCATTGTGCAATCTTTCTGAGGGTTGCTTTTGACAATTGACGTTTCAACAGGACGGCGCGGAACTCGTCGCGTTGTTCGGGCGTGAGCGTTTTGTCCACCTCGCGCTGCAGGTGCGCGGGCTGAATCGTGAGCATCAGCTGGTCGATCTTCTTGACCGTCAGCTTCGTCACCAGCCCCACCGAGACGCCGAAGCGGAGCGCCGAGAGCAGCTCCATGGCCTCGCCCGACGGCAAGAGCAGCACGTTCTTCAGCAGACACAACGCGCGCGCGAGGGTGTCCTCCACCGCCAAGGGCGAGTTGCAGATGGCGCGCGCACGCGCGTTGCGCTCCTGCCGCACGAGCTCCTCGCAGATGCGCCGTATGCGCGTGAGGATGGCCGCCTCGTCCATGCCCAGCGTGTCCATGTTCGAGATTTGGAATATCTGCCCGGACGACTCCGAGCCTTCGCCGTAGATGCCGCGCACGAGCAGGCGCATCCGCTCAAGGCCGCGGATGGCCGCCTCCAGGTCGCCCGTCATGCGCAGGCCGATGAGGTGGAACATCACGCTCACGCGCATCCCCGTGCCGAGGTTGCTGGGGCAGGCGGTCAGGTAGCCCCAGCGCGGCGTCCACGCATACTGGAGGTATGCGTCGAACGTCGTGTCGAGCGCGTCCGCCTTGCGCCACGCCGCCTCGATGTCCATGTGCGGCGCGAAGCCCTGTATGCGCAGGTGGTCCTCCTCGTTAATCATCGCGGACACGGACGCATCCTGCGCCATCACGATGCCCGCGCCGGAATCGCGCTCCGAAAGCTCCTTGCTGATAAGCCGCGTCTCGTACACCAGAAGGCGTTCCGTCTCCGGCAGGTCATCCAGCGTGAGGCGCGAAAACGCGGGATCCTCCTTCTGGATGACCCGCATGACTTTGCTCAGCACCACCGCGCGCTGACGCGCCGTCGCGCGGTCCGGGAAGACATGCTCGCGCAGGTTGCGCGCCAGCCGCACACGGCACCCCATCGCGATATCCTCCTCCGGGATGCGCGCGACCGAACACCGCTGCGGGCCTTTTTGCGGGAACCACTTCATCCGGCATCCCCCCCCGGCGCGTCCGGCCGCCACCCGAGCGAGCGGATGGCCGCACGCAATGTGTCGGCATCCTCCATGCGCCGTGCGCGCTCGGCCGCCGAGAGTTGCCGCATCAGCTTCTGCACCTCTTTCGACGGCACGGGCTTCTTCGGCGCCTTGCCATCATGTTTCGGCGTGCGGTGCATATCGGCAATCAGGCCGGTGAGCTCTTTCGCGAACGTCTCGTAACACACCGCGCAGCCCAGCCGCGAGGCCTTGCGGTACTCTGTGCGCGTCACGCCGCACTGCGGGCATGCGGGCTCTTGCGACGGCAAGGCATGGTTGATGATTTCCAGCGTCGCGTCAATAATCATGCCCACCAGCTCCGGCAGCGCGTCCGGCTCCTGCGGCGGCGCGGGCGGTTTCTTCGCGAGCTTCTCGGCCGTCTTTTTGAGGCTGCCCAACTCCTCGTCATGCTCTGCCAGCTTCGCCTCGATGGCGCACCCGGCGCAGACATACAGCTCTTGGTCAGGCTGCCCCTTCGCCTTCTTCATAATCGCCCTCTCGGCCTCCGCGCTATGGCAAATCTCGCACTTCATCTGAAAACCCCAATTGGAAGAATTCAATATACCAAACCCCGCGCCGCCATGCTAGCCAAACCATAAAAATTCTTTGCAATGGAAATTCCAACATTAGGCCTGTTACAGATTCTGGAGGGCGAGACAGGGGACCCCAATGGGG